>NZ_AZDG01000021.1 GCF_001434665.1 Companilactobacillus tucceti DSM 20183 | reverse complement strand
AGAGACAGATTCAACTTTATAATATTTCATCTGTCAACTTGACAGGGACTAGTGCATTGTTCCTTTTTTTATGCCATTAAACTTTTAAATTTATCTGTTTTCATAATAGTTTCAAGTATATGGATCGCTGATTTTTGAATATCGCCTAAATTTAAATCATTGTTATCTTTCCATTTACCTTGAATAATTATATGACTATCATCTAATACTTGAATACTTCCAGAATAAAATAGTTCTTTAACTTTCTCGCTAATTTTATCAGATGATACTTTAACTTTAATTAAAACATTTCCATCTACATCGGGAATAAAGTCATTCCATAATTCTATGGTATCTAATTTCATCTCAGCAGGATTCAAAACTTGTTTAGTCGCAATACTACCATCTTCATTGAATTTTGGTTTTAGATCGTCGATAGCCGCAAATAAAGTATCTTTAGAAGCACCTGGCATAATTAAATCGTTACCAGCATGCATACTTTCTCTAGGATCTGCGGCACTGAACCAGTCAGTCATAACTAATCCTTCAAAGTTCCATTCGTCGCGAAGTATATTAGTTAAAGCTTCAAAATTGGCCCCTGAAAAGTAATTATTGACCATATTATATGAAGACATGATTGCTAAAGGTTGTTCTTCTTCTATAGCAATTTCAAAATTCTTCAAATATATCTCTCTCAATGCCTGTTCGCCTATAATACTGTTACCAGTATTGCGATAACTTTCTTGATTGTTACCCAAGAAATGCTTGATCGTAACTCCCAATCCTGAATGACTTTGAACCCCCTTAGTTTCTGAGGCTGCCATAATCCCTGATAGTAAAGGATCTTCTGAAAAGTATTCAAAATTACGTCCACCTAATGGATCTCGATGAATATTCATCCCTGGAGCTAACCAAAGTGTCACTCCACAACGTTTCATCTCTTCACCAATTGCAGATCCCATTTCCTGGCCCAATTTCGTATTCCACGTTTGAGCTATCAAAGTTCCAATCGGCCACGCAGTATTATTGTAACTTTTATCCAATCGTAAGCCTGCTGGTCCATCAGCATTCACCGTTTCCGGAATTCCACGTTTTTTATTTTCAACAGTTTGCCCAGCAGCTCCTTTTACGAGACTTGAAGCGTTTCCGATTATGCTGTCATTACTTTCTTCCAAGCTTCCTTCCACCAAGTCAACTAATTCTTTGTTATCTAAATTAGCAACAAATGTTTCAATAGAAACTTTTTTATTGTAGACATCTGATAACTTTAAATTGTTTACCTTAGTCTTAGTGATGGTCTTTTCATTAAAATACTTACCTGGCAATTTTTTGTCATCAACTGTATAAGTTACCACTTCAGAAAAATCGTGATACTTGATTGGATCACCCTGATCAAAATTTTCTGATTTTAGTAAAAAGAACGGTACACCTGATGTTCTTTGTAATTTAACTTTATTCTTTCTGAGTTTCGTAGGATCAAATTGTGGACATACTTTATGCTCCACTTTTTTAATGATCGTTTTTCTATCCAATTTCATTTCTGCAACCACTTTAGTATTACGAGAACTATTACCAACACGTAATATATATATACCAGGTGTAAGTACAAAGGCAGCGTTTCGTTCGTCAAAAATTACTAAATCTTCAGTTTTTATCGTAAGATCTAGTTCTTGTGATTCATGTGGCTTTAAAATCTTAGTCTTACCAAATGCACGTAATACCTGATATGGAGTAGGTATATCTGATTGAGGATTAGAAATATAAACTTGCACTACTTCTTGCCCACGATATTTTTCACTATCGTTTCTAACTTCTACTTTTATGGAAATTTCTTTTTCATTAACTGAAACTCTCTTAGTTTTAATATCAAATTGTGCATAACTTAATCCAAATCCAAATTCGTATCTCGATTTAATTTGAAAACTATCAAA
The DNA here is from genome assembly GCF_001434665.1 of Companilactobacillus tucceti DSM 20183. Classification (GTDB taxonomy): domain Bacteria; phylum Bacillota; class Bacilli; order Lactobacillales; family Lactobacillaceae; genus Companilactobacillus; species Companilactobacillus tucceti. Next base: position 39,572 of record NZ_AZDG01000021.1, on the reverse strand, counting down.
ATATCTATACCCAACATAAATTCCTTCAGAATACTCTGGATTTTTAACTCCAAAATTATTAATTGCAGGATATTTTTGATAATCCGCCCATGTATCGGATAATTTACCTGATGGAGTCTTAGTACCATCTAGTATCTCTGTGACTGCATCACCAGCTGTCATCCCAGGCTGTGAGATCAACAAAATACTATCTAGTAACGGACAAGAGTCAACAAAACTTGTATCAATTATTCCACCAACATTTAATAGTAAAACACTGTTTTCATAGTATTCACTTAAACGTTGTATATTTGAAAGTTCATTTTCAGATAATTGAAAATCACCAGCCTCATTTTTGCGATCAAAACCTTCACCTGAACTTCTAGAAATTACATAAATTCCGACTGGAGCTTCATTAAAGTCACTAATTTCTGGATCATCCATACTAAATGCTGGAGATAATATATTAGTATCTTTACTATATTCAGCCTCTTTTGCTTGATAGTATCTTTGAAATCGATTCAACCAGGCTTTAGTTGTAACAGTGAATCCTGAATTCTCTAAACCTTCCACAATTGAAGTAGTTCTTTGATTAACATCACCTGAACCTGTACCACCCTTCACTGTTGCAAATGCGCCACTGCCATATACAGCAACTGTTTTTGTTTTTAAAGGTAATACATGATGGTTATTTTGTAATAAAACCATCCCTTCTTGAGCAATTTTTTTAGACAAAACAGTATTAGAGATACCATTTGAATTTGTATTTTCCATCTTCTCACTACTCCTTTGGTGGAAATATATCTACTATTAATTTTACACTTCTCTGTTACAAAAAAAGAGTCATCATCAATAATATATTGATAAGACTCCTTATTTTTTATCAAAAATTTTCTTCAAAATAAATTTATAAATCAAGAAAACAACTAATAAGATAATAATTCCAATTATTACTTCACTTGCCCAAAAGTTTAATCCAAGATTTTGAAAAGTACTTAACAAAAAATTGTTACTAACCATGAATAGCAAAATGGCAATAATTATAACAATAGTTGACGTATACATGCTGATCCCCCTGTTACTAAAAATTTTATCATATAATAAAACATGTATAATAGAGGAAAGAAAAGCTTTTGAGGTGAACATATGTTAAAAGATAAGCATGTAACACTTTACGTTTCAGGTGGTATTGCAGCCTACAAGGCACTAAGTGTCGTCAGAGAATTGATAAAAGCGGAGGCTTGTGTTCAAGTAGTTATGACAGAGGCGGCTCAAAAATTTGTAACTCCGCTGACTTTTGCTACTCTTAGTCAAAGACCAGTTTTAACTGATAATTTCACAGCACAATCTAGTAACGACGACTTTATCCCTCACATTAAATTAGCTCGTTGGACTGATTTAGCAATTATCCTTCCAGCAACAGCTAACATAATTGCCAAAATCTCAAATGGTATAGCTGATGATTTAGCTACTACAACTTTATTGGCAACAGATGCACCCAAAATTGTTTTTCCAGCAATGAATACGACTATGTGGGAAAACCCTGCTGTTCAAAAAAATCTTAGAACGTTAGCATTAATGGATATTACCGTTGTGCAACCTGATTCTGGTTTTCTTGCTGAAGGAGAAACCGGTAAAGGACGATTACCTGACCTTCAAAATATCATGGTAGAGATCTATAAGACTTTTACTAAGCCAGTACTAGCTGGAACTAACGTAATTGTAACAGCAGGCGGAACTCAAGAAGCCATTGATCCAGTTCGTTTTATTGGAAATAGGTCTTCTGGAAAAATGGGAATTGCACTTGCTAACGTAGCTGCTGACATGGGAGCGCATGTTACATTGATAAGCACCGTTCATGATCCAATAAGTTCTCCTAATATTGAAGAAGTTCATGTATCAACCGCAATTGAGATGCAAAAAAAACTAGAAGAAACCTTTGCCATGACTGATGTTTTAGTAATGGCAGCAGCTGTTTCCGACTTTAGGCCCGTCCACAAAGCCGAACAAAAGATAAAAAAGAATAATGATGAAGATATTTACACGATCAAACTTCAGAAGAATCCTGACATCTTGAAAGAAATTTCAAAGAAAAAAACAGATCAATTCGTTGTAGGATTTGCCGCAGAAACAGAAAATCTAATTCCATATGCTCAAAAAAAGTTACATGAAAAAAACGTAGATATGATTTTAGCAAACGACGTATCAAAAGTTGGTTCAGGATTTAATACCGATACAAATGAGATAACGGTAATACAAAATAATAAAGAACCAGTAACTTGGCCTTTGATGTCAAAAGATGATGTTGCTGCTAAATTCTGGAAGTTCTACGAAAAAAATATTAAAAAATAAAAGTTCATACAAAGCAACTGAGAAAGACTAATAAGTTTTGCTCAGTTGTTTTTTTGTGTATACATTAAAACATCCCTTAGTAATTGTGAAATATATATCATTATCATTTATTCAATGAAGTCACACAAAAAATATACAAGCAATGAATATAAATGATAATAAAGATTGAATATACATTTTTGATATTTCTTGTTATCCATTAAAGCTCTTGTCCTAGAGTAATGGAAACGTTTACAACTTTTTGACTTTTTTTAGTAAAATCTATTGTATTAACACTGAAAAATTGATATAAAAATATATGTTGTAACTAATTTGAGACCACAAATTATTTAAACATTAATTCACAAATCTGTTTAAGTGATTGGGGGCTTTCATTATGAAAGATCCAAATAAAAAATACATTAACTGGCCTACGCTTGCATTAATGGGGTTTGTTACGGTTGTTGGGTTCGATGACCTAATTTATAATTTTCAAAATCAAGGATTAAGCGTAATAATATCTTGGATCCTAATGATAGTATTATATGTTGTCCCCTATTCAATGATGGTTGGACATCTAGGGTCAGCATTCAACCATGAAACTGGCGGTCTTTCATCATGGGTACGAGGTACCAACGGCGATTTTATGGGATATTTAACCGCTTGGACTCATTGGGCAGCATCAATTCCTTATATTGTAGATACTGCTAATACGATTGTTATCGGTATTGGTTGGTTGATAAATGGGACTGCTAATTTACAAGATCAATTATCAAATAGTGGATTTGCTCTTTTAACTTTGGTAGTTTTTATCGTCTTTATTTACATTCAATCTAAATTTAAAAATTCAATGGAATTTCTTAGCAAAGTTGGCGGAATAGCAATGTTCAGCATGACTGTTTTATTTGTTGTTATGACTTTTACAGCCTTGTCTATGGGTGGACATATTGAAACAGAGCCAATAACAGCAAAGGCATTAATGCCAAAATTCGACTTCCATTATCTAACAACCATTGGTTTATTGATTTATGGAATCAACGGTGCAGAATCTATCGCTCCTTTTATAACTAAAATGCGTAATCCACAAAAAGAATTCCCGAAAGCCATGATCATGTTAGCAGCAATGACTGGGTTTTTAACGATTTTCGGTTCTTTTTCTTTAAGTGTTTTCTTCAATGCTTATCATCTACCAACCGATTTAAAGATGAATGGATCTTACTACGCATTTCAAGCTCTAGGTCAACATTTTCATCTTGGAAATATTTTTATGTATATTTTTGCTCTTACAGAAATACTTTATTTATCAGCCCTACTTGCAGTCTTACTTGATGCAATGACTAGGATGCTTATTTCAGATACCGGAAGTAAATACATACCAAAAATACTTCAAAAAACTACCGCATCAGGACTTCCAATTAATGGTTACCTCTTAACCTGCGGACTTAGTGCTTTCATCATGATGCTTGGAATATTTTTACCAAGTATGTTGGATGTATTTGATTGGTTACTTAATTTGAACGGAATAATTTCTCCTGGAGTAACTTGTTGGGTATTCTTTGCTTTTATTCAAGTACGTAGAAGAAGTAATGAATTTCCATCCGATTACACTTTTATCAAAAATGACAAAATAGCCCAAATTATTGGTTGGTGGTGTTTGCTAATTACTCTGGCTGCAACTATTTTTGGAATGGGTCCAAAGGATGTACCATCAATGTCAGCTACTTGGTGGTACGAACTAATAATTAATATTGTTGCAATTGCTTCTCTAGTAGGATTAGGCGCTATATTGCCTTACTTAACTAAACGTGAAGATCGTAGTAATAAAGGAGCTGCCTTTACTCAACGTCAATGGATCGGTATCACCATTGCTTTACTTGCTACTATCGTTGGAGACCTTTATATTGGCGGCACACATGCTCGTAATTCTATTTGGCTAATGATTGTTATAACTGTCATCGGATGCACTTTAATATACCTTTGTGGTCACAAGCAACACGATTTAAAAGAAGTCGAGATATAATCTATGCTTACAAAAAATAGGGGTCGTGACATAAGTCACAACCCCTATTTTCGTCTACAAACTTTTATATCCTAAACGTGCAACAAAAAGCTGCAACCTCCACATAGCTACGAACCACAAATGATTGATAGTGCCAATCATTCGTGTCTCTAGGCTATGTTCCGGTGGCAAACCGCCTTTTGTCACACTCCTTATTTAATCAGTTGTTTCTGATTTCTTTTTCTTACGATTATTAATACCTTTTTTAGGTTGAGTTACTCGATGAATTCTATTTTCATGCCAAGTAGTCATACTGATCAATGATGATAGTGTCAATGGAAGGAATATTACTAAAATAATCAATCCAAAGATAACACCTAAAGCAACCTGGATCAAAGTTGTTACGCCTGATGGTATCAAAGCAGCAAATGTACCACTCAAAATAATTGCTGCTGAAATAACGACTGAACCTATAGCGGTTGCGGCATTTAGCATTCTAACCTTCAAATCAGATTCCTTTTCATCCTTGAAACGAACCATTAAGAAGATACTATAATCAACACCTAAAGCCATTAACATAATAAATGTAAAGAATGGTGTATTCCAACTCAACATTGAGTCTCCTAATGCTACACGAGATACAAAGCGAGTTATTCCCATTGAAGCTTCATATGTTAATAACAATGTTCCAATAATCGTCATTGGTTGCAAGATCGACTCTGTAACAACTATCAAAGCAATCCCAATACCAATTGTCATAATAATTGCTGTACGTCCAAAGTCTCCGTTAGCTAACTTACGTAGATCATTGTTTTCAGAAGTTTGTCCACCAACTGCAACTTTAGCGTTCTTTAGAGCACCATGTTTTAATCTAGACTTCATATCCGATTGAATAGTCTTCAATTGTCCAGAAACTTTTTCACTATTTGGATCACCCTTAAAGACAAGTGTCAATTCAGCAATCTTACGATCCTTATCCATATAAGCATCTAATGATGGTTTAAAGACAGGACTCTTAATAGAAGCTTTTGGAAGATAGAAATCATTTCCAATATATGACTTTTGCAATTCGCCTAAGTATGATTTCATACTTGAATTACCTTGTGCCAAAGTATCAAGACCATCACTAGCACTTGTTAGACCATCTTCTAATTCTGTAATTTGTGCAGCCATTGCTTGAAGTTGAGTATTCATTTGTTGAACACCACTATTAACCGTTGCAGCTCCACTAGCAACACTTTGACCACCACTTGTTAATGTTGGACTTGTAGCTGCCAAAGTACTTGTACCATTTGATAAAGTAGACATACCAGAAGTTAATGCTGGTACTTGACTTTGTAGTTGTGTCATACCACCAGAAATTGCAGCAGAACCAGATGATAATTGACTAATTGCGCTTTGCAAAGCACCCATTTGAGATGCCATAGCAGAAGTATTTTGTCCTGAACTTGCTAACATAGCCATAATTTGACTAGCTTGAGCAGATAATCCACTAACTTGGCTTTGTAATTGTGACAAACCTGAAGTTAATTGTTGAGAACTGCTTGCCAAAGTTGATACTCCGCTTGTCAAAGCTGGTAATGAACTATTAGCACTTTGAAGTCCACTATTTACACTTGAAACTCCACTAGTATATTCATTAATACCGCTTGATAATTGTTGAGCACCACTTTGTAGTTGACTAGTACCATTAGCCAATTGTTGTACTTGAGCTGTACTTCCACTAATATTTGAAGCTTTTAGTTGGTTATTAGCAGAATTCAAACCAGCTTTTATTTCTGCAATACCTTTTTCTGAAGCAGTTAAACCATTATTAATAGTATCTAATTGATCCTTTAGATACATACTCTTAATTTTACTACCACCTGGTTGTGTAGCTGAGGCTACAGTTTTAACACCAGGTTCTTTTTTAAGATATTGAGTTAAATCATCAATAGCAGCAAGTTTTTCTTGAGTATTCAACTTAGAATCACTTTGAATATAAACTGTTGCTGGAGCTGACATTCCTTTACTAAAGTGATCTTGAATAACTTCATAACCACGTTTTGCTTGATATGTATTTGGAACCTCATCGGCATTATTAAAGTTCAAATGTGAATTTGAATTTATTAAGAATGGAATACCCATTACAGCAACAACAGCAATAATAACAACTGGATATGCTAAAGCTGAACGAGATAATCCATACCAGATACGACTCTTACCAGAACCGCTACCGATTTTACTTGGCCAAAACATCTTAGCGCCAAGCGTTTCCATAAAGAACATGTTCAAAGTTAATAACACTGCTAGTAATACTAGAACACCGATTGCAACGGCAACCGCACTTTGATAGAACTCGAATTTAGCTAATGCTAAAACCGTAAATCCAATCAAAACTGATATTCCACTGTAGAGGATCGTACGTCCACCGTGTCGCTGCGCATCATGAGCAGCTTCTACAGCCGACATTCCTCTAGAAAGCGCACCCTTAAAGTAATTATAGAGCAAGATATTGTAATCAGTACCAATTCCGAATAGAACAACCACCAAGAATACTTGGGTAAAGTTAGAAATTGGAAAATTAGCCTTTTCCGCTAAATTCATTACGATACTCAATGCGGTAATAAATGAAACACCAACATTTAATAATGAAATCAAAGGTACAATAGGTGATCTGAAAACTAAGATCAAAACAATGAAGATAAAGATAACCGCGATGACCTCAGTCTTTTGGATACCCTTTTCAGTAACTGTTGTAAAGTCATCATTCAAAGCATCAGAACCTGTAACATATGTCTTGATACCAGAAATCTTTAATTGACTTTGTAATTCATCAACTTGCTTACTTATCTCTCCACTGCTCTTAACAGTAATTTGTGCTAATTGTGTTGTCTTATCCTTAGCAATCAATTGCTTTTTAGTTTGAGCATTATCGCTTGGACCCATTACCTTATTGATCTTAAGATAACTTGTATTTTGTAATTGATTTAATTTGTCAGTAATATCTTCAGACTGTTTTTTAGATAATTTTGTGTTATCCGTATCATTAAAAACAGCTGTATAAGTCCTTACTGACTTATTTCCATTAGCCTTTTTCTCAATCTTTTTAGCCTTTTGGCTCTCAGTATAACTTGGTAATGTAATTGCACCATTATCACGAACTAACTGAGAAACATTTGGCATTGCAAAGATTGCGGCCAAAACAACAACGACCCATAAAATCAGTGCTGCTGTATATTTTTTAGTAATCCACTTCATTCCTATACTCCCAATCCCATAATCAATTCAAGTGTAAAATAATTGACAGTTGTCAAACACAAAGATAATAATAAAATTATTTTCTACTATAGGCAAGGGACAATCACTAAATTACTGTTAAAATTTAGACATATTTATCCAAAGTGCAAAAAAGTGAAAACCCTTTTCCTAGTTAACTTGAAAAATCAAAAATTTATTGAAAATTTAAATCGGTTACATTTTTGCACTTGTAAAAATATAAACATATGTTAAGGTCAAATTATTGAGATATATTTATATTAGGGTGAGATGAAAAATGAAAATCGACGTAACTCAGCACCTGACACTAGGCGCAAAGCGAACACTTAAAGCCTTTCGCGTGGCTCTATTTGAAGCGTTAAGCGAAAAAGAATTCGACAAAATAACCGTGAATGATATTTGCATAAAAAGTGAATATCCACGTGCCACTTTCTATAATTATTTTGATGACAAGTATGATTTACTCCAATACTTTTGGTCTTATATTGGAAAAGATATTCTGTCTAAAATTTCAGACGATTCAGATGATGAAGAAGGAATCACGAGCATATTCAATTTACTATTAGATTTTTTCAACCGTCATCAAAATTTAGTAAAAAACATAACTAAAAATAATGGTGTCGATTCAAATCTTTGGCACAGCATGTCAGGATACTTACGTCAAGAAGCAAACAATCTTGTTTACGATTACTGTGAAACAAATACTCAAATAGAGGTACCAGCAAAATTACTTGCACGGTTTTATAGTGACTTAATAATTGCTGTATTAGAGTGGTGCCTATTTGAACAACCCGATATTGATACTAAAACTGCTGACAAATATTTAGTTTCATTATTAAATGGTGACTTTAGATAAATTGATTAATATCAATTTTTATTTTAAAATTAGTATTGGTATTGCATAAATCCATAGGGGGAAAATTATGACTGAAGTAAAAACCAGTTCAGATGCAAAGTTAGTAATCGAAAGTCTAGTTAAGGGGTTATTATCATACGAAAATCAATCACCTAAATTACTAGATATTATCGATGTTTTAAATCAGGTAGAAAAAAAATCGATACGAACAAAAATCCTGAATCACTAGTTATCAAAATGATAAATTACATCCGTAGTATGGCTTTAAAGGGTAAAATTCATTTTCTAAAACCAGAAGAAGATCTTATCATTGACCTTGGATATTTTGGTCAAAAGGCTGGACTAAACGGACAATACATGGCTGACTTCTCGGATAAATCACAATTCTATAGTTTCACTGAACAAATACCACATCACTAGAAAAATAAGCACGGTCAATAATTCAAAAAATTGAATTATTGACCGTGCTTATTTTAATAATTATTTTATTCTGGTTTTTCCATCAAAAGCCATAGTAATAAGTAAACGATAATTCCAGGAAATACAGGTGTAATCGTCAATACTACATACAAAACTCGACCAATTGCTGGATCCCAGTCATAGTGTTCACAAAGACCAGCTACAACTCCACCAAAAATTTGATTTGTTTTTGAACGTTTAATTGGAATATGCATGATTACCTCCTATTCTGGATTCTCCATTAGCATCCATAGAACTAAATAAGCAATAATTCCTGGAAGTGGTGTTAGGGCAATTATTACCCAGAGTACACGTGCAATTGCGGCATTCCAGCCATAATGTTCAGCAATACCACCGACAACACCTGCGATAATTCTATTATTTTTTGATCTCTTAATTGGAATATGCATAATTAAATCCCCCTTGTCTTTATTAATAATATAATTGATTCAGTAGTCTAAGTACATTCAAGACACTTACAATCGTCTTACATTTTTGTCACATTATTTAGTTTTGACAACAACTTGTCCTGACCCACTATTTATCTTCAATTGATGATTTTTGTGGTCATTATAAGTTTTGTTGGAACTTATTTTTTTTACTCCATTTAAAGTAAAACCACCATTTTTGATAGAAACTGATAATCCATTAACATTTACTCCATCTAAAGAAGTTTTACCATTCTTCTTAGTAATTGTACCTCTATCATCTATCTTTAGATTATCAGCTATAGTTGAACCATTTTGATGATCAATCGCTAAATTTTCAACTTCTAAATCTTTAAGATTTAAAGTCCCATTTAATTGATTTATCTTAATTCTCTTCAAATTATCAGGAACTGTAATAGTAATTTCTGATGATTTACCAATTTCTAAATTGTGAGTTGAACTATTCTTTTGCACAATTGTTAATTTATGATTATCGTTTATAACTTTGTATTGATCATCCGAAACATTTTTTAAACTGAGTTTTAAAGCATCCCCACTAACAATCTTAACTTTAGAAGTCCGCGTTGTTACCGAAATACTATCCAAATTACTGGAAAGAGCATACTTTCTATCAGTCAATCTACTAATCGAAAAGTCATTTATATTCATTCTTCTATTAGTATTGGTAGTCCACATTACTAGTCCTAATATTATTAATACTAAAGCAACAATAATTATTAATCCCTTTAACATTATATTTTTCATCTTACCCTCCGCAACTTAATGAATGAATTATAATTATATTCATTCATTAAGTCAACAAAAAAACTAGCAATTAAATTGCTAGTTTTATTTTTCATTCTAAATTTTAAATTAATGTTCTAACTTGCGAACCAGTAGATCACCAATTCCTTGAATAATAAAGACTAATATCAAGATAAAGATCATCGAGACAATGGTTACATCATTTTCAAATCGTTGATAACCAACAGCAATAGCCATGTTACCAAGACCACCACCACCAACAGCACCGGCCATGGCAGTTAATCCAATCAAACTAATAGTTGTGAAAGTTCCAGAACGAATTAGTTCAGGAAGACCTTCTTTTAAATAAACTCTAAAGATGATCTTCATAGGTGATAATCCCATGGCTTCAGCAGCTTCGATAACACCATGATCAACTTCAACCAATGCTAATTGCACTTGTCTAGCAAAGAATGGAGCTGTACCAATAATCAATGGTACTAATGCACCCTTTGGTCCAATTGTTTGACCCACTACTAATTTAGTAAATGGTCCAATTACAGCTAGTAAGATAACGAAAGGAATCGAACGGAATAGATTGACTAACTTATCTAAAACATTATAGAAATTTTTGTGAGGTGTAATTCCATCATCTGTTGTAACTACTAATAAGATACCAAGAATAATACCGAAGATACCGGCAAATATAGCACTGACAAAAGTCATATATAATGTTTGCCAAATTGCAACTACAAATCCGTTATCTCCTTCCCAGTTTGCTACAACATTAGGAAGATATGTATTAATAAAATTGGTCACGTTTAGTCCTCCTCACTTTCTGTAATATCAATTTCTTTAACATTAACGTTTAAACTATTCAAATACTCGATTGCTGCACTGACTTTATCATCGTCACCAGTTAAAGCAAACAACATAATACCAACTGTTGTACTTTGTAATCTTTCAATGTTACTAAACAAGATGTTAGCTTCAACATTGAACTTCTTATATAGCTCAACAACTAATGGTTCATTAGTTACGTTACCAATATAATTCAATTCAACTAGACGACCAGAAAGTGATTTAACAATTCCGCTTTCTTTTATTTCATCTAATACTGAACTAATTTGAGTTGAAGTATCAACAAAGTCTTTAGTTAACTTCTTCTTTGGACTACCAAAGATAGTTAACAAGTCACCCTCTTCAATCAATTTACCATCTTCCATAACTGCTACTCGATTACAGATCTGTTTGATAGCATCCATTTCGTGGGTAATGATAACAATTGTAATCCCTAATTCTTTATTTAAACGTCCCAAAAGGTTCAATATTTCAGTCGTCGTTTTAGGATCTAGGGCACTTGTTGCCTCATCTGATATTAGGATTTCTGGATCACTGGCTAATGCACGAGCAATGGCTACACGTTGTTTTTGACCACCAGAAAGTTGTGAAGGATAATTATTAGCACGATCTTCCAGTCCAACCAGACTTAATAACTTATTTACTTTCTCTTTACGTTCTTGTTTTGATAATTTAGAATCTCTCAATGGAAAATCTATATTGCCAAAAACTGTTAATGAGCGCATTAAATTAAAATGCTGAAAAATCATACCGATATTTTTACGTTCTTTACGTAGATCTTTGACACTTAATTTAGTTAAATTCTTATCATTAACAATAACTTCACCTGACGTGGGTTTTTGCAATAAGTTAATAACACGTACTAAAGTACTTTTTCCTGCGCCGGAATAACCAATAACGCCAAAGATATCGCCTTTATTTACGTTAATGGATACATTCTTAACAGCTTCGATCGTCTTTCCTTCGTTATGGAAAGTAACATCAATATTTTTAAGCTGAATTATTCCGCCTTTTTCTACCATCAAATTACTCCTCACTTAATTTCTGATAATATATTAAAACTTGTAGTTCCATGCTGCATATGTTGATCCATTATAAACTTCTTTGATCTTCTTAGCAGTAGCTTCAGTTTGATAAGCTTTTACAACTTTCTTATATGTCTTATTGTCCTTATTCTTCTTAGTTGTAGCAACAATATTTACATATGGTTTTGATTCTTTAGTGATTTTTTCCTTATAAATAGCAGAACTTGGTTCCAATTTAGCATCTTGGGCAACATCATTATTAACGACTGCGATTGCAACGTCAGTAAGTGAATGTGCTGTTTGTGCTGCATCTAGTGGTGTTATCTTTAATTTCTTTGGATTATCAGTTACATCTTTGGTAGTTAAAAGCGATGATTTATCCTTCAACTTGATCAAACCTGCTTGTTGTAGAACTCTTAATCCACGATCTTCATTTGTTGAATCACTAGGAATAGCAACTTTTGAACCATCTTTTAATTCACTGATATTCTTTAATGATTTTGAATAAACTCTCAATGGTGCAATATATGTATCACCGATCGAAACAATATCACCTTTATTGGCCTTGTTCCAATCATTCATGAAGTGATAATTTTGGAAAGCATTAATATCTAGTTCTCCAGATTCCAAAGCTTTATTAGGAGTATTGTAATCATTAAATTCAACTATTTTTAAAGTGATACCTTGCTTCTTCAACTTGCTGACAATTGGTTTCCAAACACGATCATCTGATCCATAGATACCAATTTTAACCGTCTTATTTGCTGAATCTTTTTGTTGTCCACAACCTACTAGTGCGAAAATTGAGAAAAATGAAATTGCTAGTAATAAAACTTTTGTTAGTTTATTTAACTTCTTCATATTTAGTTCCCCCTATTTAAGGTCATCTATTTTAAATCATTGTTCCAGGCTGGAATTGCGCTTCCGCCATAAACTTTTTTAATTTCTTTAGCAACAGCTTTTGTTTGGAATGCTTTAACAACTTTCTTGTAATCTTTGTTATCTTTGTTCTTCTTATCTACAACGATAATATTGATCCATGGTTTAGATTTATCATTAACTTTTTCTGTATAAATTGCTTTTTTAGGATCTAACTTAGCATCACTGGCAACATTTCCGTTAACAATTGCTACGTCAACGTCATCTAATGAACGTGCTGTTTGTGCTGCATCTAAAGGTGTAAATTTAAGATTTAATTTATTTTGCTTAATATTCTTAGTTGTAGGCATCTTTACACTGTCGTCCAACTTGATGATGCCGGCTGATTCTAGTAATTGCAATGCACGACCTCCATTAGAAGCATCGTTTGGAATTGCAATCTTAGCGCCCTCCTTCAATTGGTCTAGATTGGTTATCTTATGTGAAAAGGCAGCCATTGGTTGAATAACTGTATCTCCAATTGGAACTAGATCTGTATGATGTGACTTATTCCATGAATCAAGGAAGTATCTATGTTGATAGGCATTCATATCAATTTCACCTTGTGCAAGTGCTGTGTTTGGTTGATTATAATCACTAAACTCAACGATTTTAAGATTGATTCCCTTTTTCTTGGCATTTTTCTTAACAACTTTCCAAATTTCAGTATCAGAATTGTTAATCCCTACCTTAATAGTTGTTTCTTTATTTTGATTTCCACAACCAGCTAATACAAAAACGAATACTGCTGTAAAAATTAATAATAATACTTTCTTAAACTTCATCTTCTTATCCCCACCCATATAAATTATTGTCAATAAATCATTAACAGAAACAAAAAAAGCCGCTTCTGTAAAACATCAATTGATGTTTTTAGAAGCGACTGATCGCGGTACCATTCTAATTCAAAATAAGCTTACACTTATTTTCTCAACAACACACGGAAATTATCTATGTGCGTGTACTGTAAAGGGTACCAACCATTACGTCTTTATCCATTAGGACTCAGAGTACCAATCACAGGTCATTTTCATTTAAGTTGTAAGTCCTCTTCTCAACAGCCGAGGCTTTCTGTGCAAACAACTGTAAATTACTTCCCCTGATCTCTTTGTTTGAAGTTATTGATTTATTAATCGTTGACAAGATAATACAATCTACGAATTAAAATGTCAACTGGTTTATTAGAAATAATTAACATTAAAGTTATTTGTTATATTAAATATAATCATTTTAAAGTTCTAAATTGCCGCTATAACGGGATTCAAAGATTTTCAATCAAAATTAAAAAATACAAATTTTCAATAGGTATAAATTTGATTTATTAAAATAAAAATAGGATTAAGCATGTAGTGTGAATTCCTTTGAATTGGACATTTCAAAATTATCTTCTATGTCACTTAAAGTTATTTTACCTGTATCAAAACCATCACCAATTCCAACTATTTCATTATCATCTTTTATTTCTTTATAAAAATATCCGTGTGCTTGCGTAGAAACAAATACATAAAAATATCTGTCCGCTTTTGGAACTTCAATTTTAGCTAAATAAAATGTAACGAGTGGTGAACTCTGTCCACTTAATGTTAAGGAAAATTTATATGAGTCTTCAGAGTCGTTATGCATTAATGTAGCTTTAGTTTTAGTAATATTTCCATACTCCGCAAGTACAAATTGACCATTAAATGCTGAACATTCATCAAATCTATCTATTGCTTTTTGAGCTTCTCTTTCATCCTTACTTACCTCTGGATCAGCAGAGGTTGCACTATTACTTGAACTGTCTGATTGACTTGAACATGCTGTTGTCACCAACATCAACAACATAACCATTATTACTCCCCAAACTCTTTTTTTCATTAACATCCATCCCCTTTATACATTATTTTTTCAAAGTTAAAACGTAATCTTTTTCAGTACTTTTATCCCCAAATGAATAAATAAAACGCGCTTTCTTGTTACCATCAGATAATCTTAGTTTGACGCCCGTAACATCGTTCTTGTAGTTATCGTAAACATCGTCACGATCAATCACTAAATCGTTTCCTTCCTTTGAGTAATAAACCGTTCTAAAATCAGAATCATCATAGTCATTCGCAAAATTGACTGACATCTCATTATTGCTTAGGATCTCAACTTCATATCTAGGTTGATATTTAGAATAATATTCATTACCAATGATGTATGTCTTGTTGAGAGCAACTTGCGATTTAACACCTATAAGTAAAGCCATCAAAATCACCGAAGTCATTATCTTTTTTAAGTTTGGACTTTCATCGTAATAAGCGTTTGCTGCAAATACTATGAATATCAAAACCACCCATAAACCTATACTATATACCCAAAACATATTTCTATCCCCCGTTATTTTTAGCTATAAAAAAATTGTGTTATCAAACTAACACAATTTTTTAAGTCTATAGACCACCTACATTAGGATTGATATTATTTAATCTTCTGCTTAAGTCTCCAATATCGCTACCACTATAATTTGATATTGTAGATTGTTCATTGATAACGTCATCTGGAATTGACTCTAGAGCATCCCAATCACAACCCATTTCATATAATGCTTCTCTCATATCATCTGCAGATTCTCCCTGATACTCACCAATTGGTCTGAATCCGTATACTTGTTCAACTTTGCCTAAGTTACCCGATACTTTAACTAAATCTCCGACCATCCAGCCGTGTGTTGAAACTTGATAGTATACTAATCCTGTATCTGATTGAACGATTCTTCCAACTTTAAAGGCAGAACCTGCTGGAGCATTAGTTACTTCTTGAGTTCGATCATCAAATATTGGTGCCCCCCATGGTAAATCTACACTAACTGTGACACCGGCATTTGGATTTTGATCATTATTAGGCTTTTCTGTAGGTGTTGTTGAATTAGGCGCCTCATATGTGACGCTACCTTCTTTAACAAATTCGTTTGTCGAAACTTGATATAAGGTCTCGCCGTTAACTTGAATAATATCTCCAACTTGCCATGGAGTATTTGGTGCTAAGGCTCGAGTATTGATCATTTCCCCAGTTCTTGTAAAAAGAAATGTTGTTGCATCTTTTGTATGAACCACACCACTAGCTGAGACATTAGTGACATTGTTAAAAACTGCAAAAGACGTTGCAGCAATTGCTCCTGTAAAAACACTTAATAAAATACGTTTTTTATTCATTATTAATTACTCCTCTTTTTAAATATTTAATTAAATACTATATTTCTTCATTAAATAGGTATTATTTTGCATATAAAATCAAAAAAAAACCAATATTTTCTATTCAAAATGCCTTCACCCTCAATTATGCTTTGCTAAGAAGTAAATTGAGGTGTTTATATGACCAATGAATTTAACCCTATGAACAAAATAGGTATGGTAGTACGTTTTAAGCGTAAATCTTTAAATTTAACTATCGAACAATTAGCAGAAAGGGCAGATGTCAGTGAAAGTTTAGTTTCACAAATAGAACGTGGTGTTAATAACAATATTTCTTTAAAGAAGTTAGATCAAATATTAACTGCTCTTAATTTAAAAATATCTACGATTTTTTCTGAATCACATGACAGCGGAATTCATTACTTAGAACTAATCAATTATCTAATATCAAAGCCAATGGATAAAAGAGATGAACTATCAAAAAGAATTGTAGATTTGCTTAAGTATATGGACGAAAATTAGAAACTCTTCGGGGTTTCTTTTTTTATATCCTAAAAGCCTGAATCATCAGAATCAGATGGAGAATTATACGAAGAATTAATCACACTTCCATCATATAAAATTGTTTCAGATGTAGTACCACCAAGTGCATCAGTGGTGTAAACATAAAATCCTCCATTAACTGGTTCAGCATAAACATCTCTCATTGGCATATGCCAATCTTGTTTAAATTTTGCAATTGCTTGATCTGATGTATTAATAACATTAACTGAGGAATTATTATCTTGTGAATTCGTCTGTTGACTATTTTGCTGATTAGTATTCTCAGTCGTTGTGGAAGAATTAGTATTATTAACAGAATTATCAGTAGTACTTGCTTGTGAGTCATCATCAGCTTTTTTCTTGTTAAACTTTTTAGCTGCACTATCACTTAAATTATCTGAAATGGCACCTTTATCACTGGTTGAATCATAGAAATATGCCAATCGGTAATTCTTATTCAAATAATAATAGGCTCCTTGACCATCAATAACATCTTTTGAGACATTCTCAAACATTTGTTTGATGGTCTTTTTTTGTCCAGACTTTAATGTAATAGTTTGTTTCTGACTTGAAGTAACCTTGGTCTCTTCATCATATGGATTCATCATAAAGAACTTCGACAAACTTAATTTAATACTCTTAGTACCATTGTTCTTCACTGTTGTATCAACAATGTAATTTGTATTAGAACCATCAGTAGAATCGTCTTCTACTGCTTTAAAAGTAAAATCGATTTTTTGTCTATCTGACTTAGATAAATCCTGATAATACTCAGTTTCTTCTTGTTGTGTATCAGGCTTCTGAATACTCTCTTTAGACTGATTAGAACAAGCTGTTGCAAAGATCATCAATGCTGCTGATATAATTATTCCCTTAAAAACTTTTTTTAATTTTATAATTATCCCCCCTTGTCTTCAAACAATACTATAATACTTATGTTGTTTGTTATAAAGTAATACTTTATTACTATAGTTATTAATTTCTATGAATTCGTTACTTTGTTACCGATTTCATACCTTTTCCAATTAATACTTTACTACTGAAAACAGATTATTAATAGAGATTTTATGTAAAATAATACTTTTTTTTAGAATTAATAAGTATTATTAAACTTAAAAGAAACAAAAAAAGAACTCCTTTCGGAGTTCTCATTAATTTAATCTATTAAACAATTTCAACTGTGGCTGTTGTAACACCATATGAAGGAATTGATGAACTTGGCATAGCAACATCTAATTGTTGTGAGTTGCTGTTAGCAAATGTACCTGTATCATTAACCGTTCTGTACATTACAGTACCATCTGACAATGTGATCTTAAGTTGTGTTCCCTTAGGGAATACTGATAAGTTAGCGGCAACACCACTGTAACCCATATTTGAACCTAATACGGCTGGATCATAGAAACTGATCTTAAATGTTCCTTGTGATGTACCTGTTGTACTTGATTGTGTTGTTGTATTAGCAGTATTTACTTGTGTAGATTGTGTTGCTTGTGATGCTGTATTTGTTGTATCAGTTGTTGCTTGTTGTGTTTGTGTTGCTTGTGTATTTGTATTTTGTGTAGATGAAGTATTTGATGTTGCTGATGGTAATGTTACTGTTTCACCAGGGAAGATCAAATCAAATCCACCGACTTCTTTATTATTAGCTTGTTCAAGTGCTGAAACTGAAACGCCATTTGCTTCAGCGATACTCTTAAATGAATCACCTGATTCAACTTTAACATGTGTACTATCAATTGTAGTTGCGGCATCGACTGTATTTGATGTTGCTCCAATTGCTGTTAGTGCTACTGTACTTAATAATGCGATTGATAATAATTTTTTCATAAATTTATTTACATCCTTATATTTAATATTTATATTTTGTTGCTCATCAACTTAACGATACCTATACTAACAGGCTAATGTTACATAGCCACAAACACAGGGTTACAATTTCGTCTATTTTTGTAACCTTAGTAACATTATTGCAACAACAACCGCTATAAGTCTTGGTACACAGGCAATCTTCATTATTGTGTAAGTCCTATATACTATGGTATATTTTTAATATGACGAATAAAAAACTTAGAATTATCGCGAAAATCTTCATAATGTTCATTGCATTGGAGCTTATAGCCTTCAGTTTGAACATGTTTTTTGAACCAAATAAAGTTGCAGCAGGAGGTGCTACAGGAATTGCCATTCTCTTATATGAAGGATGGTCGATACCAACATCATTATCTGTTTTCATTATCAACATCATCATGCTTATCTTCTCTTACTTCCATTTAGATAAGATGACAACTGTTAAATTAGTCTTTGGTAGTTTTATGTTGCCAGTATTATTATATTTAACACCGGTTTACAATATCATCCCTGGAAATAGATTAGTTTCTATAATAGTAGGAAGTATCATTTTCGGTATTGGTGTAGCCATTTTATACACCTTGGACATGTCTAGTGGTGGGACTACTGTTCCTCCAATGATCATTCATAAGAGTTTTGGAATTGATAAATACATTAGTCTTTTTGTTATCGACGGTCTAGTTTGCTTTGGAAACATAGCTTTAACTGGATTTATGTCATTCTTCCTTGCCCTTATGTCAGTGGGAATTTCTAGCGCCGCAATAAAACTAGTTACTATAATAGAAGACAAGTATGCTGATGCTTAATAATGAAAAAGGAGTTGATCAATATGATCAGCTCCTTTTATTCATCAAATTTTTATGCTTCTTTACCTTTGTTAACTTCATAAGGCCATTTGATCATACCACCTACGATATTAACAACGTCATAACCTTTGGCTGTTAATTTCTTAGCGGACTTAACACTGTTAACACCTGAGTGGCACATGATGTATGTCTTCCCCTTAGGTACAAAGTGCTTAATAGTCTTATAAGGGACATTGATAGCCCCAGGAATATGTCCGGCTTCGTATTCTTCAGGAAAACGAACGTCGATCACATTTGGATGTTCTGGTAATAATTTATGAAAGTCATCGATTGAGATATTATCTATTTTTGTAAAAATTGACATGTTAAAAACCCCTTTTGATTGATTTTCTTATTTTAAATACTAGTAACAAGTTAATGAGAGCTATGACACTAAAACACATTAGGTCGTAATAATATAGTGGACTTTCGCTTCCAATGTGCAAAATACCGAAGGTGGATAATCCAGTTATCAAAACGATCCAAAGCTCCATAAGATATGGAAATGCTTTTTTGACTCGTCTTTGTCTTGTAAGTTCAATAAAGCAAATCACCAACGCCACCATCAAAATTCAAAATATCCATTTACTAACACTGACTGGATAAGACTCGTTCATAAATAAAATTTGTCTCATAAACCCTAGTCTTGTGTCATACAGATCTTGAAATTCCATTGGCAACCATAGTAATACAACTTGCAAGATCATAGCCAAGCCATACAAAAATCCACTAATTATTCTCTTCATACAAACACCTTAATATTTATTTAATGTCTCAACTAACATTGAATTCAATTTAGCTAAATCTTTGATTTCAGTTAAAACCTTTGCAGGCCGCTTATCTGGAAGGTCAGTTTCTTCGATCAATCCTGTTTCCATATCAGCTGCACTCGTTCTTAGTCGAGTATCCTTAAAGACAAATTCTTCCGGATTTAATAGAGCAAATGCCGTAATACCATCCCAATTAATAAAGCCATCGACATCCCAAATACCCTTGGTGTAGTCGATCCAATCTTTAATAACCTTCTTCAACCAAACAAATTTTTCTTCAGTTGAATCCTTGATGGTATCAAGATCATCATAACTGAATAAAGCTCCAGCAATATACTGACCACTAGAAACAATTAATTTAGCGTTACTATTAACTACTTTATGAGCAGCTTTATCTGAAATTGAAAAATTCAATTCCGTTACAGCTGTTTTATTAATATACATTTGGCCAAAGCGACCGCCCATAACGACGATCTCTTTAACTAAGTCAAAAAATTTAGGTTCAATTTCTGCTGCTTCTGACAAGTTATTCAAACTTCCGGTAGCCAAAATAGTAATTTCATTAGGAGCATCACGAACACTTTTTGCTAAAAATTCGGCTGCTGGTGAATGTTCTTTTTGTGAATCATACTTTTCTTTACCGCGATAAGTTTCCACATTAAGTGAAAAGAGTTTTTTCAGATTGTCAGTCTGCTGGACTACTTGTTCAACCGTTCCGTTACCAAAGGTCAATGTGACTCCCAGTAATTCCACATTGGTCTGTTGATAGAGATAGAGCAGTGTTAAACCATCATCGACATCTTTACCATGTATACCGATAGTATTGTCGCAATCATAGATTAATTTCATTAATTTTCCTTTATAAATTCGATATTTTTATCTAAATCAGCTTTAAAATCGACATCTAAAAGTTTAGGCATCAATTCTACTGTCTTACCATCATCTTGCAAAAGCTTAATAGTGGTATCCAAAACACTAGCTGTACTCCAAGATATATCAGCATCTAAAAATTCTTCAACTGATAATTGACCTGCACCAAACATATAATAACCACCATCATATGATGGGCCTAAAACTACGTCATGGTCTAATAACGCTTTTTTAGCATCTTCAATTGTCTTAGGAGTAAGTTGCGGTATATCGCCACCTGTCAAAATAACTCTTTTGTACCCTTGTTCTTGAACCGTTTCAATCGCTCCACTCATCTTTTTACCTATACTTCCTTCCACTTGTGGAAAAGAATGGATCCATTCAGGTAGGTTGTTCAAAAATTCGGTGGTTATTGCATCATCATGCCCTTTATACACAAAGAAAATATCCGTTGAACTCTTAATTTTTTTACTCACGCTAATTAATTTATCCAACATCAATGCTTGAATATTTGCAGCTTCTACTGCCGAAAGATCAGGTTCTAGCCTAGTCTTTACATATCCAGCTTCTGGTATTTTGGAAAAAATAATGTATGCATCTTCGATCAAAGGATCACCCCGTATTTTTGTAGTAATGGTAAAGCAAAATCTGGTTTTAAGTACATTTGGCAACGATTGTAAATATATTCATTCTTGATAGGTTTATCATCGTACGTACTTATTAACATACCACACCATGATAAAGCTCTAAGTAATAAGAATGGCATATATATTTTAATATTCTCTTCAATTCTTTCAAGATGCTGCCCTGTTAACTCGGCATACTCCGTCAAAAAATCTTTGATCTGTTTCTCAGATAATTTTTCATCAGTTCGCCATAAAGTCGTAGTATCTGACATAAATTGAGTTAAGTCTTGAACTGCATTACTTATAACAGGCTTTTCCCAATCTATCAACCAACCATAATCAGAAGTAATTAAGAAGTTATTAGAATTAACTTCAGTATTAACTAAACATTGATTTTGACCGATGAAATGTTCATCAGCATTATGCGACTGACACCAATCATAGAGATCATA
The DNA here is from genome assembly GCF_001434665.1 of Companilactobacillus tucceti DSM 20183. Lineage (GTDB taxonomy): Bacteria > Bacillota > Bacilli > Lactobacillales > Lactobacillaceae > Companilactobacillus > Companilactobacillus tucceti. Next base: position 17,602 of record NZ_AZDG01000021.1, on the reverse strand, counting down.
TAAAATTTGTGCACTTTCAGGTGCTAATTTTTGATTCTCTTTAATTGGTTTTAGTAACTGCCAGGCTTCATGCAATCGGTCTGAACAGATACTATTTTCAACAATCAATTGTTTATAAGCCGAATCATCTAGTTTTAGATTATGAATTGAAGCAAATATTTGTGCCGCTTTCTTTAAATCACGGCGATAAACGAGTGGCTCACCTGGTAAAAATTTTTCAATTAAAATATCATGCTCAAAGAAATCTTCTGAATCATCTAACCAAAGCGGCTCTGGAGTATGATGACTGTTCGATAATATCTTTAAAGCTTGATACTCATAGCGAGCTTGCTTTTTAACATTTATTTGCGAACCATAATTGATTCTAAAAACCACTTTTTGATTATTTTTATCAGTAACCAAAAAATTACGATTATATTCGCCTTGAGCCAAAAAAGAAATATCTTTTAATTCAGCTAAGTTTAATTTATTTAAAATATCATTCTGATCGAGATAGGTTTGAATTTTTTTTATAACTTCTTCTGTCACTTTATCCTCTCCTGTAATACATTCTCTTCAGAATTTCTGGATCGATACCCATTCTATAAAAGAATCTTATTTTTTGCATTCTAAAAAATGTTTTAAAATGCCCTTCATTTTGATATTTTCTAGCACTGGTCATAATTGGCATATTAAATTGAGTAAAATCAATATGAAGTTTACTTAAATTACGACTAAATTCATAATCTTCCATCAATGGCAAAACTGGAAAACCACCTGCCATTTGGTAAATTCTCTTAGTCACAAATAAACCTTGATCCCCAAATATAAGTTTTAACTTTTTAGCCCTGATATTTGAACTAAATGCCAGTACTTTAAAGAACAATGCTGAATCATCAAAATGAATTCTAAAAAATCCAATCTGTGCCGTTGTTTTCTTTAACAATTTTAATGGAGACCCATTGATGAAGTGAGAATCCGCATGTAAAAATAACAACTTATTAGCTTGAGCCTTTTTTGCTCCCAATTTCAATTGATAACCTCGATTAGCTTTACTACTCAAATAAGTTACCATTTCAGGAAGCCAAGTAGGCCGAGTTCTTTTTTCACCATCAACGACAATAACTTCGACGTCTTTTGGCTGCCAACTTTTTATTTCATTAATGATTTTTTTTAATGATTTATCATCATGATAAGTTGGAATTATTATTGTTAACCACATTTAAAACACCACTGGTAATTTCGAAAAGTAAAATTGATAAACTTGATTTTCAGAAACACTCTCTGAAGCCAAATCACAATATACCGTCTCTTGATTAATTTTTATCGTAACACGTTCCAAATTACTGCCCATCCATTTCTTTTCTACAACGTTACCTTTAAAAGCTGGATAGTCAGTTTGATCTAATTGTAATTGTCCAGAAAACGGTAAATATAATTTACCCTCTTCTGCCACAACATTGACCTTACCTGAATAAACAGGCGAACTAAAGTTATCACTAGACAAACTACCCTCAATAAAATTAGCTTGTCCCAAAAACTTAGCCACGTCAAAGTTTTGTGGATTACTTTCCAATTTTTTTGGAGCATCGACTTGCATAATCTGACCGTTGATCAAAATAGCAACTTTATTAGATAGCATGTAAGCTTCAGTTTTGTAATGAGTAACAAAAATGATCGTTAATTGAAATTTTCGCTGTAATTCTTTAACAAAATCAAGCATTTCAATTCTTAAAGCCTCATCTAAACTAGAAAAAGGCTCATCCATCAAAAGTAATTTGGGATTAAGTATCAAAGCGCGAGCTAAAGCCACTCTTTGTTGTTGACCACCAGATAATTCATCAGGATAACGATTGATCAATTCAGAAATACCCATGGTTTTCATAATATTTTCTGCTCGTTGTTTTATCTCCGAGTTTTTTGCTTTTTTAACTTTAAGTCCAAAGGTGATATTTTGGAAAACAGTCATATGTGGAAAAAGCCGGTAATCTTGAAAAACCATGATTCCTTTTTCCACTTGTCCATCTTCATTTAAAAAATTACCGTCAGTTGGACGATCGATCCCTGCCAAAATATTTAACAAGGTCGTTTTACCACTTCCAGAAGGCCCCAGAATAGCGAAAATACTGTTTTCATCAATATTTAAATTGATACCGCGCAGTATTTGAGTATTTCCCTTTTTTTGAGAAATATTATCTAAATGATACATTAAGCTATCTTCCTTCCTTTATGTGTGACCCAAATATCGATCAAATATAGAGGTATTAACGTTACTAGCATAAACGTTATTCCATAAACCGCTGCCATCCGATATTTCCCAGAGGTTGTGAATGGAAACATTCTGACTGATAAAGTTAAATAGTTGCCGTCACCGATCAAAAGAGTTGAAAGGTACTGTGTCATTGAAACAATGTATGTCATCATGACCGCACCTTGTAAACCATTTTTATTCATAGGTACTGTTACTTTGAAAAATGTTTGTAACGATGAAGCACCTAGATTACGACTTGCTACCTCATATTTGTCTTTCCATAATATTAAATTATCATATAACAATTTAACTGCATACGGTAAACAGAATAACGTATGCACACTAACCACACCAAAAAAACTTCCATTTAAGCCATATTTGATCATAATAAAATCCATATTTGTTAATAGAGCAATGCTAGGTATTATTAAAGGTAGATAAACTAAAACGTTCAACAACTTTTTACCTTTAAAATCGTAATAAGACAAAGCCATTGCGGTTGGATATGCAATAGCTATCGTCAAAATCACGGTTCCTATTGCTAATTCCAAGCTAGAAATCAGTGAAGACTGTACTTCCTTACTTTTGAATAAGAAACGGAAATAATATCCCCAATCGACCCATTTAGGCCAAAGTGATGGATAACTCCAAGTTTTACTAATTGCCAGCATGAAAATCACAAATAACGGCATTAAAATCAATACAGCAAATATTAGATAAACTACTAATTTAGTGATTTTCTTAGATTCCACCTGTATGACCTCCTGGTAAATGTTTACTCAACCACAAAACTATTCCAGCAAATGCAATTGAGAAAACAGATAATATCAAGTTCAAACTCATGATCATTGGCAACTGTGTATAGTCACCTTGAACATAGAGGTCATAAATATAAACTGGTAGCAATTCTTTAGTTTGATTTCCTAATAAATAAAGAACTTCATATGCACCAAAATTAAACGAGAAGTTAATAATAAAAGCATTAACTATCGCCGGCATGAGTAAGGGTAACGATACCCTCCAAAATGTCTGCCACTTGGTTGCTCCTAAGTTTTCAGAAACAATGCGATAACGATTATCCATTTGTCGTAATACCAAAACTAATGACACTATAACAAAAGGAACCTCCTTCCATAAATATGTCAGGATAATTCCTATTTGCCACTGATCGTTCAATAGTAGTGGAAAACTATTATAAGAATGTATAATACCAATTTTAGTCAACAAACTTGATACTAAACCTGTTTGACTAAGTAACTGCAATAATGCCAACACGATAAAAATATGTGGCAGCATTACTGGTAATTGGGCGAGTTTAAAGAAAGGCTTAGTAAAGGTATTATCATTCTTTTTAAACAAGAACGCCAATACAACCCCAAAAAAGCACGCCATTACTGCACTAAATAAAGCAAAGATAAATGTTCTAAAAAATATTTTCAAGAAGACTTTGTTATTTAATGCATCAGTATAATAATGCAAACTAAACTTCTCCATCCCCATCAACGGATAATAACCAAAACTAGTTATTAAAGATTTAGCTAGGGCGCTGAAAAAGAAGAATAACATAAACAGACAAAACGGACTTAGCAGCAAAATAAGTTTTCTTTTAGTCAGCATTCAAAACATGTTCTTTCCACAAGTCTTCAATAATAGGAATCTTCTTAGCAGAAACTTCTGGAACACGTTTCTTAGATAATTCATCCATTGTCAAAGTATTGTTTTCTTTAGCTTCACCATTTAATTCATTAGTGATGCTTGCTGGAACTTTACTTCCAGAATATGGAGGAATACTTGAACCATATTTAGCTTTTAGACGTTGTGTTTGAGCTTTTTTACTCAACATTGTATTAATAAGAACAGCCGCAGCAGCCTTATTATCGGATGTCTTTGGAACAGCAAGATAACTGTAGTTACCTACGGTACCTTTATCAAACACGAATGTTTGAGCATCATCAGTAAACTTGCCATCAGCTCTTTGAGTTGCGGCATACATTTGATTGTACGAGAATGTCATAGCAATTTGATGATCAGCAAACATCTTATCCATTTGAGCACTTGTCTTAGGATAAGTCTTACCTTCTTGCCATAGATATGGTTTCAATTCATTTAAGTAATCCAAACTTGGTTTGATTGCCTTATAAACTCCAGCTTTAGTTGCTGGTGCTTTATTAATAGCATCAAATCCAACTGTTTCATAAATAATATTTCTAATGAAGGCACTACCAGTGAAATCTGGTGGAGCAACATATGTTAATTTACCAGGATTTTCCTTAGCCCATGAAAGTAATTTTTCTGAACTAGTTGGATAATCTCCATTAAACATTTGTTTACTACCAATCATAACTAATTGAGCATTTCCAAAAGGAACCTCCATGTTATTGATCTTAGTACCCATATCACTCTTAGCATCAGGATCATTACCTGAAATATAAGTCTTCATATTTGGAATCAAAGAATTATCCAAATTGCCAGATAATAGTGATAATTTCTTAGCTGTATAGAAGTTTTCACCATTTATCCAAACAACATCAATATTTCCAGACTTCTTGTTGGCCTCTTTTTCATTAGTCAACTTCTTAAGAATATCTTCGATATTCATTGGAACACGTTTAACTTTAATACCTTTTTCTTTCATCATTGGAGTAACAACGTCGTCAACCCAACGATTCTGTGTATCTGAACCACCGTAACCATAAAATGTCACAGTTTTACCTTTTGCTTCTTTCAAAGCTGTTTTATAACTAGTTGGCATTTCTGATCCCTTAGAATCATTACTCTTATTAGAGCAGCCTCCTAGTACCAACAAAGGAAGTAAAAATGCTAATAACACTATTAGCTTTTTGCCTCTCATAATATCCCCTCACTATATCATCTTTTTATGTTGTCCAATTTTCTTTGGAATATATGTTAACAAGAAGAGAATTATGCCAAAAATAGCAAATTTGATCGACAACGATGTCGACAATCCTTCCGTCAGAATATCTGAAGCCATGTAGGCATAGATAAAACAAGCCGGTAACATTGTTAAACCAGATATCGTTGAAAATTTCCAAAATCCCATAGGCGTTAGTGCGTAAGCATAGCTTTGCAATGCGTATGGAAAGATAGGAACTAATCTTGTCAAAATCAAAAATGAAACACCATTTTCATTTACACCATTCATAATCTTATTAAAGGTGGGTTTATCACCATATTTTTTTATTACTTCATCTCTAAGCAAGGTTCTACCCAGAACAAATGAAATACTTGCCCCTACTGTGCTGCCAATAACGGTCAATAGTCCGCCTAAGAATCCACCATAGGCGATTCCGGCAACGATAGCCAATAATCCTCCTGGTAGCATAAAGACGGCAGTAATAATACACAATAGAATGAACGCAAAGTATCCCAGAAAACCTTGCTGCTGAAACCATGTTTGCATAGCTGAAACATTTTGTAATTCATCTATCAAACCTGTTTCATAAAAGAAGATAATTCCTACGATCATCAAACCGATAAAAATTACTACTTTTTTCATTCCTACACCTCATAATTACAGTCACACCATCAATTATTTGGACATATTTAGCTTTTTGTTTTGTTGTTTATTCATCATTACTTTACGTACGACCATTGAAACCACGATCAAGATAATAAAGGCAATCAAACCAATAAACATCATCATCTTGCTTCCACCTAGGCTTCCGCCGACAAATGAATAGACAATAGTAGCAGGAAGTTGACCAATTCCGGTAGCTATCAAGAACTTACCGACCTTCATATCGGTAAAACCTGCACCATAACTAACTTCGTCAAAAGAAACAAATGGTAGTAAACGTAAAATCACAATCGTATAATCACCATACTCATCGAAAAATCCATCCATTTTTGCTAGAGCTCTTTTAGTGATTATTTTTTCAGCTAATGGACGGCCAATACCTCTGGCAATGTAGAAGCACAACAATGCACCTAACATAGCACTACCCCAGGATAATGCTGCACCAAAGTACCATCCATATAGATACGCATTAGCGAATGTTAGAACAAACGCTGGAAGTGGAGCTAAAACAGATTGGAAAACCATCAATAATGTTGAAATGAAAGGTCCCCACATACCAAAGCTATCGATATAATCTCTAACACCTTTGATATCTAATTTTGCTAATAAAGCAGTCATTGTATCAATGAAATCCTTATAAGCGGGAATCCAATAATAAAAGCCAATCAAAAGACCCAAGAAAACAATTGTTAAAACCAAACTGATCTTACTTTGAGTAGTTAATTTATTGATCTTATCTCCTGATTCGATTTTTGCAATTGGATGTTTTCTACTATCAACATATAAAGCAATCAACCAAACGATTAAGACGGCAAAAACAATTCCAGAAGTGATTCCAAACGACCACTGTGCATGGAATATCTCACGAATAGTTGCTCCCAGTACAACAACAAGTGGTTGCCATCTATATGTCATTAATAATATCAGAAATGAGACGACTGTAATTCCTAACGTTTCTGGGAACCTAAAGATTGCCCAGTTTTGTTGCAGATGCTTACCATAATAAATGTAGCAAAGGTAAACAATAATCGCCACGATAGGTATGATCCATCCTAAAGGAATACGCATTTGAAGCCAAGTCGACTTCCAAGCCATTAAAGAACAGAGAATACCTATGACGACTCCGTTATAAAGAATTCGTAACCTCGTCATCTAATTTTCCTCACTTTATTAAATTACATTATTTAACTTGCATAATAACTTTAACTTGTTTGCCATCCTTTGGTAGAACACTTGATTTACCAGTGAAATGTTCACCATATTCTGTACCATACTTAGAACCTGAAACAGTACCTACAGCACAACTATCGAAACATAGAACACAACCAGTCTTCATCTTGTTATTCATAGCCATGTTTCCACCAAACTTGAAGTCAAGATTCTTTACATCTTTACCATTAACTTGAACAGCTTTTTCTGCTCTCATTTTCTTACCGTTGATTACGAAATAAACTTTAACTTTTGTACCCTTAACTTTTGTACCTGGTTTTGATTGTTTTGTAACATTGTCACCTGGTTTTGCACCAAGTTTTTTAAGATCTTTATAAACTTGTTTTGGTTGAACATCAGTCTTCAAAAGTGACTTGTTACCATTTGTACCATCAGAGTTAACAATTACGTGACGCGTACCTTGTGTAAAGTATGTACCGTTAACTGTTGTTAACATAGTGATAGTCTTTTTCTTTTTATTCATTTGAATAGGATTATCTGATGATAATTTTGCTGCCGGTGCAGTAACATCTGAAACTGCAAACATACCAATAATTACTAATAAACTAGCAAAAAAACTAATTAGAAGGCTCTTTTTTTTCATTATAATATTCCTACCTATATTATTTTATTTTAAGATTTTAACGTCTTTTGAACGTGGATCTCCTACTTGAACTTGATACTTAGATGGATTCTTCTTATGAGCTTTGTCCCATGCGAACCAGCCTCCATCGTATACATGAACGTTCTTCCAGCCTGCTTGATATGTAATAAAGAAGGCTGTAGTTGCACGCCAACCAGTACCACAATAGAAATCAATATTACTGTCTGGTTTGATACCCCATTTTTCCCAAGTTGGAGCAATTTCTGAAGCTGATTTAACAGTTCCATCTTTATGTAATAAGTAAGCTACATCAGCACTTGTTTTACTTGATTTAGCATAAACAGCGCCTTTTGGTTCACCCTTATCTTTAATATATGAGTAACCACTTGTCTTACCAATAAATTCTTTCCATGAACGAGTACTTGCTAAAATAACATTAGGATCTTCTTTTTGTTGCTTCTTGAAATCAGCAGGTGTCTTGATTTCATATTTAGCGTTATCTGAGTTCTTTACGCCAAAGTCTTTAGCTGCTTTGACATTCTTGGCAGCACCTTTTTGTACTTTATAATTGCTCTTTGTCCATCCTTTGTATCCACCATCAACGATCTTGATATTATCAACACCAGTAGTGAATGCAGCAAAAGCAACTCTTGAAGCAGCATTGACATCTGTTGAATAAACGATCAATGTTGTCTTGCTTGTTACACCATTCTTCAATAGAAGCTTCTTGATCTTATTAGTTGAAAGAAGGTTCCATTGATTAGCTTCTGACTCTACAGAGTTAGTGTTAATGTGGATAGCACCAGGAATGTGACCTTTCTTGAAAGTCTTGTCATTACCATATGATGCTTCAAAGATCTTATAGTTCTTGACATCGGTCTTTCCTTTTATTACTTTGTTGGTCCATTTTGGACTAACAAATACTCTTGGACCGTCGGTTTGTTCAGTGTCGTCATTAGATGCAATTGCATCGGCATTAACAACACTGGTGTTCAATGCTGCAGCCAAACCAACACCGGCCAAAAGTAATGTTGCAGTTACGAAAAGTTTTTTAAACTTTTTCATAAGCCATTCCCCCAATTTTTTAATGTACATTACAAAACAAGAGATTCACAATATCTGCTAACATATCAAAAAAACACTTAATGATTTACCCAGATTTAAACCAAAAAATATTGTACTTGATTAGTAAACATACATTGTTAATTTCTTCATTTGTAGCGCTTCCATTATATCATTGTCAAAAATATTTTTATATAGTGTAAGCAAATTAATTGACAATTTGTCATTTTTGAACATTCTGACTGAACAACTTTCCATATAATAGAAACCGGTCAATAAAAAAGGAAAAAATATTACTTTCTTATATAGAGAATATTTCACATTCTGTGTAAATAGCGTGAACACTTGATTTAATAGATCTTATTTCCCCTTTTATTTCAAACGATTTCGCAGTTTTTATTTTAAACGATGATAATTTACATAGTGAAATTGCGAAATGAAAATGATATTTTGAGAGACTCTGAATTATAAAATTGTAAATTTAAATATAACTAAACAAAAAAATATAAATCGACATTTTCAAATTTCATCAACTTTTTTCTTCTCTTATGAATCATATTTCAAATATTTTTAACAATTGACTTAATTGTGAATTATGCATACAACTTGGATGTAAGATTCTATTGTTATTATCAAATTTGTTCAAATTTCCGGTTGTGTTTTTAAAAGAAAACCTCAAGATATTATCAATATACAATAGTGAAAATTTGTACTTTTATTTATTTTGATTAAATTGAATAATTCCTAAATTCTTTTTATTTGATTAAATTCTAAAAATTGAGTATTATAGTAGGGAACATCTTGGGGATGTTCTGGATTCGACATGTGTGATAGCGTGTAGACTGCACTTCGGTTTTCGTGTCCCGTAAAAACACACAGTTTATTATAACTGCAAAAAATAATAATTCTTACGCATTAGCTGCCTAAAAACAGTCTAAGCGTGATCCGTCTGATTTTGCTCAAGGGTCAGAGCCGGGTCTCAAATTAATTGAGCTACGTTTAAATTGTGCAGCCTGAACAGTTTAAAAAGAGATAATCGGGGTTAGTCGCTATGGCTAGCCAGGTTGTGCGGCGTTCATAGTGGCGAAATTAAAAATAGTACAACTATGAGTGTAGAAGTTTACATTGCATCATGCTTGGACAGGGGTTCGATTCCCCTCATCTCCATTTTTTACATTTCATTACGTTTTATAAGGGCGCAAACCCTTGATAACACAACGTTTTTATTTTTTGAGGTTTTACGAAATTTCGTAGAATTTCATACTCATGGTACTCAAATGGTACTCAAAAAAATAGTAATGTGGGAACAGCGAAGCAATAGCGAATGAAAAACACGTCTAAAATAGGCGTGTTTTTTTGTTTCAATTATTAAAAATAGTGTTAACATGAACAAAGTTGCACAAACAAAAAATCCACATCTATATTAGTAGATGTGGCTGATTTGATATTACTTCTCAGACCTGTTGTTAATTTTTTCAGCAACTTTATCAACTATGTCATCTGTCTTTTCTTTTGCTTGACTAACCTTTTCTTGTATCTTGCCTTTTAATTCCTTTTTATCATCGCCAGTTGCTTTACCGACCGTCTCATTTGTTTTACCTTTGATCATATCTTTTTTACTATCAATACTCATTTTAAAGTCTCCTTGTCTATATATTTTAGTGAATTTTTTCTTGTAACTTATCTCCAGCAGAATCTACACCCTTTGCTGCAATGATTGTGCCTGCAACTAGGACACCTCCAACTATTAAAGTGCTAACTGCCATGAAAGTAAAAGCTCCTTTTAATACATTCATCTTTTATCCTCCTCATGCTATTTTTTTAGTAACAAAGGATACAATTAATACAAGTACGATTGCTCCGAGTAATGAAGGAATGATTGCCATTCCTGCAAGTTGTGGTCCCCATGATCCAAGTATTCCTTCACCAATAAATGATCCAACGATCCCCGCTGCAATATTAGCAATCCATCCCATGGATTTTCCTCTATTAGTGATGGCTCCAGCAATTGCTCCAATAATCGCGCCTACAATAAGAACCCATAACCAATGCATAAAATCACTCCTTCTCTTTAATTGTATTTAAATATTATTATATTACGAAAATTATTTCAAATTATATGCACAAAAAAATACCCACACCTAAATTGGTAGGTGTGGGATATTTTTATAACATTTCTGAATTTATTAATATATTTATTTGTTTTTTCTATCGTTAAATACTAGGCATAAATAGAATTATATCTCTGAAAGTCTTTGAACAACTGATGAAACTCTGGGATTCTTTAAAATGTCATTCACATTTTCTTCAATGTCTTTTCGATTATTAGGAGACTTTTGGGAAAAGTTTAAAACCTCAAATTGAACTATCTCGCCCTTCGTTAAAGGAGTTTTTAAATTAATCGCAGGCATCTTTACTTTTTTCATAATCATATTCCTCCCTTTTTAGTGTATTATACTATCTGAATTTGTAAACACAAGTGCTTGAGAATAACTAAATTCACCGCTGTCCAATGTACTTGCCATGTTATCATAATTTAACGATATATGACTATTAATAAATTTCTCTATATAATTTGCATTTATTTTCTTATTTGCCGCTTGTAACGATATTTCATACATCAAATTGGCATCAGTCACATCAAACGTATAAAAATTCCCAATGAGCAAATATAAAGCCGATAGAAAGGCGGTTCTTTTATTACCATTTTGAAAAAATTGGTTAGTAGCTATTTTATACCACAACGCTGCAGCCTTAGATGAAACAGTAGGATATGGGTCATATGCACCAAAGCCTCCGTAAATAGAATTATTTACTCTATCTAGGCCATTTTTATCTTTAATTCCATAAATTGTTTCTTCTTTAAATAATTTTTCCGATTGTTCGTTTAAAACTTCATAAATATTCATTGTCAATTTGAATGATTGTAAAGCAACATAGAAATGCCCAACAAGCTCTTTTTTTTACATAAACATCTAATGTATAAGCATCACCTTTTTTAGATAATTTTCTCATTTGCAAATGTCGTTTGTCTTTTTCGACACCCTGAAGATTATCAGCTGTAAACAACCGTTTAAATTGATTTATTTGCCTTTTAGAATTCCCGGAACAGATCAAAAATCCATCGAAAGTATCATCATGTTTATTCATAAGATCCATCTCTTTCACTCAACTGTATTCATATCTTAGTTTATTATACAGTAATAAAAAAGCCCACACCTAAATTAATAGATGATGGGTTTTTATTTAACTAAAAAAGCCACGCATCAGCGTGACTTTCCAACAAACGTGAGGTGTTAACATATAACACTTACTATTATAATAGCTCATTGCCTGTTTATCAGAGTTTTCTCTGTACAACTATCATAAGCTTTTTTTTCTAAAATATCAATAAGGATCCCTCCAAAGGATCACATTACATTCTTCGAATATTTCTTTAAGAATGGTAGTTTCATCACGATAATGACAAAATTTAGTATTTGCTAATAAATCTGCAATTTGTATTTCACAATAAAATTGATATCTTTTTGACTATCAATTATTAATCGATTTAACGGAACATCTTGAGAATTAAACTTCATATACTTTCCTTAAAAAAATAACCGCCCTTCAGATGAAAGACGGTCAATAATTTACGATACCGAATTGGAATAGTCTCCAATTGGGACTAGGGGTAGATTTAAGCCTCTACCTAGCAACGTAGCGTATCGCCAACTACATTATATACTGAACGACATTAAGCAAGAGGCATTTATAAACGACTTGCTTCAACAAACATATTAACAGGTAGTTAATCAATTTTCAAATTTTTTTGATCATAAACGTTACACTGATGAACAAAAAAAATCAAGAAATTATCCTCAATTCAAGTTTAATAAAACTCTCATCACTTATATAACAAAAAAAGACCCACACCTGAATTTATAGATGTGGGTATTATAATTGTTCAAATAAAAAAAGCCCGACTTGACAACAGCATATGGCAAGCTAGGCTTCTGAAACGGGCAAGACTACTGAGCTTTGTAGTCAAGAGGTACTAAACATTCAAAACTTAATACAATTTTTTGTTACACATTGATTCGAGTTGTTCACATTTGGCATAGCTATCATTGCCGAGTTATTAATCGCAATTTTTATTCATTAGTCAGCAGTGCGGCAGATGTGGGATTGAGCCCCCGCATCTGCTTCTTTTGTGTTGACACAATAACACATACTTTAATTTATATCCAATAAAAAAACCAAACCTAATTTAATAGGTATGGTTAATTCAATATTACTTTTCAGACTTCTTGTTAATTTTTTCAGCAACCTTATCAACAATATTGTCGGTTTTTTCTTTGGCTTGTCCAGTCTTTTCTTGAATCTTACCTTTTAACTCTTTCTTATCATCGTCAGTTGCTTTTCCAACTGTCTCATTAGTTTTTCCTTTAATCATATCCTTTTTGCTTTCAATACTCATATTAACATCTCCTTTTGAATGTATTCTTAATGAACCTTTTTTTGTAATTCATCGCCAGCTTTATCTATACCTTTAGCAGCAACAACAGTTCCTCCTATAAGTACACCTCCAACTACTAAAGTACTAACTGCCATGAAAGTAAAAACGCCTTTTAATACATTCATCTTTTATCCTCCTCAAGCTTTTTTTCTTACTACTAAGGATACAATCAATACAAGAATGATTGCTCCAATCAACGATGGAACGATTGCCATTCCTGCAAGTTGCGGACCCCATGATCCTAATATTCCTTCACCAATGAAGGATCCCACAATACCAGCTATTATGTTAGCAATCCACCCCATAGATTCTCCTCTATTGGTAACTGCGCCAGCGATTGCACCAATAACTGCACCTACTATTAGAACCCATAACCAATGCATAAAATCACTCCTTTTTATATTTATAATTAGATGCTAATATATTGAGACTATTTTTGCAAATTATACACAAAAAAACCCACACCTAACTTAATAGATGTGGGTAAATAATGATTAAGATTTCAAAAAATCTAATCATCGGATTTCTTGCTTTGTGTAAAATTCATAAATGGTAAATGCAATGTTGAAAACTTCGAACGATCTGTTACTTCAACGACCAGAGTTCTAATGTATGAAAACAATAGTGAAGATGCATTGACCTTCAATAGCTCCTCAATAACCGATTCTTCTAAATTCTTCTCATATCGAAAATCAGCGGTCATTGTTACCTCTATATAAAAGGGATAATCTTCATTTTCTTTATTTAGTAACAATGTCAATTTAACGTTAGAAGATTTGTCATCTATTCTATTTATATTACTGCTCAATTCGATATTAACTTTACCATCATAATCATCATTAATAAAATTATCGTTTGAAACAAATTTCATGTTCTCTAAATGTGGTTCATTGAAATATAAGGAATTACTCTTTTTTACATCTGACATATTAAGCCGCACACTCTAATGTGATACTCATTTCATTACTGACATCATAAGTTATGTTAGATTTTTTTTCAGGAACTTTAACTGTTTCAATTATTTTTACCCCTTCAATCTCTGGAGTAATATATTTTTTTTGAATCAGTTTAAGTCTATCAAACGAAGCATCCATCATACCCTCATCAAGTGAATCTATATACTCTTTTGTTAACTCAATTAAGCTCTTCTTCATTTGAACCACCTCCACAGATTTATTATATTAGTTGCCGGCTTGATAGTCGAGTATTTTCTCTGACACAAATTATAACTTTTGCACTTTCATCTACACTTGGATAGTTTTTCGAAACATAAATTGTATTACCACTTTTAGATTTGGGCCTATAGGTGGCGATGATCTTAACTATTTCTTTATCAGTCATAATTTCGGATATAATAAAATCTATTTTTGCACTAGCAGGAACATACCCAATTGCTGATTTCCCGTAACATTTTTTGTACGCGTTTTCTAACATTTGCCATGCGTTATTAAAAGCTATTCTAGTATTTTTATCAGTCAAATCTAATATTGAGTCATCATTATACATTAATTTTGCCTTACAAATTAAAAATGAGTTATCATTTCCCCTATTCTCTCGCTGCTTTTTCCAATAGTATGCATTAGATATATTGTCCCAAAAATACATTCCAGAACCAGCCCACTCACCGTGATCATGGGAATTATAAAAGCCATTATTATTTACAAACTCTTCTACGATGTCTCTATCATTTACATGGTAAACAGGTATACAGTATTCTTCCATAACCAAACCTTAAGTATTATTAAAAATCTGTTCTAATTGTACGCTATTATAACAAAAAAGCCCACACCTAAATTAATAGATGTGGGTATTATTGTATCTTTTATCCCTTGAATCCAGAACCTTGCTGGAATTTAACTGGGATATATTCATCTGTGGAAACTTGGTAGCACCAGCCAACGTTGTTGATATACGTTAACTTATCAACTGTTGCCCATTCAGTACCACCCTTAAATCTAGTATTACTATCCTTGATACTTTGACCTTTTTTATTGTACGCATTAACTCCATAATCTGAACGATAGTTAATTACTACTTTCCTATTGAATGTAGTTTTATTTTGTGGAATATACGTATTCAGACCAATGTAGTAATAAGGCAGTCCAGCAACTTCAATAATACCTGCTGATTGCCAGTCGGTCCCACTTAATACATCTGTACCTTCATTGGCTTGTCCTTCTTTTGTATAAGTAGAATAAGCTTTGTATTTATTGCCTTTTACAGATACAACATTGTTGATTGATTGTCTTGGATCAACAAGCGCTTGTGATTGTCCGGTGTAAAAATTGTCATATAGTTGCGATACGTCAAAATTACCATACGAACCAGCAAACTGGTAAGTACTCCCCCACTGCCATGCATGGTTATTTGAGTACCATTGTTTACCACTTGCGTTATATGGATAACTGGCAATCCAACCACCCGCATTAAAATCCATAACTGAACCTAACCAACTGGACATTGTGTAAACATCAGAACGATATCCGTATTGTTTGATAGTATTCATGAAGGCTTGATTGTTTATGTTGTTTTGGTAGCGTGATACGCCTCGTTGCTGACTAGCTTCCACATCAGCAACGATTACTGAACCGATTGGCAATCCGTCAGCTTTTGCCATTTGTGCTGCGTAATTTGCTTCGTTAACTGCGCCTTGATACGTTGTGTATCTAGCGAAATGGTAAGCATTAATATATAGACCTGCTTGCTGTGCAGTATAAATATTATTTTTTGCTGTGTAGTCGTGGTAATAAGTTCCTTCGGTCACTTTAGTTACCACAGCTTTAACGCCGTAGTTATTTCTCATGTCAATAAAATTTGCTGTAGTCATATATCCATTATGGTTACTAACATCAACCATATCAGTGTTAGCAGCCTTAGTGTTTCCTACAACAAAAAAGCCTGTTACCAACAGTAACAGACCAATTAAATTAATTACTTTCTTTTTCATTTTTATCCCCGTTTGATGTGTCATAAATAATTCCCATCAATCCGCCTAATGCTAACAGTGAATTGACTACATTCATTATTTCTGTATCCAATCCTGCTGGCATGTCCACACCAAATATTTTAAGCACCTGCTGTATCAGTACCAGAATGATGGACACCACTGATACCCACCAAACTTTAGAATGATAATCTAAAGTTAATTTACCTTTGTTCATCTGCTTGCTCCCAATCTTGAAATTTACTATTCAAGGCACTCATTTGCCTTGTTAATTGATCAATGATTTTACTTTGTTCATCAATTTTTGCATTTAGTTTTATAACTTGTTCTTTCAACTCGTCCCGTTCATCAGTTATCTTATCTAATCTATCCCACATGATATCAGTATGTTCAGCGTATACAGATTCATTTGAACTA
Source organism: Companilactobacillus tucceti DSM 20183 (assembly GCF_001434665.1). GTDB lineage: Bacteria > Bacillota > Bacilli > Lactobacillales > Lactobacillaceae > Companilactobacillus > Companilactobacillus tucceti. The sequence continues at coordinate 1,100 of NZ_AZDG01000021.1, read as the reverse complement.
GCGTTCTTTAGCTTCTGTCCCCAAACGCCAAACACGCCCGATACGATAGCACCACCAATAGCCGAGATAATAATTTTAAGCATATCGTTCAATGTGGTACGCCCCAAACGGCTTCGACCATCACACGCAAAACAATGAAACCTGTGATGATAGTTGTGTATCTGGGGATAGTAAAAGGACCAACTATATCATGTAGTAAAAAGATTATGAAATAGAAGGTCCAAATAAATAGAAGTGTAAATGTAACAACTGCCTTGTTTGCTTTCGTAAAATGTTTAGACATTGATATGAGTGTAACGTAAAATCCCACAATCATTAATACGATGGCAAACGGTGGGTCATCCTCCACTTTGACGAATAAGGGCATGTGCAGGGGTTGACCAACAAAATTATTATTTAACCCGAAGAACATTCCTAGGGTAAAAGTCTCCAATCCTGTGATAGTCCAGAACCTGTTCTCTCGCACGTATTTCATGTTGTCACCTTCTTTAGTAGACTTCTACAGAATCAATGAGTGGCAATACAGTGTAATTAGCAGAGCCCATATGTTGCCATAGATATCCATATCCAAACGTAATTTCTACGGTAATGTCTTCTAAAATGATCTATTTTTTCTTTCATATATGTCCACCGCTATACCGCATCTCTTTGATCTACATATTCATTTGTAGAAATCCTGAAGCCATAAATGGTGTTACCATTATTATCAATACCATTAATAGAAGCGTCTACATGGAAAGTGCCGCTAATTGATCTAGAAACATTTTGTAGATAATCATTATATAATCTTGGATTTGAGGCTGTAATCTTTACATCATTATAATTACCCTTGATAACTTTAGTCACATCATAACCTTTGATCCATTCATCAGTTGAAATTTGATAATAGTGTTCTCCGTTATAAGTTCCATAGTGTGACACCTGGAAATCTTGTCCTGCTGATATCGTTCTGCCAGGCACTCCTGATTTACTAATAACTTTTGAATCTCTAATAACACCAAGTTTTTCCAGATTGGAGCTGGTCTTACCTATCCCAGTAATAACAATTGTACCAGTATTTCCTCCAGTATTTCCAGTTGTACCAGTATTTCCTCCAGTAT
>NZ_AZDG01000020.1 GCF_001434665.1 Companilactobacillus tucceti DSM 20183 | reverse complement strand
TAGAGACAGATTCAACTTTATAATATTTCATCTGTCAACTTGACAGGGACTAGTGCAACAGAAGGATTATCAGATACTAAAATAATATCAAAATCAATAAATATGTTTATGCCTAACATATCAGATTTTTTTGAGCCACTAGATATGCAAAATGACTATCCGTTCACGGGAGTACCTAATATGAGCAACTTCTACAAGGGAATTGTGAAATTAGAAGTAACACAAAATATTCTCTTTATCTTTGATAACGATACAGCTGGAACTAATGCCTTAGAAAGTTTAAACAAAATAGATAAACTGCCTAATATAAAACTAATGCTCCTTCCTAATCTGAAATTTGCAGAAAATTTTCCTGTGGTATATAGGAATAAACTTAGTACAAGAAATATAAATGGATTTGCACTAACTATTGAATGCTTTCTAGATCTAGATGAATCAAAAAATTACATTAGAATCAATTCATCTGGCAATGGAAAAATCAATTCCAAATCTTCTCTAAAAAAGAGTTTTCCGAAAAATTTTGATAAGACATATAACTATTCTAATTTAAAATTTTTAGTGCAATATATAAAAAACTTTTGGATAAATAACATTTAACATCATAGCTATAGATGACAACTAATTATTTTTTTAATTATAAAGTCAGATAGAAAAGTTCCAGACAAATCTACTTTGTAGATTGTCTGGAACTTTTCTAATCCTTAAACACGGCATCAACGCCATTTTCTGTCTTCTTATTCTCACCTTCAAATCCAAGATCTAATCCTAAGATGCCCAAGAAATCCATCAAAGCAGGATTCAATCCCAAATTATCTAGTTCGGTACGGTTAACACTATATCTGATGGTATCTTCCAAACCATTTTCTACCTTTTCGATCCAACGTGGCTCACGCAAGTATTCACGTCCTAAGGCAGCGAAATCAATACCGGCATCCATAATCTTTTCAGCGTCTGCTGGTGTTTGAATCGAACCAACAGAGATGAGTGGTAATCTGCCTTTTACTTGATCTTTAATACGTAGAATAGTTGGTCTATCCTCACTCTTGTCATTCAATGATTTACGCCATGCGTTACCCATTGAAATATGTAGATAATCTAATGGTTGATCAGCTAATTTATCAATAAATTGAAGTGTATCTTCCATACGAATACCTGGTTCTTCAATTTCCTCTGGTGAAATACGGTATCCCAAGATAAACGGCTTCTTAGCATATTCATCAATTGTCTTTTTAACAATATTGATTATTTCTAAACCGAATCTCATTCTCTTTTCAACTGAACCGCCCCACTTGTCAGTACGACGATTTGAGTTTGGTGAGAAGAATTGTTGAATCAAATATGTATTAGCACCATGAATTTCAACTCCATCAAATCCAGCTAAAATTGCACGTCTTGTAGCATCACCAAAAGCCTTAATGATTTCTTCAATCTCATCATTGGTTAATTCTCTTGGTGTTTCCATACCCTCACGAGGTGCCGCAATCGCACTAGCACTTTCAGTTTGGTTACCACGAAGAATTGCACTGTTTGACATTCTTCCAGCATGGAATATTTGCAAAATGGCTTTTGTACCACCGCCATTACCTTTCATTGCCGTAGCCATCTTGGCTAAACTAGGAATAAATTTGTCATCACTAGCTGATAATTGGCCCTCAAATCCTTTACCATTACGAATTACATAAGCAACTGGACTAATGAACATCCCTACTCCGCCAGATCTTAAACTAGCATAATATGTTTCATCGCGTGAAACCGATCCATCTTCCAAACTTGATTGTTCAGTCATTGGAGGAATAACGATTCTATTTTTTACAGTTACACCATTCTTAAAAGTATATGGTTCCAAAAATTTATATTTTCCCATTTCATAAATCTCCTTATACCTTATATTGTGATTTTGTTTACAAGTACAGTATAATTTGGGAGTAAATTATTTGTAAGTACGCACTTACAAGTTAGGTAGTAACCACGTGGTAAGAAATGTGAGGGATCAGGCTTTATGAAAAATATTATTTATAATTTAGGCATCGATTTAACACTAGATATCATCGAAGGTAAATGGAAGACTTCACTTATTTGCTGGATTGGTCAAAAAGATCGCCGCAACGGTGAATTATTAAATCTCATGCCAGGCGTTTCTCAAAAAGTTTTAACACAACAATTACGTGAACTTGAAAGTGATGGCATCATTCAAAGAACCAGTTATGGCACTGTGCCACCTAAAGTTGTTTATTCATTAACTGATGACGGTATGGAATTACGTCAAATGCTAGTTGATCTATCTATTTGGGGTGAGAAAAAAGCTTCTCATTTGAATGATAACGGTGATCACATTCATATAACGCATGACAGTTCTGAAATTATTCCTGAAGAAAATCCTACTTTGAAGTTATTAGAACAATAATTATGTCGTCACATGACCCATATCAAGTCCAAAAATGCCAATTATGCTATCATTATATTAAGAAATTGTTATAATGATTTACACAAGAGGGAGGACAATAAATGCAATCAATAGATAAAGCAAAATCAGCTGGTTTAGCTCGATTCACTTCACTAGTATATTTATATACTGGATTAGGTGTTGCCTTTTGGACAATCGCAGCTAATGCTATAGCTAGAAACACTTCACTTTCATATTCAATTATGAACATGATGGGATCACATAGTTTGATTTTCTCATTAGTAGTAATTGCGGTTGCCTTTGGATTTATTAGTATGGCTAACCGATTCGCAACTACTTCGTACTTAATGACGTTCGTCAGTTACGTAGCATTTCTAATAGCACTATCAGTTTTTGGTGTTCCAGTATTCTACTTATATTCAGCTCAAAGTATTATTCAATCGTTAGCTGTAACTTCAGTAATATTTATCGTTTCAGCAGCCTTTGGATTTTTCACTAAGAAAGATTTAACAACTTGGAGCAGAACTTTATTAATCGGTTTGATTTCAATCATCATAGTTTCAGTTATCAATATCTTGATTTTCCATAGTTCTGTAGCCGCATTGTTAATCAACATTGCCGTTATCGTAGTTTTCTTATTCTACATTGCCTTTGATTCACAAAATATCAAACGCATTTATAACAGCGCTCAAAACTCAGAAACACTCGGCGCCATTGCTTTAGTAGCATCAATCAGTTTAGTACTAGATTTCATTAACATTTTCTTGAGCATTCTTTCTATCTTTGGTGATAGTAATTAGAGAGTGCAAAAAAGCATGGTCAACTTTCGAGCATTAAAATAAAATACCCCAGCAATCGGAAGATTGCCGGGGTATTTTACTTTAATGCTCGAAAGTTATGCTTTTTGGCACGTTTCAATATTCGTATATCTATCTAATCAACAAGACCAGAAACAGCCTCATTAACAGCATCTTTTTCGGCTTCAATCAACTTCACACGTGTTTCAACGATTTTAATATCCATGCTTATTTCACGTGTCATACCTGGTGTATTCAATTTAGGCTCAAAGAAGGCCTTAAATTCAGCCAAACGTTCTGGTGTATGGAAAATCATTGCTGTAACGGTGATATATGTTGTAAATTCCATATCTCCACCAACAGTGTCATCCAACCATTGCCAGTCATTTCTGATCCAATCCCAAGCAGCTTCTTGTCCAGCGTCATTAGCTAACAATCCACGATACCAAGCACGTAGATCTTGAGGTTTGATCGTATCAGCGTCTTCAAAGAATCCAACTAATTTCTTAATCAACTTAGGATCTGGTGTAGCAGTCAATGCTGCACAGATATCTTCTTTATAACTAGCATCTGATGATTTACGATATTCATCTAATAAGTTGTCAAAGACTTCTTCTGTACCATAATTTTTAACTTCGTTACGAAGAATAAATAATCTAATATCAGCCGAAATAGCAGATAGATCTTGTTGTTCATTATCTACATAAATTGCATGTGCTGATTCAATTGAAATAGGATTCTTAGCATACAACGATGCATTCAAAACATATGGACGAGTCAATTGGTCATCATTTGATTCGCCAGATTTTGGTTGCCAACCTAGTCTTTTAACTTGGTCAGAACTCAATTTATCAAATAATTTTTCTAAAGACTTAGCTTCATTTGAATTTGGTGTGACGAATTTCTTCAAATCATTTGCGACACGATATAATGTGGCAATAACAACATTTGAATGACTTCCAGCAAATTTTGGCAATAATGGAACAATTTCAGAGTAAGAAATTTGATTACCTTCTGCCAATAGTCTTAAGTCTTGCAAAATTTGCAATTGAGAAATCGAATCTAATGAATCAATATTATCTAAAATATCTTTCAATAATTCATCATCATATTTAACAATAAAGTGTGAATTATTACCGACGTTAACACGGAAAGGTTTGTCATTTTCTTTACGTAATTTGTCATATGTCCCAATAACTATAGTTTTATCAGCCATAATTTTAGGTGCAGCGTCATAATTACTGTTCAAAGGAATCTGCCATTGACGTTCTTTACCAACACCATCCCCAATGAAGAATTGTTCTTGTGACAACGTTAATTCACCATCAATGATTGAGGCTTTAACAACAGGATAACCAGGTTGTTCCAACCAAGTATTCATAATTTTAGCAACATCCATACCGGCAGCTTCACCAATAGCATTCCAAAGATCAGCACCTTTGGCATTGTTATATTGATGTGCAGCAAAATAGTTCTTCAAACCTTTGCGTAATGCATCGTCACCCACTAAAGCACGCATCATAACAAGCATTCTGGCACCTTTAGCATAAACGATAGCACTGTCAAACAATGCATCGATTTCGGCTGGATCTTCAACATCAACGTGAACAGATTGAACTCCATCAGTAGCATCACGTTGTAAAGCGGCTGGAACGTCTGATGTTTGGAACATTTCCCAAATATGCCAGTCAGGTTCAATTGCATCAACTGAAACATATTCCATCATATTAGCAAAACTTTCGTTTAACCATAGGTCATCCCACCACTTCATAGTTACAAGATCACCGAACCATTGGTGAGCAAGTTCATGAGTAATAACTGTGGCAACTAATTGTTTAGTATCAAGTGAAGTATTATCTGGATCTAGTGTTAAATAAGCCTCACGATATGTTACAAGTCCCCAATTTTCCATAGCTCCGGCTGAAAAGTCTGGTAAAGCCAATTGCCATGAATGTGGAAGTGGATATGGTGTTTGGTAGAAATCTTCATAGAACTCAATTGCACGTTTGGCAATGTCTAAAGCAAAATCCAATTCGTTAGCTTTATGTGCTTTAGTAGCGAAGACACCAACTTTTACACCACTCTTTGTAGTCGTTATTTTACTTTGAAGGTCACCAAAAGCAAAGGCAATCAAGTAAGTAGACATACGAACGGTAGTATCAAAGTAATGAACACCATTTTCAGTCTTTACTTCAGGCATGTTACTTAATACTGTTTCGCCGTCTTGTTCATCGAATTTAAGGGCAATATCAAATTTAGCTTTAGCTTCTGGTTCATCAACACATGGAAATGCTTGACGAGCGAAGTTAGTTTCAAATTGTGTACCAATGATTTGTTTCTTAACACCGTCTACTTCGTAATATGAAGGATAAATTCCCATCATAGAATCTGTAAGTGGTGCGGAATATTCAATTGTTAAAGTTACTTCACCAGTTTTTGTTAAAGCAACATTAAGAGCATCATTTTGATTTTCAGTTGTAAATGAAACATCTTTTCCATCAGCTTGGACTGATTTAATAGTTAAATCCTTTTGATGGATCGAAATATCTTTAACCTTGGCGTCACCAGTAATTGTAGTTTTACCAGTGATAACCTTTGTACCTCGATCAATATCTATATAAAGATCATAGTGTGTTGGCTGGAATTTTTGATAAAAATGCGTTAGTTCAGTCATAAGTTCCTCCCTAAATCATCTAGAATACTTCTATTATACGACTTTCATTATCAATTCACTCACAATATCATATAGCTGTTTATTACTTATTTTATTTGTTATAATCATGACTCTTGTTTGAATTTTTAAGAACATACTTTCATAATTGTTATGAAAACAACACGAAAAATGGAGTGTTTAAATGAACCAATCAAAAAAAGAAGAGATAATTAGTAATATAAATTCATTACTAAAAGATTTTAACAGGACTTTAGGCCACTCAGATATTGAGATTGATATCAAAAAAGAAATAATCAAAGCATATATTTCAATCAACGACCCAGAAAACGTTAAAGATCAATACAAAGAAATACCTGAAGCGTTAAGTACTTTAAATAACTTCTTAATGAAAATCGCAGTAAGTAAAAAATATCATTTTAGCCCTGAACAGGATAAGATCATACACGAATATGGCAACGCTTATTCAGAATCGTATGCCGATTCCCTTGGAGCCGTGTTCAATGCCATGGCCTTTTTCCATCCTTAGAGTGCAGCCAATCATGGTCAGCTTTCGAGCATTAAAATAAACAAGGCCAGTAATCCAAAGGATTGCTGGTCTTGTTTATTTTAAGCGGAAAAAGCTATGATTGGTTGCACGTTTATGCTGCAAATTTAAAGATAAATAAAGAAAACCGTAGCAATCTTCTGAAGTTCTTCCTCAAGTCTGGTTACTTTTTCATGAAATAACAAATAAGAGTGATGTTAGGTCGTGAACTTACGGCCTTACAGCACAGGGCGACTTTTGAAATTCGCGTACTTTGCGAAGTTCAAAATCGAGACCCCGAGACCAAGGCTCGGGTCGGTCCCATAGCGGTCTAATTTTCTTGATCCTAGAGGCATCTATATTACAACTTTCAAAGCATATCTTTAGATTATTTAACTAACTTCCCAACAACTGGCAATTTAGGTAACACTGATTTTTTATGTGGAGCATGAATGATAATGTCAGATAAATCATTACCTGCAGTATTTCCATGATGTTTACCACCTGCCCAAGGTTTTACATCCGTCATGTCGTAAACAACACCATCAATTGCAACATATGCTTTATTGCCATTTTGTCCATCATACTTTTTCAACTCTTCCAATGTAAATTCTTTATCTGCCATAATGCTTTCCTCCCATACAATAGTCTTTCTTAATTTCATTATTACATATTTATCAGTCTATAAACAGTTATTTGCTGTGTATAAGTTTACTTTACTTTTTTAAAATCATACGTTACTATATTTTCGAGGTGAGATATATGAAAAAAGACTTTGGTGATAACATCTCAAATACTGTTTACGAGCATCGTGTGCTGGCTAGAATGTCACAACAAGAATTGGCAGACAAAGTTGGTGTCTCAAAACAAACAATATTTGTTATGGAAAAAGGAAATTATGTCCCTACTCTTTTATTAGCATTTAGAATTTCAGATTTTTTTAAAGTTCCACTGACCGAAATTTTTCAATACGAGGAAGGAAAAAATAATGATCAGTAATAATCTATTCACAGGACTACATCTTTGGGCTGGTGAATCTACTGGAAATTGGAACCAGTTAGTTGGAGGAAGCTTTGTATTATTCGTTATCAGTTGCATAGTTATTTTCAGAGGATACTACCTTTTTAACGGTTGGAATCTTTTTAGCACCGGTGATGAACGCACTTCAAAAATTACTATGTATGCGACTGCTTACATGTTCATTGCATTCGTAATTTTAGATATAGTTTTACCACATGACTTTATGTGGCAAATTTTCTTATTATTAAAGTACTCGTTAGTATTTCTAGTTGGAGGGATATATTTACTTTTCAAACATTACAGAGATTTAAATTAAAAAATTGATTCAGATCAAGTTAAAAAATAAGCGCTTACTTTAAACTGAAGTTATCAAATGAAAAGAGGTTTTATAGATGACTGCAGTTAAAGATTATTTAAATGAACACGAAGAGAAATTAGATTTATTTACTAAAGCAATTACAATTGCGCATGGTAAAAATCATCCTGAAGTATTCGCTGTTAGAGAAGAATATCTTAACATCAAAGAAGCAGCTAAAAATGGTCAAAACTTAGACGATGATTTTGATCAACTTCGTGAAACCACACAAAATTACGCAATCCCAGGTGACGTTTGTCCGACATTTGAAGCAACTTATCAAATGTTAGAAAGCGCCGATTCAATTAATATGAAATCATAAATAAAAGAAGACAAATTCAGTAAAAAAACTGAACTCGTCTTCTTTTTTAATATGTATTAGCAATTTGATTGAATGTATTGTCACTAATTAGTATATTCTTCAATTGATGAAAAACATTTTATAAACGTTCTCTAATAATACTTATTCAGAGTCTAGGCCGTGTTTAGTATAGGCGTAAATAAATATTAAGACGCTTAAAACAGTCCATATTGTAAGTACTGTTATATCTTTAAAACTAGGCGAATATTTTTTTGTAATCATATCATTTATAAAGTTTATAATTGTTCCAGAATATGTAAACGATGCAATGTTGGCTATGGTTTTATTAATCATTTGGAACATAGGAGTCATAGTGAATATTAGAAGTATGGGCATACTAATATTTCCAGCTTGCATCTGATTTTTCGAATATATACCAACAATATATCCGATCATTATACTAATAAACCCACTTAAAGTAGTATAAATAATATAAATAGGCCAATTAACCTTATTCATAGCTATTCCAGCTATAGGAACTAAAATAATATTAACTAAAATTATCATTAATATTGACGGAATAATACTACCAATTATGAATTCAGCACCATTAACAGATGATGTCATTAGTACTCTTAACGTATTCTTTTCCTTCTCTTCAGCAAGAGGATAACTTCCCATCATGATACCGCCCATGATTGAATTAAACAAAGCCCCAAAACTTAGTAAAAATGCCCCCGTCATAACGGCTTTAGGCATGGACATTTTCATTATTAGCACAAAACCGATAGCAAGTAGTGGAGCAACCATAATTGATAGGTTTGTGATAATTGATTGTAGTTTTAGTTGTAAAATAGCATTTATTTTTCTTATTGACAAGTTCAAATTAATTTCCTCCCAGTAACTTCTAAGAATACTGTTTCTAGTGTCGGTTCACATGAATGAATGGTTACTAGCTCATTATCAGTCATCCACCAATTTATTTTTTGAGTTGTTTCTTCAGATTGTGACAAGATAAATTCTTTGCCGTCTTTAAGTAGAATTTTGTAACGTTTTTTCTTATTGTGATTTAATCGTATTTCTCTAGGAGTACCAGCCTCAACAATCTTTCCATTGTTTAATAAAGCTAAATGGTCGCACAATTTTTCCGCTTCTTCCATGTTATGGGTTGTTAAAAACACTGCAGTACCGTTATCCCTTAAAGACTTAATTAGTCTGTGAATTTCTACTTGAGTACTTGGATCTAGGCCACTTGTTGGTTCGTCCAAAAAAAGTACTTTTGGATTATGTATTACAGCTCGTGCCAAAATCAATCTTTGGCGCATACCTTGTGATAATTTTCCGGCAATCTTTTTTCTATCCTTAAATAATCCGACTCGTTTAAGTATTTCTTCGATCTTAGATTTTTTAACGTTTAATATTTTAGTAAATATTTCCAAGTTTTTATATACGGATAATTTGTCGTACAGCCCACTGTTATGAGTAACAATACCCACTTGTTCATAAATATGCTCATTTATTTTTTCAGTAGGAACCCCCAGTACAGAGGCAACTCCATCACTAGGATGCATTTGCCCCGTGAGAATTTTTATAGTGGTAGTTTTTCCTGCACCAGATGGTCCTAAAAAGCCAAAAATCTCTCCAGGCTGAATATTAAAACTTATATCTTTTAAAGCAGTTTGATTTTTAAATTGCTTCGATAGATGCTTAACGCTGATCGTATCCAATTGAGTCATCATTTTCTCCTTTTCGTTGTTGCGAGATTTATGTTATAAGATAATTAAATAAATGTATTAAAAAAACGCCCAACTGTATCAGACAATGTCTGAGTTGTGCGTTATTCAATCGTTATGCTCCAATTAATTTTCGTAAAGTTTCCATTTTTGCTCTGGATAACGGTAATTTTTCCTTTGTAGGTCCTTTTAGAATTAGAGTATAGCTATTTCTCGAATAGCTTATAAGTTCAGAAATACGCTGTAAATTTACCAAATAAGAACGATGACAGCGATAGAAACCAAAATTTTCTAACTTTTGTTCCAATTCATTCATAGTTAACAATGAGGGATAATATTCATCACCGATACGTATATTACTTACAGAATTTATACTTTCTATGAAGTCAATTTCATCTGGATTGAAAAAAATTGTTTTATCTGCCAGTTTACAGGCAATTTTAAGATTTTTTTGTGGTTGAAATTTATCCATTTTATTATCATTAGAAACTGTACTAGGTTCATTAATAATGTCGGTTTTCTCAAGTCCAGTATGATCATTATAACGATAAACTTCATCGCTTAATAATAATAATTCTTCCATGTAATATGAAGTGAACAGAATAGTTGTACCCGATTTTCTAACAAAATCAACAGCTTTTAAATATAGCTCAATTCCTTCATCTGTTAAATTAGTTAAGGGACTTTCGATAAGTATTAAATCTGAAGACGAAATAAACATACGAAACAAGCTTACCCGTTTTTTCTGGTCATTGGATAATTCTTTTATTTTTGTATTTTCAACATCTTCTAGTGAAAATTCTTGAAGATTATCAGGAATATTTACACTAGAGTTAAAAATTTTTTGAAATAGTTTTAGATATTTTTTAACGGAATACGAACCATATAGTCCATCGTCATTAAGTTCATACACTATAGAATTGACTTCTCTATTTATGATTCCACTCGAGATGGGAAGCGTTCCCTTTATTATGCCAAAAAGCGTTTTTGTAATAGTAGGAGGCATTTTAATTCCAATCTTTGATCCAGTATCAATATTCAGAGTGATATTTTTTAAGTCGTAATCACCGTTATTCTTTTTTGTTACTTTATCCAATGAAATTATTGACATTATATAGTTACTCACTTTCTGAAGTATGAGATTCTTCCTTGGACTAACTTATATTTTTAATTAAAAATTATATTCAATAATAACATATCCTTCAAAAAAGCATTTTAGCGGTTTAAACAAAAAAAGATTGTTACAAGAAATAACTTCAAGTAACAATCTCTAGCAATATGTCATTAAACTCTACTCACTAACAATAATCAGTGACTTAATAGCTTCACGTTTATCCATTGCTTCATAGCCTTTTTGAATATCATCTAAATCAAAACGTTTAGTAAATACTTTTCCAGGATTTATTTTACCTTTTAAAACAGCATCTAATAAAACTTCTCTATCATATGTAGTTACAGAAGCAATACCACCACGTAATCCAATATTCTTAAAGAACAAATTATTAGTGTTCATTTCTGGCTTTTGAGGAATTCCCACACGGCCAACTACCGCACCGGGGCGACCAACTTTAACAGCTGTATCAACTGATTGTTCAGTTCCGACACATTCAAGAACAGCATCAGCTCCATTACCATTTGTTAAACTCATAACTTTTTCAACGGCTTCATCACCACGTTCAGCAATGATATCAGTAGCACCAAATTCCAACGCTAATTTTTGTCTATCTTCATGACGACTCATAGCAATGATACGTTTAGCACCACGAAGTTTTGCAGCAATAACACCGCATAATCCAACTGCACCATCCCCCATGACAACAACTGTATCACCATCTTTTACTTCAGCGGTTGCTGCGGCGTGATAGCCAGTTGCCATAACATCAGATAACGTTAAAAGTGAATTGATTGTTTCATCGGAATAATCTTTAGGCGAACCAGGTATTTTTACCAAAGCCCAGTTAGCATTAGTGAATCTTAGGTATTCACCTTGATAACCGATGTTTCCGCCCTCTTCTTTATTCATACAATCACCATCAAAACCTGCTAAACAAGCAGCACAATGACCACAACCATGTGTAAATGGTGCAATTACAAAATCACCTTTTTTAACATCAGTAACTTCTGAACCAACTTCATCAACTATACCAATGGCCTCATGACCAACTAAAGAGTTTTTAGCACGATCTGAAATCCCTCTAAACCACCATAAATCTGAACCACAAACACAAGCACGCAAAACGTGAATTATTGCATCAGTTGGTTTCTCAATTTTAGGTTTTTCTACATTTTGAACTTCAACTTTTCCAGGTTCAATAAATACTGTTGCTTTCATATAAACTAACTCCCTCTTTGTAAACGTATTAATAATACCAATAAATCACAAAAATATTCATGTATTGGTCTTATGATTTATTTTATTATAAATTAGTCTAAAATAGAGGTGTACCAAAAAGGAGTGTTTAAGTATGGAAACTTTAAAGATGATTCATTCACGTAAAGCGATTCGTAAATATTCTGGTCAATTGACGGACAAGCAATTGCATCAAATTTTATTAGCCGCAAATGCTGCACCTGTTTCATTAGGAAGTTACGACGATTATCGGTTAACCGTTATTCAGGATCAACAAATACTCTCACAAATAAATGGTATTTATAATGCACCAACATTAATCGTTGTCTCAACTCAAAATCCAACTAAATCTGAATATGTTTCAGCTGGCGCCATTGTGCACAATATGGAATTAGCAGCTGAAGATCAAGGACTTGGTGCTAATTACAATATGGGTAGCATCAACTTGATTCCAGCCAGCGTCTTACCGGATGGATTTAGTGCAATATTTGCATTAACAGTTGGTCAAACTAGTGAAGAGTTTACCCCTAAAAATATTTCAGATGACCGCATTAAAACTAATATAGTTAAATAGTCTAAAGACCAAAAAAGCCGTTACGAGAATTTCTCTCGTAACGACTTTTCTACTTATTTATAATCTTCCACCATTTTTATTATCTTTAATATTTTATTTTGAGATCTAATACCAGTCATTTTTTCTTTTGTTGGGAAAGTTTTATCAAACTCTTCTACTGCATTCATATCCACTTGATAAACTTCTGATTCAACATATCTTCCTGTAAAGTCGAATTCTGAAAGTACGGAAATCTGTTGTGCTGCGGCGAACTTATTATCAAAAGTACGAATTCCGTATTTCTTTGAAGGTTCAAATCCCTTTAATGAGTAATAATCAGGATCTCCTTGTAGCAATACGGCAGGATATCCCATTTTTGTGGCGATTTTTTTAGTGTAGTTGATCAATGCGCCACCAATACCGTTACCTTCATATTCTGTTGCCACACAAATTGGTCCGATCCCAACTACTGGATGCTTAACATCATTATCATCTACGATATTATTTTCCAAATATGCTATCTGTCCGATAATTTTACCTTCATAAACTGCGACGATATCTAATTCTGGTATAAATACGTCCGCATCACGCATGATATGCATTAAATAATGTTCAACGCAACCTGGCTGAAATTGATTCCAAAATGCATCTCGTACCAATGTCTCAGTTTCACGATAATCTTTAGGTTGTTCTTGTCTAAATTCAATATTTTTTAAATTAATTTTTTTCAATGTTGTATTCTCCTATATTTTTGCCAAACGCCTTTTAGAATACAAAAAAAGTGCAGTATCAAACTGCACCAAGGAGTATATCGAAGGAACTATTCCGCCAATATCTTCTGCAAGGCAGTTTGAGCTAGTTAAATAAGCAGGTGATCCTGCTTACGCTCTAAACTTTGTCCTTACATAGATACTGTCATCAAGTCATTCCTTCTTTCGTTACTTTAAATTTATCATGCTAAATATTTATCGTCAACTACAGTTTTTCATATGGAATAAATTCACCTGGTTCAAAAGTATCGCCGATCTTCTTTTGCATCCAGATAATGTCATGCCACTTTCCTAATTTGTAACCAAAATGCTTTAGAATTCCACTTGTTTTATAACCTAGTTTCTCATGAAAAGACACACTGCCACTATTATCAGCCGTAACACAGGCACCTAAGTTGACTACATTTTGTTGAATCAAGATTTTCTCTAAAGCTGAATATAATTTATGACCGACACCAAGTCCTCTAGCATTTTCATCTACATAAATACTGACCTCTGCCGTCCATTTATATGCTGCTCGTTGTGAATAATAATGAGCGTAGGTATATCCAATTATCTTTCCATCTTTTTCAGCAACTAAATACGGATAGTCTTTCAAAATATCCACTATTTGATTTTGAAAATCCTTTTCAGAAGGAACTTTATCATCAAAAGTTATAGCTGTATTCAAAACATACGGAGTATAAATTTTTAAAATTGCTTTAGTGTCTTTAATTGTAGCTTGTCTAATTTCCATTTTGCATCCCTAATTAATATTAAATGTATGCTATCTTCAATCCCGATAGTGAAGTATATCCATGGATCGTAACGGTCGGACTGTCTTCGGTAATTTCAGGATTACCCTCTTCTGACCAACCACTCATACTATTGTCGTCGATTGCCTTGACGATATTCCAATTCTTAGGTACATATAAATCTACTCCACCAAGTGAAATGTTGACATTGATCGTTGCGGTATCTTGAACCGTGACATTTTCAAAATAAACTTTAGCATTACCCATGGAAACATCAATATTAGCTTCTTTAAAATCATCTGAAGTTACATATCTAACGCTACTACCCATACGAACACTGACATTTACATCTGGTTGATCTACTGTTTCCACATCGATATTATGGTCAAAACGTGCGTGCATTCTAGGATTATGCCAATTATTACCGTGATGATAATATCTCATACTACGAAAACGATGCTTAGCTATGAATGGATGAAATATAAACGACAAGCCGATTGAGATCAATAATGCTGCACCAAGTACAGTCCAAGGAACAATTGCCATTATTCCTAAAGGTTTAGCGTATAAAATTGCCAAAAATGCTAAAGAAAAAACTGTCCCGGGAATTACATAATTGACCAAACTCTTGATCAAAATAGCAACTAAGAAAATCGTCATTACTACTGTCCAAAAGCTAAAAGCATAAGTTATTAAGTGCATCTGACTAGCAATTAAAATACCTGCACTCAAAAGCATAAATATGCCCCAAAATATTCCATTTCTATTTCTCATCTTTAAAACTTCCTTTGATTTAATCTATTTTTTAATTCCTTCAAAAATCTTCTCGATACATAAATCGTCTTATAGGTATCTTTGAATTGAACTAAATTTCCCGTTACCGATCTTGATAAAGATAATATTTCATCTAAATTTAAGATAGATGACTTAGATACCCTCAAAAAATTATCCGGTAATTTATCTTCAAGTTCATATAATCGATAATGGATCAAAAAAGATTGTTTAACTGTGTGGGCATAGACGTTACGATCATTAGTTTCAAAGAATAAAATTTCTTTCAGGTTCAATGAATAAACGGTCTCATCAATATAACCGTTGATTTGACTGAATTCATTTTTAATTTTTTCAATCTCTTTAACTAACTCCTCTAATTCTTCGTCTTCTTTTGGAGCTTTTATGATAATTTCTTTATCCGTATAATCAGACGAAACATCTACCCTTATTTTCACATCCAACAACCCTTTCGCTAAAAGTATTACACCACATAAAAATTTTTCTGCATAGACTATTTGTCTAAGTGGTCATTTTTGAAGAATAAGCGGTCAAAAAATATAATATATCCTATACTAATATCATAATAGAACTTAAATTAAGGAAGATCGTATGAACGCAAGTAAAAATGTAGTTGAAATGTTTACCCGTATGCTGAACGGCGATAAATTGTCTATGGATGATGAAATGCAACGATATAATTGTTCTGCCAAGACTATTCAACGATATTTACGAGATATCAGAGAATCCATCGCTGAAATTGATCTCAAACTGACATATATTCACGACCTTAAAACTAAAACTTACTATATAAAAAAAGAAACCGATATTCCCCTTGAAGAAGTTTTAGCACTTCTCAAAGTTATTATCGGTATTCGTGCTTTTGGCAAAACTGAATTGAATCAACTGACCAAACAATTACTTGGCAAACTGTCTAAAGAAGATTCTCATCTAGCAAAAAGACTTATTAACAGTACTGCATCTAAATATGTACCAGTTAAATCAAATTATGATCTCTTACCAAGGATCAAAAAATTTTCTGAATATATTGATACTCATACTGCAATCGAATTTACTTATCTTAACAGTTCTCAAAAAATCAAAACTGGTATTGAGTTACCATTAAGTATTTATTTCGACAATTTTTATTTTTACGTCACCACTTATAATGAACAATTAAATCAAATCCAGATTCACCGAATGGATAGGTTTCAGTCGATTGTCCCGCTGCATAATAAGAAGATTCCTTTACCATGGAACGTGAAAAAAGACGATGGTAATGAAATAAATAATACTTACTTAATCAGTGATGGTAAACAAGATAATTTCCAAATCTATTATTCTGGATTCCCTCAAACTGCTCTTGACCATTTCCCCAATTCTAAAGTCATAAAGGAATTTGACAACGAGGTCCTTATCGAAGGGACCGCCTATACTCAAGGATTGATTATGTGGATCATGGGACAAGGAACTAGGGTTAGAGTTAAATCTCCTGTTTCTTTGATTGAAGCAGTTAAAAGTGAGTTACGAAAAACTCTGGAATATTATTAATTGTATTAAACCTACTTATCTATATCTGTAGGTTGTCCTGACAATACAGTTCCATCTGGATATACTGTCCAAGCTCCCATACGCATTGGTAGTTCAGAATCAGGATTATGTTGGAATAAGACTACCCAATAAGCCTTTCCATTACTTGTATCCCACATTCCTTCCATATATGTATAATACTGACTTTCATCAGCCGGACCTTGTTGAGATTCAACGAGAGCCTTAGCCTCTTCTCCACTATTAATAGCATTTCCACTATTAGATTTATCATCATTACTAGAATCTACTGAAGCATCTGCTTTATCATCGTCATTTGTCGTAGTTGAATTATCATTATCATTTGACGCATTATCAGAATTATCATCGACACTAGAACTGTCAGAATTAGTTGTCACGTCATCTTTATGAGCCATGAAATGACGGTATTTTTTCTTAAATTCTGAATCACTTAAATTATTTGATTTGGAAGTTTTTCTGTCTAAGTAAGCCAACTTAAATGAATCATTTTTATAACAGAATAATCCCGGATCACTAAAAATTGTCTCATCTATATTTTTGAAAATACTTTTAATTGTAATTTCCTTATCTGCTTTGACAGTTTTTATACCTGATTTACTCGATTCCAAGCTATCTGCACCGAGATATACAAAATCTCCTAAATCAAATTTCACATTTTTGTTTGATTGATTGTTAATAGTTAGATCAATACTACCTTGTCCCTTGATAGTTCCTTCTTGACGTTTAAAAGTAAATTGAACATCATCACGACTACTTTTTGAAAGCTTGTTATACAACTCTGTTTCCACTTTATTTGTTGGAGAACTTTGCTTACTTTGATTGGCGCACCCCGTAACTACTAATAAAAATGCCATAATGGCAACTAGAAATATCCCTTTTTTCTTCATAAAAATCCCCTCTATTTTTTAACTAAAAAATCGCACTGTTTAACACAGTACGACTTTTGATAAAGTTTGAAAAAACAATCAAACTAAACCGCATCCAAAACTTACAAAACAGTTCTATTGTTGGTTGTATTTGTTCTTAATAATAACAATTGGAAGATATTATTTATTTTTAATAATCAGCTTTATATAGAACCATGTTTGTAGAATTGGATGTTAATGAATTACCGTCATAAGTAAATGTTTGAATCCATCCATTTGAATCACTACTATTAAATACAATTGTAATTTGATTTCCCTTTATGGATGAAATACTGTAAAGCCCAACTTGACTAATATTTTTACCGGAAATACTCATATAATCACTATAGAAATGATACTTAGTATCAGCATTTATCCAATTAGTGTTTCGTATATCATCTTCTGTAACACTCTTAACAACTGGACCCTCATAAGTTGTTTCTGAAGCCTTAACAAATTCATTAGTTGAAACTTGATACATCTTTTCTCCGTTAATAGTAGCGAAAATTCCTACTTGCCATGGAGTGTTAGCACCTAAAGCACGGTTAGTGATCAAATCACCATCTCTGTTATACATACGTGTAATGTGATCAAATGTTGTTGCCACACCTGATGCTGATACGTCTGTTGAATTACTAAAAATCCCTACCGTAATAGCTGCCATCCCAGCTACAAACAAACTTCCCAATGTTTTCTTATTCATTACTATATCCCCTTATAGTGTAATTATATGTATAAATCATTTTAATTATATATATGCAATAGCATATTATCAACTGCAATTTTCTTATTTCAATAAAAATACTCGAATCTAATAAACCGTTAATTGGCTCCGTTTTTACTTTATTATTAAGATATTTGGAAATTATTCTTTTTAAAGTTTTTTTGACATTTTATCAGTAAATCACTTGCTTAGAATAAAAAAATAGTCAAAATAGTAGATATATATTAGTACCTCAAATATTACAAGATCGGAGAAAATTCATGCTTGAAGAAATCGGCAAAACCATTCGAAAACGAAGAAAAGCTCTAAATTTGACTATCGAACAGTTAGCCGAAAAATCTGGATCATCCCCTAGTTTGATTTCCATAATTGAACGCGGAAAGCTGGACAACATCAAGATGCAAAAGCTAAATGACATTGCTCAAGCTCTCGGTTTACAACTAGGAGATTTCTTCCTAAACAAAAATTTACAAGATCCAGACACTTTAGAATTAATCAATTACCTATCTTCCATTTCTGAAGATAAACGTCGCGAACTGTCAAAACTAATTATGAGAATCAAAGATTTATAGATTATATTTTTGAACGATCGACTGTGCAATTTCCTCAATTGTATGGTCGTTTTTTAATTTCTTAAATTCTTCATCCAATTTAATTGATTGATCTTGAAGCTCCATAGTCAAAATCCCAAAATCATGAAAATCAATTCTATTTTTACTTGATTCATAAATTAAAAATTTAAGATCCTGTAATTTTTTTAAATTATCAGGAAAATCATCCGTTACTCCCATTAAGTATCCTCCCTCATACACAGCATTATTTACGGAGATACTTTAGCATAAATGAGAGACATAATATGTCGTATCAGTTTTTGATGAAAAAATACCGACCCTCGGGAAGTTGGGGTCGGCAATCAGGGAAACATCAAAGAAACGTATGTATATCTGTGAGAGAGTACACACCTCTCTCACCATGAGTATATGTTCTTGCTCAATATTGTACAAAGAATATATATATTGAATTTATTATAAAAAATATAAATTAAAACGCCAACTCATGGTAAGGGAAAGGTGAGTTGACGTTCTGAAATCAAGTTTCTAAGTAATCGCAAGAGAATTCTTCTCTCAACTGTCAGTATATTATCAGGTTAAAATAGTGACAAGAAATAGCTCCATCGAAGTTTTTATAAAAACAATTCATCTATTTAGGATAAATATAATTACACAATAAAAAGTGTTGATTAAAGGCATTAATGTAATATCATATTAATCGTATATGTTATTTTATAAAAACTTAGAAAGATTTTGAGGAGATTATTTTATGAAATCATTATTTCTGAAGTCACTAACTGTCTCAGGACTTGCTCTAGCAGCTTTTGCTACTAGTTCCGTTTTAAGTAAGGATGCTGAAGCGGCAATGGTCGCTACAACAAAGGACGTACCCACTACACGTCTATACACAAAAGAGGGTATTTTGGTAAAAAATAGAGGACTTGCTGCTAATACACCTTGGCGCGTTGGTAGAACCAATCAAGTAGATGGGCGTACATACTATCAAGTCTCAACAAATGAATTTTTACTATCAACTGATGTGGCTAGCTTAACTGGTAACAATAACGATCGAGGAAAAGTTGACATCTTAGTTGAGCAACCTGATGCAGAGACAATTGACGATCGTGATGGATCCGTTAACGGACATCTTGAACAATATTCTGACTGGTTAGTTTCAAGGGTAGTTTTTGAATTCAGTACCGGTAGAACATACTATCAAATCTCACCCCACCAATTCATGACTTTGTACAATTACCAAACTCATGGTGATGCGGGACTTCTTCCTAGAGTAGAAGTACGCCACCTTACTGATGTTAATAAAAATATTGATCCTGATACTGGTGAAGAAGTTAATACATACAAACCAAATCTCGCCAATATCAATAATTACTTTGAAAAATATCTAAATGCATTACATAAAGCAAATGGCACAGCACCTGTTCACGTAACATCAGATATGATGAACTATGCTCAACAACGTGCTGAACAACAAGTTGGTAGCACACTTGACCATTCATCTGCTTCCAGATCGACTTCTGAAAACCTATCTACTGCTGGATTTGACTTCATGCTAAAGTGGGCTGACGTTAAATCCGATAAAGACGCTGCCTATTACCTACTATCACAATGGTATGATGAAGGCAACAACCTAACTGGTAGCGGACAAGCCGGACATTACGGCCACCGTGCTGCTTTAATTTACTCCGGTCCTAGTGTTGGTTTAGGTATCAGTGGTAACGCTGCGGCTTTTGATGCTGATTGGGATTACGATTCATATAGTCAATTTGACGCTTTGTATAATTACACAGGCTCAAATCCTAATACTAAGTTTGTTTCTAAAGATTCAATTTAAAGAGAGTGCAACAAAGCATGGTCAACTTTCGAGCATTAAAGTAGAATACCCCAGCAATCTGAAAGGATTGTTGGGGTATTCTATTTTAAGCGGAAAAAGTTATGCTTTGTCGCATGTTTACGCTGCATATTTAAGATCTCTTTAATACCACTTTGATTATTATTTAATTTAAAATCAAAACAAAAACTTATAAGCTTTTTTATTCTCCTGAAACAGCTGGCATTTGACTTGCTACATCTTGAATATTTTGTCTTTGAGCATCAGTAGAATAATACTTACTTTCCAAATCTTTCAAACTTATATCATGTGGGACTAATGGCGCATCAGCATCCGTATCACCATGACTGAAGTCTTTAGTATAGTAAGTAACTGTATTTCCATTAATCTTGTATGGAGTTTCAGATGCTAAAGTTCCTGTACCAATTCGATACATTCCGTCCTCTAAGGATACACTTAGATATTCTTCCATTTTAGCCTGTCCACCATTGCCATCATAGGATCCACGCATCTCACGAAGCATGAGTCCAATCATATTAGGATCAGTAGTCATTTGACTTGAACTAGCTTTTTTACTTGTCGTTGCCTGATTACTACTATTATTTGTAGTACCAGCACTCTTACCGGCAACAATATTAGAAAAGGCAGATCTTACATCATTATTTTGCGTTTCAGATAAATTAGGTGTTCCATCACGACTTTGATCAACTAGGACAATTGGTTGTCCATCATGAAAGGCAAAGAAGTATGTGATGTGGTTTGGCAATGGGGGCTCCGTGCCGTCGTAGTTGTAAATAGCGACAACATTATATGAGTCACTACCTTCACCATCTTTACTCCAACCAATTGAAGCATTAGAATCAGCGACTGTTACTTTTGATAAATCATCAGGATAAATCGTTCCTACTGAAGTTTTTAATGAATGATGGCCGTCGTATTTTTTATATGACTGCTTCATTGTTGGTGCCCATTGGTTAATGAAGGACTCCAATTTATTATCCTTGTCATTGTTCCAAAGAGAATCCGACTTATTATCATTTGTAGTCGATTTATGATGATTATTACTTACCTTTGAAGTAGTTGTTTTATGACCATTACTTTTACTTATATTAGGCGTTTCACTAGTACATCCCGCCAAAATAAGCGTACCCATCAATAGCACAGTCGTTAATTTTAATTTCCTATTTTGCATGATTTTCCCCTTAAAATAGTCTTTTATCCAATATCCCCGTTACCTTTTTTAATAATCATAAAGTTTGAGTTTGTACCAAAGTCTGGAATATACGTTGGGTTTCTAATAACTTCTTTATATGAAAACTTTGATGCATCAGCGTATTCATGAGTTGAAACTTGAATGAATTCTTGATTATTCTTATTTCTGATAAACTTGCCAATTTGCCATGATGAACCTTTAGCTAGTGAACGATCTGACAAGCTATTTGTATCATCACGATAAAGTCTTATTGGAAAGTTAGCTGTAGCTACTCTGTTACTATCTGTTGTTTGAGTTGGAGTTGTTTGATTTGAAGTATCTTGACCTGACAATGATGAATCTGCGGAGCGAAGATATTCGTCTGTTGAAACTTGATACATTGTTTCTCCATTAATAGTAACTATTGAACCAACGATCCAAGGTGTGTTTGCTGACAATGCACGATTAGTTATCAATGCACCATCTGAATTATATAGTCTAGCAATTACTCCAGAGTTAACTGTTGCAACACTTGCAGCACTTGCCTTTGTTTGATTAGTTGCCAATACCCCGGTTGTGGCCATAGATAAAGCAGCTAAAAATACTACTGATTTTGATCTAAATTTCATTATACTAATCTCCCTATTTTTTCCTACATTAAATAACGAGTCAAGTATACATCTTTTAATAAACCGGTTAAACATCATTTTTTGAATTACAATTAGTTTATTTAATCTAAGATTTTATTTAATATTTAGTAGTCAACATCTTTTCTATGATTTTAAAAGGACATGATTCGGAAAGTCGGAATTTTATTACCTCCATTAATGGTTTCTGTGATACCATTTAAAAATGAGGATTCATTTGAGTTCATTTATTCAAACTACAAATTGATGAAATAATAATTAGGGGATGCACGATGGTAAAAACGGAAACTTTTATGCCGATAATTTTGGGGACCGACAACAACGCATACGGTATTGCACGTTCGTTGCATGAAGCTTTTCACATTAAACCAACTTGTTTTGGCCGTGGAAATTTAATCATGACTCGCGACTCAAAAATCGTAAACGTAATTGTTAGGGATTTTTCAGACGATGAAGAATTCGTTAAAGAAATTACTAAAATTGGTCAAGAACTAAAGAAAGCCTATCAACACTTGATTATAATTGCTGCCAGCGATCAATACGCTGAACAAGTTATTCGTAACAAGTCTAAACTTGAGGGTCTTTTTGACGTTCCTTTCATTGACCAAGAACTACTAACTTCACTAACTCATAAAGATAAGTTCTATAAATTAGCTGAAGATACTGGCCTTCCTATTCCAGGAACACAACGTATTACTGTTGAAAATCACAAGGACTTCATTTCTAAATTCGATTTCCCAGTTGCTTTGAAACCAGCTAATACAACTGAATATTTAGGAATACATTTCGATGGTAAGAAAAAGGCCTTTATTATTGATGATGCCGAAGAACTTGCCTCAACGATCGATAAGATTTATCAATCCGGATATTCGGACACAATGATCTTACAAGAATTTATTCCTGGTGATGACAGTCATATGCGTACAGTTAACGCCTACGTTGACCACAATGGACAAGTGCGTATGATGGTTTTAGGCCACCCCGTTTTGGAAGATGTTACTCCTAATTTAATAGGAAACTATGTTGCTATCATAAATGATTACAACGAAAAACTTTACAAGCAAATAAAGAATTTCCTAGAAACTATCAAATTCCATGGTTTTGTTAATTTTGATTTGAAATATGACGCTAGAGACGAAGAATTTAAAGCTTTTGACGTTAACGTTCGTCCAGGACGTTCCAGTTACTTCACAACTGCTAGTGGTTACAATATTTTTGCCGAAGTCGTTAAAGACTTAGCTTTGAAAGAACCATTTACAAAGACAGTCGATGCTAAAGCTGATCACTTATGGCTGGGTGTTCCTAAGAAATTGGCTGTGAAATATATCGAAGATGAGAAGATCAAAGCTAAAGTTCAAAAGCTGATCAAAGAAAAGAAATATTCTTATACTCTCTACAATTCTCAAGATAAATCGATCAAACGTAATTGGCGACTATACAAGTATTACCACCAATATTGGCAAAGATATCAAACATATTTTACAAATAAGGAGAACCTATAATGCCTGTACTTACAAAGAATGATCCAGAAATAACGAAATACCAAGATTACATCAAAAATGCTGATTTTACTTCAGTTACTCAAACTCTTGAATGGGGACATGTTAAAAATAACTGGGACGGATTTTACGTTTATCTAGGCGATATCGACAACCCTACAGCTGCTATGTCAGTTTTAACTATCAACGGATTAGCATATTGTTCTAAAGGATATGTTGGCGATGACTTTGACGTTGACACTTTAGATGCATTAGTTAAAGAAGCAATCCCCGCTTTAGAAGAAAGAAACTGCTTCTTATTACGAGTTGACCCTGAAGTTCCATTCAACGAAGAACTAAACAAGAAGTTGATCGAACATGGATATACTATGAGAAATAGAAATCTTCCATTAAGTGAAGCACATAGTACTATTCAACCTCGTTTTAACTTTGTCTTGAACATTGAAAATGCCAAACCTGAAGATGTCATCATGACATTCCATTCAAAGACACGTTATAACATTCGTTTGGCTAAACGTAAGGGTGTTACTATCGAAAGTGGTGACACACAAGACTTTATGGACAAGTTCTATGAAACTTATAAAGTAATGAGTGACCGTCATGACATTACATATCGTCCTAAAGCATATTTTGATCGTATGGTTGAAGCATTCACTGGTAAAAATATGATGCGTATCTACCTTGCCTATGTTGATGGTGAAGTAATTGCCGGATCAATTTGTTTTGAATATGGTGACAAAGCTTGGTATATGTACGGTGGTAGTTTAAATACTCATCGTAACTACATGGCACCTCATCTTCTACAATGGGCTATGATCGAACATGCTATTGCTGATGGTAAGAAGCGTTATGACTTTGGTGGAATCTTTGGATTCGATGTCAGCGATGGACTATACAAGTTCAAGCATGGATTCTTCAAAGATAGTAAATATCTAGAATATATCGGTGAAATCGACTATGTTTTAGATAAGGCAGGCTACGATAAATTCCTTAACAAATAGTATTTAAAAAGATCATTTGAGATTTTACTCAAATGGTCTTTTTTTGTGGTTTTAAACTTGTCGTTTCGCCAAGTTGGCAAAAATATCGAGGGTTATAATATATTTGTAAGGGATTTTATTAATGAATAAATTTTAGAAGGGTGTAATGAAATGACTGACACAATGGACCAACTAGAAAAAGCAAAATCTTTGATCAAAGACTTATATAATTCTGCTAATGATAATCGTTTGAAAAAGCCTTTGTTGAAAGCCTATAAACGTCTTGAAGAAGGTGCTGATGTTAGTGATTTAACAGCACGTGCTGCTAGTGCGATGAACTACCTTCGTATTACCTATAAACTTACTTTTACACCACAACAAGAGAAATCTTGGCGTGAATTAAGGGATATGGGTTCAGCTGCTATTATGTATCATGATCCTAAGAATAATTTGTTGGATTTGAGTGAGATGTAGGGAGCCTATTATTATCCCTCAAACTTGCAGCTTAAACGCGAAACAACCCACAGCTTTTTCCACTTAAAACAAACGACTCCATCAATCCAAAATCGGATTGGTGGAGTCGTTTGCCTTAATGCTCGAAAGCTGAACGTGCTTTGTTACGCTCTCTCAAATATTTCATAATAACTATCATTACTAGAATGAATCATAATACGCTCTTTATTAGAATTATCCTTCTCTTCAGCCATTGGTACTCCCTTAGGATAAAATTCGATCATATAAATTTGTGACCCAATTGTTGCCTCTACACTCAAAGAATCTGACTCATCAAAGGTAGCTGGTTCTGATCCATTTTGGTCAGTAAAGTATGTTATTCCACCATCTTTTTGAGTCATTGAAACTTGACTATCATTGATTTTATATTTGGTAATATTTAACTTTTGACCAGTCAATGGCAACTCGCGAACACCTTGACCATCATGCATACTTCCACCTTCAGAAACTTCTTTCCAAGATCCTATAAGACCAGAATAATCGCCGTTCTCAATTTGATAAAAATTCATATTATGAATAACGGTTGATTTAGTAGCGTATTTCCCTGCTAAAAGTTTACTTTGTGCTTCTTGGAATGCATCGTCAGACTGTACTTTAGTGATCAATCCTTGTTCAACTGCATTTCCATAATAATCAAATATACCTGTATAGATTGCGAAGTAATCTTTCTCACTCAAACCAACTGTTTCATAGAATCCTTTGGCTCGAGGTGTGCTACCTCTCGATTCTCCTTTAGGATTATTTTGCATGGAGAACTGATTGTATGCATCGATGTATTTTTTAGAAGAAGTGGTTGATAAGATGGCAGATGTTATTCCTGCCTTATTTTTTTCTATCTGCTTATCGATATCTTTATTTAAATTTTCAAAATCTGGGGATGTATAAACTATCTCTTTTTCAGCTTCCACTTCTTTTTTAAGATCATTTAAATTTGAGATTTTCTTTTCCAAAGAGGCTTGAGTTTCTTCTTTTGACTTGGAAACAGAGGCTGACTTTATAGTTGATTTATTACTATCTTGAATGGAACTTTTAATAGTCTTTATTTGGTGATGATATGCTGAATTTACTTGTTTATAAGGCTTTTTAGTATGTTGATATTTTTGATAATCATCCTCAAAATCTTTCAAAGATGATACCTTTTTTGATATGTCATGTTCAGATTTGATTTTTTCTGCGGTTTTATTTACTGACGTTACTTTGGAATCATAAGGATTTGTTTTTGATTGAGATTGTGACTTACAACCAGATAACAAAATAATAAAAGTTAAAATAACCGTTACAACACTAAAGCTCCTTTTCATATCTGTACCCCTTTATACTGAATAACTTTAGGGTAACGATTTTATATATATTTACAGTAAATTTTATGTAAACTCTTTGTATCCGTATTACAAAAAATCACCTAATCCAAAATTGGACTAGGTGATCTTTATTATTTATTGGAGCCGACATGATATCTCTTTCGTTGATAGCTAAAACCTTCGCCAAATACTTCATGAGCATCAAGTACCGTAACAAAAGCCTTGGAATCAACAGATTTTATCAATTTCTTTACTTGAGGAACTTCACGAGGCTGAATCATAAGATAAATGATTTTCTTCTCATCATTTTTATATCCACCTTCAGCATTTAGAAAAGTCAGCCCACGTTCGAGTTTCACATCAATTAATTTAGCAATTTCTTGATGTTTATCAGAGATGATAAACAAAGCTTTGGCGCGGTTAGGACCCTCTTGAACTAAGTCGATCATCTTTGCCAGAACATAGCTTACAATCAACGAATACATTATGTGGTAAAAGTCCAAATATGAAAGTGATAAGAACAATACTAAATAATCTATTATCAAGATTCCCTTACCAGAGGACATACCAAATTTCATTTGACCAACACGTGCGATAATATCACTACCACCAGTCGTACCGTTATAACGGAAGACAAGTCCAATACCAAACCCAGACAATACACCAGCAGCAAGTGAGGATAATAATAAGTCATGCTTGAATGGCAACGGACCAATGATGTTTTGATGAGACCAAAACATTAAGAATAATGACAAGCAAACAGCCCCATAAAGCGTGTAGAGCATAATGCGTTTGCCTAAATAACGAAAACCAATCAATATCAGAGGAATATTCAGTACTAGAGTACTCACACCAAGATTGATATTAAAGAAGTAACGGATAATCAAAGTGACCCCACTTAGACCACCATCAGCTAGACCGTTAGGGACAGAAATCATGTCCAAACTAAAGGCGTAGATAGCACAGCCTATGGTGATCATTAGTAGTTCTACTGTGTTTGATTTGGTCCACCATTTTAGATTCATATTTTTTGTCCCCCTCCAAGTCTAATTAATATTGCAGCTAATACCAGTATATTTTAATTACAATAAAGAGCAAGAGTTACTGGTTTTGCCAATGTTCTTTAAGAGCTAACGCCTCATATTTTTTTACAAATGATTCTTTGCCATCACCGTAATCATCAATACTTTCTGGATATTTAGAAGCTAACTTAGTTTTCAATTCGCCATATTGCAATGCGACATCTCTATGTTTTCTCAAATAGTTTCGAAAACAAATATGTCTTTGGATTTCACTAATATTGTCGTATTGATAGGCATGTATTTGATGAGTCCGATTATCCCCACCCTTGCGCAAATAACGTCTACCGGGTAATCCAAATTCGCCTAAATATTCATACCCTAGTTGTTCAAATTGCGTTTGTTGTTGATCTAGTAAAGCAATATCATTAACAATTAACAAAATATCAATAATTGGTTTAGCCGACAAATTGGGCACAGAAGTGCTACCAATATGGATGATTGCTATTTGATTAGTTTGAACAATATCGGAAACTTTTTGAGCCTCTTGTTGGAATTTTTTAGGCCAAGTGGAATCATAAGGGACTACCTTAATGTGTTGCATTTCTCTCACTCCTTTATTTGGATAGTAAAGTATATCGCAAGGTAGTAATTCAAAATTGTTTTTTATGTTTGTTAATACCTATAAGTTGTTAAAATATTTGATTAGATTAATAAAGCTCTGACATCAACTGTCAGAGCTTTATTTTTTTAGTCAAATTTGGCTGGGTTTTGGCTGGGAACTATTCCAATTAAGTAGACTAAAAGTAGACAAACATATCACTTTAGACTAGTTTAGGTGCCCTAAAACACCGTTAAATCGGCATTCCCATTTTAAATTTTTTGATACTTATTCCCACTCAATAGTTGCTGGTGGCTTAGAAGTAGTGTCATACACTACACGATTGACATGATCTACTTCGTTTACGATTCTTACTGAGATCTTTTGAAGTACATCCCAATCGATCTTAGCGAAGTCAGCTGTCATACCATCAATTGATGTAACGGCACGAATTCCGATCGTATAATCGTATGTTCTACCGTCACCCATAACACCAACACTTCTAAAGCCTGGTAATACTGTAAAGTATTGCCAGATTTCTTTATCTAGGCCGGCTTTTTTGATTTCGTCACGCAAGATATAATCTGAGTCACGAACAATTTTAAGTTTTTCTTCGGTAACTTCACCGATAACACGAATTCCAAGACCTGGGCCTGGGAATGGTTGGCGCCAAACTAGATCATGAGGCATACCTAGTTTTTCGCCTAATTCACGAGTTTCATCTTTGAACAATGTTCTTAATGGCTCGATCAACTTAAATTGCATGTCTTCTGGAAGTCCACCAACATTATGATGAGACTTGATTGTTTGAGCAGTACCTGTACCACTTTCGATAACGTCAGTATACAATGTACCTTGAGCTAGGAAGTCAATGCCGTGCAACTTGGTAGCTTCTTCATCAAACACTTGGATAAATTCGTTACCAATGATCTTGCGTTTCTTTTCAGGGTCAGATACTCCGGCCAATTTGTCCAAGAAGCGTTTTTGAGCATCAACTTTAATGATGTTCAATCCAAACTTACCTTCTAGACTTTCCATAACTTGGTCAGCTTCGCCTTTACGCAATAGACCGTGGTCAACGAAGATACTTGTTAGTTGTGTACCGATTGCTTTATGCAACAAAACACCAACAACAGATGAATCAACACCACCAGAAAGTCCTAAAAGAACCTTCTTGTCACCAACTTCAGCACGAATCTTTTCGATTTGTTGGTTAATGAAGTCATCCATTGTCCAGTTAGCTTCGGCGCCACAAATATCAAAAGCAAAGTGCTTTAAGATATCCATACCGTATTCAGTATTTCTAACTTCTGTATGGAATTGCACACCGTACATTTTACGTTCGTCATCAGCAATTGATGAAATAGGTGCATTTTTACTTGTAGCAGTAACTTTGAAGCCTGTTGGTGCTTCACGAACTAAGTCACCATGACTCATCCAAACAGATTGTTTGCTTGGTAAATCTTTGAAAAGAGCTGCATCCTTTTCAGTTACTTCAATATCAGCTTTTCCGTATTCACGGTTGTCAGCAGATTCTACCTTACCACCTAAGTTGTAAGCCATTAATTGCATACCATAACAAATACCAAGCATAGGAATGCCTAGTTTGTAGATATCTTGGTCAATAGAAAAGGCTTCTTTATCATAAACGGAGTTTGGTCCACCTGATAAAATAATACCTTTTGGATTAATTTCTTTAATTTCAGCAGCAGTAATTGTGTTTGGAAGCAATTCAGAATATATGCCAATATCTCTGATTCGACGAGTAATCAATTGGTTGTATTGACTACCGTAATCCAAAACAATGATGCTATCTGCATCTGGCCATTGTTTGTTCAAATCCAATTTCCCCCTAGTTTGATTTATATTATTGTAACTAAAATACTACACCATGTCACTTTTTCCTAATATTTACGTAAATAAATTTTATCGATCTGGTGATCATCTGATTTATGCAATATCAAGTCAGCACGCGTTTTAGTGGGTCGAATATAGTTTAAAAGGTTTGGATAATTAATATTTTGCCAAACATCTTTTGCCATTTGTAACGACTCTTTTTCAGGAAGTTGTGTAAATTGATAATAGTAACTATTAGGATCATTTCTGGCTAAACTGAGCAAAGTTTCAAAACGATCCAAGAACCACTTCTCAATATTTTTAACATCAGCATCTATATAAATAGAGAAGTCAAAAAAGTCACTCATGAAAATTCTAGTATTCTCTGTCAATTGTAAGGCATTAATACCTTCAACGATCAAAATATCTGGATTATTTATCTCTTCAAATTTGTTAGGGATAATATCATAAATGTTGTGAGAATAAAGTGGATAACGAATGGGACCGGTTTGTGTTTTGACATCACTCAAGAATTTTAAGAGCTTAGGCATGTCATATGTTTGTGGAAATCCCTTTTTATCCATTAAACCTTTTTCTTTCAACACTTTACTTGGATATAAAAAGCCGTCAGTCGTCATCTGAGCAACGGTGTATTGAGGATAGGCTCTTTCAAGCATGATCTTCAATAATCTTGCTGTGGTACTCTTACCGACCGCAACAGAACCAGATACACCTATAATGAAGGGAACTTTTTTATTTGGATGATCCAAAAAGTCATTCTTTAGCTTAGTTAATTTACGATAATTCTTCAAATATATATGAAGCAAGTGGCGAACTGGAGCATAAACTGACCTAACGTCTTCAATTGAGATCTCATCATCTAAAGACTTGATCTTGCGTAATTCACTGTTAGTGATAGCCTGTTTATTATATTCACCATGGAAGTGCTTCCATTCTTCACGGGAGAATTCGTTATAGTTCGATAACTCTTTCATAATTTATGAACCTACTTATCCTAATAGTTAATTAACTTTTACCATTTTTCTGGTATTCTAGTATAGTATAGAACATTTTTTAGAAGGAACACATATGAAAAAAATAGTATTATTTGGAGATTCGATTTTTGCTGGTTACTCAGACGGAAAAATCACTGATGCTCTTACCGACCGCATTAGTAGACACTTTCCCGATGACAAAGTAATTAATTTATCGATTCCAGGTTATAAGACTAGTAATGCTGTTTCAAATATCGAACAAAATATTTTGAATTTGCAACCGGATTTATTGATACTCGGATTTGGCGCCAATGACATTTCAACGATCGATGAGATCAAACCTGGTAAGTTTGCTTCAAATCTATCAATGATCATTGATGCTGTCGGAAAAGATAAAATCGTTTTACTTTCACCACCCTATACGGATTGGCATAAAGTACCTAGTCGTCCTTGGACAAGACAATTACAATTTGACCTTGTTACTGAACATCTTGGTAAAGAATTTGACTTATCATATATTGATCTACTACATGAAATGTCTAATTCTAACTCCGTTCAGAAACTTTTACAGACTGATGGTTTGCACTTCACCAGCAAAGGTTACAATCTCTTAGAAGAATTATTAGTACCAAAAATCAAACTGACACTAGCTAAACAGTCTGAGCTAGTATCAAATTAAGGAGCACTGTATGAATTTAAATATTCCTCAAAAATATTTTATTTTATCGTGCAATGAAAAAGGCAGCATCCGTATTTTTAAAAACACTAGAAGACGTGCTTATTTGGCTGCGAGTTCCTTTTTTGACTTGGCTTTAAATGACATAATCGATCTAACTGATAACAGTGTCATAATCAATAAAGTTCTGCCTGATGATAAAGCATATTTGAATGAATTTTTCCAAATAATCAATCGTAACCAAGGTAAAAGTGTGACTCATGTACTTAGAGCTATGGCTACTAAAGAAAAAATCACTAAACAAATTTACAACGAAATCGGTGACTCACTAGTTACTAAAGTTGATGTAACAAAGGCTACAACTGGTCTAGTTTTCAAAACTAACAACTATATTCCTGATATTCGTGTTAAACAAGAACTCGTTTCTGAAGTTAGAAAAGAGATCCTGACAGCTGACAAAATTTCTCCGGAAACTTTTGCCTTGTTAGTCGTGCTTTATGGGAATCATGACCTAAAGACTTATTTCTCAGCCTTTGAACAAAAACAAATCAAGACTAAACTTGAAAAATCTAAAGACGATCCAACTTATGAAAAATTATTAGAATTATCAAAAAGATTAAGTAGAGTTATTTTGACTTTATTGAGTTAATCTATATTTTTCAGAAAAACTTAAATAATTTTCAATCCTCTTTTGGTGGTATTATCTAGCTGGAAGCACTAACTATGGAGGATTGAATTGAACAAAATAATTCTATCAACAATTGCCACAGTTTTTTTAATTGCTTTTATCCCTATGGCATCATTACTATCCTCAGACTTCGCTATTAGGAATCGGGTCCTAAATGAAACATCTTCTGTTTTGAAACAAACCAATTCTGAAAAGTATGGCTATGATAATAAAAGCAAACAGTTTTTGAAATCACACCCTTATTTGTCATTAAAGAGAATCACTTATGATCAAGGTGTTGATGATCAAGGAGAGTATTTCATTGGTCAAACTAAAGACAATAAACTGATAAGAATCTATATTAAATTCACCTCGCCAAATAATCGTATGGACGATTACAATCCCGTATTGAGAATAAACAAGATCAAAGTAATACAAAACGCATCTGTCGTCTGACAGATGCGTTTTTTTATTTCGTATAGTATTCTTCTGGAACTCGTTGTAATAACTCTGACAAGTTACCAATAGCAGTGATCGTCAACTTATGCATAGCACGTGAAGCAATTGTATAAACTAATTGTTGTTCATCTTCATCAAATTTCTTTTCAGAAGCATCCCACATAATAACAGCATCAAATTCCAATCCTTTGGCTAAATAAGATGGCAAGACAATTGTTCCTGTAGCTAGGCGCTGATTCTCAGAACGGATCCAAGTAGCTTCTATTCCTTTTTCTTGTAACATCTTCTGAACATGCTCTGATTCTTCCAAACTCTTAGTGATTATAGCCGTTGTAAACTTACGTTGATCATTTTCTTGAAGTTGTTCGACAACATTTTCTAAAGCTTCTTTTTCGTTTGATGAAATCATCACATTAGGAAGATCACCATCACGATTAAATGGCTCGATTTTTTGTCCATTAGTCAAAATAGCTTTTGTATAATCCGTAATTTGTTTAGTAGAACGATATGAATGTGTCAATTGGACTACTCTAGTATCTTCAGGATTAAACAGACCTTGAACTTCTGACAATAAAGTCTGACTATTCTTCTTGGTGAAAATAGACTGATTCAAATCTCCCAACATAGTGTAACGCGCTCTAGGGAATTTATATTTTAGATAAGATAGTTGGAATGGTGTGTAATCTTGAATTTCATCAATAAAGACAAATTTCATATCAAGTTCGCCATGTTTACCTGTAACTAGATCATATAAATATAAATATGGACTTAGATTATCCATTGAAATTTGTTTACTATTAAACATCACAATAAAGTCATTTATATAAGTTTCCCATTGCTCATTAGTAATATCATATTTCGATAAGTCAGTGATCTTAGGAACAGCTCTTAAAAAGTTCAAATAGTTCGTTGAAACACTTAAGAATCTCAAGTGAGCAATTTGACTATAGACCTTTTGCATAGCCGCCATAACGATCTTACGAGCTAAGAATCTATGTTCTTCGTCACCATTTTTAAACTCTTGATCAGCCGTGTTATAAAGCATTTTCAATTGTTCTTGACTCAAGTCTTCAATTTGTTCTTCGACCCATTTAGAACGCATTTCAGCTCCGACTTTACGGCGCAACATCTTTTGCAGACGCTCTACAGTCGCATCTAGTCGATTACCTAAATTGTATTGTGGACCAAAACTATAATAAATTTCGGCAATTTTTTCTTTTGGAATAAAGACATTACCTTTAAAGTTGATGTTCTTAAAACTAACACCACTTTCATTCAGTAATTTACTATAATTAGTTAAAATCTTGAAAAACTCAATATCAGATACAAATTTAGAAATGTTCTTGTTGACCGGATTATCTTGTTTTTCAAATCTCTGTGAGAGACTCTCCATAGAAATATTAGGCAAACGACGTGATAAATATTGTCCATATGTCATTTGAACCATATTTTGCTCACCCATTTCAGGCAAAACGTTTTGGATATAGTCATTAAATAACATATTTGGTGAGAACATAACTACTTGGCTGGAAGTTAAAGTTCCACGATATCTGTACAACAAGAAGGCGATTCTTTGTAAAATAGCTGAAGTTTTACCAGAGCCTGCAGCCCCTTGAACAAATAAGAGACGTGACTTAGTATCACGAATGATTTTATTTTGTTCAGATTGAATGGTCTTAACGATCCCCTTCATATGAGTTGAAGATTTACCGTCCAAAACTTCCAAAAGCATCTGATCGCCAATTGTTTCTTGAGTATCAAAATAAGCTTGGATCTTACCATTTTCAACTAAGAATTGACGTTTCAAAAATAGCTCAACATGTTGAAGACCATCTGGTGTTTGATATTCAACATCACCAAGTTTTCCATCATAGTAAATAGAAGAAATCGGTGCACGCCAGTCATAAACCAAGAAGTGATCATCTTTATCAGTAAATGAAGTCAAACCAATATAGATTTTTTCTTTCTTAGGTTCACCTTTTTCTTGAAAATCTAATCTAGCAAAGAAAGGTGTCTTTTCAAGTCGCTTTAAAACGCCTAAACGTTGTTGAGATTGATGCCAACTATTATTACGTTCATCCAGCATCTGCTGTTGTGCATGAATGGACAAAGCCGCATCCATTGAAATTGCGTCACCATCCATACCAACGTGAATGTCATCAAAAGCATTATTAATAACTTTTAGATCTTCTTCAGCCACGTTAATATGTTCTTCTAACTTCTTTTCAGAAGTTTTTATTTTTTCAACCACATCGTCTAAATGTGCTTGTTCTATTTGTTTTTCATCTAATTGCTTAATTTCAGATTTTTCTGTCATATTAACCTCGAAATTTTTAGTTATATAATATTACCATTTTTATAAAGAGAATTCAAAAATAGAGACTTGCTAATCCGTTGATATAACAATAATTTAGCCTAAAAATCCACTTCAGATTTTATTAACTTTTTTGGTAATTTTTCACTAAAAATCTGTTACAATTTAGCCATCAAATTAATACGGAGATGAGTCGTATGCAATCACAAATCTATCCATATTTTTCTTTTAAAAATGCTAAAGAAGCTATTGAATATTACCAAGAAGTCTTCGGAGCGACCGATGTATATCGTCTAAGCCCTAAGGCTGAACAGGCAAAACAATTCGGTCTTCCTGAAAACGCTGATTTAGATAGTATGACTATGCACGCTGGATTTACTATCCTAGGAATGAAAGTTGAATGCGCCGATGCATTTACTGGAGATTCTGAACCTTCTGGTCAGATTTCTCTTTTACTTGATATTAATAGTGAAGATGCTGAAAGTGCAAAAGCTGCCGATGATTTCTATGAGAAATTAAAGAATTCTGGTGAAGTAAAAATCACTATGCCTTTTGAAGAACAATTTTGGGGCGGAAAAATGGGTAGTTTTACTGATAAATATGGCATTAACTGGATGCTACATACATCCCCTTGGTCAAAAAGTGTAGATCACAATTAGAGAGTGCAAAAAAGCGGTTTGCCACCGGAACATAGCCTAGGACCACGAATGATTGGCACCATCAATCATTCGTGGTTCGTAGCTATGCGGAGGTTGCAGCCTTTTTTTTGCATGTTTAGTCTATAAAGAATAGGAGCTGTGACATAAGCCACAATTCCTATTTTTTAAAATTTTACTGGACAAAGTCCAATAAATGATTATAATGGACATTGTCCAGTAAAGGAGATTAACAATGCTTTCCCAAAAAGAAATTAACGAAATACGTGCTTTCAACCGAAAGTACACTGATCAACTAGGTTTATTGAATAAACAAGTTTTTAATACCGGCTTTAGTTTTCAAGAATCCAGAGTTTTATTAGAAATTGGTAGTCATACAGAGCTCTCCCCTATGGAAGTCGCTAAAAATTTAGATATGGATGCCAGTTATACTAGTCGAATCATCAAAAAACTAGTGAAATTAAAATTGGTTACCAAACATGAATCAAAGAAAGACGCTAGATCTAAGATTTTAATACTTACAAAATCTGGGCAAGAACTATTCAACAAAATCGATGATGACTCTAACAAACAGATAAAACAACTTGTAACCAACATATCCCCCCAAAAACAAGAGGAATTATACAAATCGCTCACCACTGCCTACGATATTTTATTTAATAATGAAAGTGAGAACTAATCATGTGGGAAATTAAAGAATTTAAAGAATTATCAACTAAAGAATTATTTGATATTTATAAATTACGCCAAAAAGTTTTTGTCCTTGAACAAACTAGACTATATAAAGAAGTCGATGACATTGACCTTGAGGCATTTCACATTTTCAAATATATAGATGATGAATTAGTAGCTTATGCTAGAGTCTTCAAAGAAGGTGACCACATTAGTTTTGGTCGTGTGGTTACTGAACACTCACAACGAGGAACTGGTTTAGGAAAGTCTCTGATGCATGAAGTACTTGGTTTTATCAAGCGTAACTTCCCTGGTTCCAGAATTGAAATCGAAGCTCAAACTTATGTACAAAAATTCTACGAAAAATTTAAATTTGAACGTATTGGTGAGGAATTTTTGTTTAACACTACGCCTCATGTAAAGATGGTTTTACAGATGTAAAAAATAAGGCAATCCTTAGAGGATTGTCTTATTTTTATATCTTTACTGTTTTCATAGACAAAATTCTATTCAACAATTCTGTCTTATTTTTTTTAATACTGGAATTCAACAAAAGAAAATCTATCAAGTAACTCATAAATAACTTTAAGGCTTCTTCTGAATTGCTATAATAATCATTCAATACTTGATTGCACATCCCTATATGAAGAGCATAAATACCATCAATAAAATATCTGGCTTGTTCCTCACTAAGATAGCCCGCATCAATTTCAGGCTCTAGCAAAACTCTGTCTCTTCTTTTCATATCCCTATTGTATACAAGATCATATACATCATGATCTTTGGAAAACTCTTCACTAGGAAAATAGTCGAAATATTTATCAATATAACTCAAAATATCATCAGAATTACTGGATTCAAAAACTTCTATATAAACTTGAGGATTACCAAAAGAATATTTAGCATACTCCCTCCAGATTAGAAGAAACCTGTCTACCAAATCTAAATCCATACCGTACAAAGATCTTATAGCATAAAAGTAAGGTTTTACATTATCCAGTAGAGACAATGCCTTTAACTGATCTAAATTTTCAAAGTAGTTGTACAATGTAGCACTATTATAACCGGCCTTATCAGAAATTTTGCGAATCGTTAATTGATCGATTCCCTCTTCTTTAATTAAATCCTGACATGCGGTAATAAAATAACCGTACATTCTCTGACGCTGAATTTCTTTATTATTCATAGTTAAATACCTTTCTATTTAGAATATACTACCATATCTCAATGAATTGAAATCGTTTCCACACATCCTATTGATTATATTTAATCACGTTGATATAATCTAATCAAGCGATTATATTTTATTCACTAATTAAAGTAAACTCTGCAAATTAATATTTCTAAGGAGAATAAATATGTTACGTATTTCAGAAGATCAAGTAAAAGAAACACTATCAATGAAAAAGGCTATTTCAACAATCGAAGATGCCTATCGAGACAATATAGCAGGTACATTTTATTCGGGTGATCGTATTTTTATGCCTATAAATGGTAAAGAGAATGTAGGTCAGTGGTTGGTAGCAAATACAGAAACTCAACCACACTTTGGTTCTAAATTTTCAGCCGTTTTTCCAGGTAATCGTTCTAAAGGATTACCAAGTGTAATTTCCACAATTAGTTTATACTCTCGTGAAACCGGGGTTCTGGAAGCCCTAATCGATGCCAATTATTTAACTGCCATTAAAACTGGTGCTAACGCTGGTGTGGCAACAAAACTATATGCAAGAGAAGATGCACATACATTGGGAATAATTGGAACTGGACTTCAAGCTTACTCACAAGTTCTGGCTATTCAAGAGGTTCGCAAGATTAAAAAACTTATCGTAAGTGATATTGATAAAAAACGCGTTAAAGAATTCATTAGTATGATAGAAAAGGTAAAAAATAGTGACTACGAAATAGTTGCAGCTGAATCCAATGACGAACTAGTTCAAAATTCAGACATAATTTGTACTTGTACAACATCCCATAAACCAGTATTTGACGGAAAAAAATTAAAACCAGGAACACATATAAACGCAATTGGTTCATTTACATCATTTATGCAAGAAATAGATTCTACGACTGTAAAAAGAGCAAGTAAAATTGTAACCGAACATATGTCAGGCCTATGGGATGCCGCAGGTGATATACTAATTCCACTTAAAAATGGCGAAATATCTAAAAGCGACGTAACGGGTACTATCGGAGAAGCTTTAGTTGGAAATATTAAGAAACGAGAAAGTAACGATGAAATCACTTTAAATGAAAGTGTAGGTTCAGGAGTCCTAGATATTGCTTTAGCAATTATGATTTATGAAAAGGAAAAACAATAAAATACTTAAAGACCCCATGTGTTAATAGACCAACACATGGGGCCTTTATTATGCCCAAATATAGATTTCTACACTCTAAAAAAAATATAGCGAACACTCTCGACTAGAGTGCTCGCCTTATTTATCTTAATAACTAAAAGCTGACCATATTTTATAACACTACCAATTTATCATTGAATATTTCTATTCTTTGATCTTGGCAAAATAATTGAAATAATAAATCCTAATCCTGCACCAACGAAAACACTCAATTGATTAATAATTTCAAAACCGTGGATATAACCCAACATCGTAATAATGATAGCTACTATTGTGGCTATATAGGCGCTCTTATTAATTCCACCGTAACGATTATATTTCTTAGGATTTACTTTATCTAGATATAAACTGTCTAAATCTAACTTTCTTTTATCTATTACAAAATAATAAGCTAACATAACCCCGACAACTGGTCCTAACATTACACCTATCATGTTCATGAATGCCATAACGCCACCATTACCAGTCATTGTTTTCCACGGAATCAGTATAAATGCAACAACTGCAGAAGTTATCATACCCGTTTTATAAGAGAAACGTTTAGGGAACAACGCTATTAGCTGATAGGTAGCTGACAATCCATTACTCAAAACGTTGGCAGATACCGTTGCCATTAGCAAAACAATAATTCCACCAATAATAGCGAACGGTTGGTTCCAATGTCTCATAATAGATAAAATACCAAACTGTTGAAAATCAGCCCAATCTGTAACACCATATCGTAAAGCGCCACCAGCTAAAATAATAACACTGGAGAATGCAAAAATGAGATAACCCACTCCAAATCCAAGAGTCATTCCTGCAGATTGATCCTTGTTAGATTTTGCATTTTTCGTATAATCGGCGACATTCACAGCTGGTGATGACCAAAATCCTAATAGAGAGTTAAAAATCATAAAGTATACCAAAATCGTAGGGTAATTGTATGACAAACTCTTTGGAGGCGTGAAAGCCAAAATATTACTAAATCCTCCAGCTGCATTTAAGGCCCAAATTGCTGCACCAATAAAGAAGATATAAATTAAAGGGTTCAAAATGACATTAAACTTATTTATTAATTTACTACCACCTAATCCAATCAATAAGGTAAACAGCCAATACAATATAAAACTTATTAGATTAGGTAAATCAATACCAATAAAACTAAAATTGCCTCCTAATGTTTCAAATGAAGGCCAAATAACGGCAATTAATATATATAATGCTCGAGACCCAGTATATATTTGTAAACTAAACCAAGCTAAACCAGAAAAAATACCACGTAATATTCCTGGTAATTTAGCACCTCGATCACCATAAACGGATTTTAAATGCATGGATCCCGGGATACCATATTTTGATCCAGCTCGTCCATTTAAGGTATTCATAAAAGCAGAAAAAATGAAGCTCAAAAAAATGGCTAAAATTATATGCTTCATAGGGGCTCCCAAAAGCAAGAATCCAGCAACCGTGGCATACGTTGCTATATTATGAATTCCACCCATCCATAAAGTAAAATAGTTTCCAAATCCCATAGTTCTTTTATCTTCACGTAGAGGGAGCATTTCTTCATTAGATTGTGCATTCGCATATTCTTTATATTTTTCGTCGGAAATATGGTATACATCACTCTGTTTAGACATCTTTGACATAAATATTCTCCTTAATCATATTAAGCAAACTCTGCAAAGTTACTTTATAATCATATGATTATTTTTTATGACAAGCGATTAGATATAGATTAACACAAAAAGATACTTTGTTATACATAAAATGAAAGCGGATTTATATTTAATTAATTATATTAACCACGGATCTCTTCATCACTTAACTTAGGAGAATTTTAAGTTTATAAAAAAATAAAGCATTATTCGCATATTTACGAATAATGCCTTATTACTCAACCATTGCCAATCCATCAGCGTCCAATATCTTAATTTCAGTATTGGATTTTTTCTCGATCAGGCCTTGGTTATCTAACGATTTTAACTTACGACTGATGGTCTCTGGAGTAGTTCCAAGATATGTCGCGATATCTTTTTTCTTCAAAGGTAACTCGAATTGATCTTGTTTCAAACCAGCTCCTGTTTCAAGAAGATAGTTAGCGAGTCTGCCTTCAACGCTTGAAACGGCTGACTCGGTTGTTTGCTGTTCCATTTTTACTAAACGTTTACCAAAAGCATTCATCATATTCAGTGCTAAATCTGGTGAGGATTTCATCATATTCTGGAAATCAGAACGATGTATCTGGCAAACATTAGTATCCATTAGAGCTTGAGCAAAGCTTGTTCTATCTTTAGAAGTAAACAAGGCTGCTTCTCCATCAAAATCACCAGTTTGCAGGACTCTTAACATCTGTTCACGTCCATTAGCGGCAATTTGAAATACTTTTGCCTGACCGTGAGCGACAATAGTTAAAGTATCTGCTGGGTCACCGGCTGAAAAGATATACTCTCCAGCTTTAAAGTGGCGATCTGATACTAATGTAGAAATTTTTGCCAAATCATCTTCTGGTAGTGATTGAAAAATCGTTACTAGATCCAAACAGTCATCTGTTTCTTCATGCTCGTGATGTCCGTGAACTTCTGTCATTTGTCTCTCCTACTTTCTGTTGGTTTTTTATTTAGTGCTTCTTAAACGAGCTACACGAGACAACTTCCTGCGCTTACTACGAATAACGAGTATGGCATAAGACGCCATACTCGTTATTCTAGGTAATGCTCAGAAGCTGAACGTCTCGTTACGCTCTCTAATCGTCGTCATCCTCATCTTCAAATCCTTCTTTAGCACTATTACCAAGTAAGGCTTGATAGATGCGGATTTGGTGGTTATTCCAGCCTAGTAGTTCTACTAGAACTTGGGCCATGTATGGACGATCTTCTTTTTCTGCTAGTTTGATGGCACGTGTTACAAACATATTATCAGTTGCGAAGTCATTTACAACTGTTTGGATCATTGCTTCTGCATCCAAGTATTTATTTGCACCATTTTCTTCGATCATTGTGTAATCTGAATATTCTTTCATTGTTGATGGTGGTAA
Source organism: Companilactobacillus tucceti DSM 20183 (assembly GCF_001434665.1). GTDB lineage: Bacteria > Bacillota > Bacilli > Lactobacillales > Lactobacillaceae > Companilactobacillus > Companilactobacillus tucceti. The sequence goes on along the minus strand of NZ_AZDG01000020.1, from coordinate 4,599 downwards.
TTCACTCTCATCTAATAATTGATCGGCTACTTTGTCAAACCAAGCATTATTTTCGTCGATGGTGTCGTTTAATACTGACTTATAATTTTCAGCATTTGGTCCCTTAATAAACCATTTTAGTTGATGCAACTTGATATTGATATATTCGTGATTTGAAACGATATGTCCTGTCATAGCACCGGCTGTTGGTTTGTGGTGATCTGCATCAGCTTGTTTTTGTTCTGCTGCAAATTTTTCGTAAATTGTTAGCTCTGTCATTATGCAACTTCCTTTGTCTTGATTTTCTTAACTTCGTAACCTAATTCAGTAATAACTTTACCTAGATCTTCACCAGTTACTTTTGCTTCATCAATGTTGGCCTTTACTTTACCTGCATTGAACATAACTTTTACATCTGAAACTCCGTCTTGATTTTGAACTGCTTTTTGAATTTTTGTCATACATGATGGGCATGTTAATTCGCCTAATTGTAATACTACTTTTGCCATATTCAAGTTCCTCCTAAATATCTTTATCTATCTTACAAATTCTATATTAGTCTGTTTTATGCAGTCTCGACTTGATTTACATCAAGTTTTGGAGATTTATTTAAAGTTTTGATTCTTAGTAATCTCATGGCATTAAAGATAACAATCAAAATACTGAATTCATGAACAAACATCCCACTTGCCATATGGATAACTCCAACTAATAAGCCTAAAAGTAAGAGTGCAACAGTACCTACAGCGATAATGATATTTTCTTGTGTATTAGCAACTGTCTTTTTAGCCAAGACATAAGCATGTGCTAACGCATCAAAGCTTGATTTAACTAAAACAACATCAGCTGTTTCAATAGCTACATCTGTTCCTGTACCCATACCAATTCCGATATCGGCTGTAGCAAGCGATGGTGAATCATTGATACCATCACCAACAAAGGCTACGTGATGTCCTTGTTCTGTAAATTTCTTAACAAAATCAACTTTTTGTTCTGGTAGTAATTCAGCGTGAACTTCGTCAACAGGTAATCTGTCGGCAACGTGTTGAGCGGCGACTTTATTATCACCAGTTAGCATAACGACACGTTTGATACCGGCTTTCTTTAAAGCTGTTAATCCTTCAAAAGCATCTGGTCTTAATTGATCATTAACACCAACAACTAATTTCAATTCTTTATTTATAGCCATAAGAACAATTGAGTCACCTTGGTTAACACGATCATTCATGGCTTGTTTAGCATCATCAGAGATTTTGACATTATTAGCTTTCATCAAGCGTTCATTACCAACTAAAATGTCGCCGTCATTACTTTGTAATCCTTGACCTTTAACAGTATCAAGTTCTGGGAGATCTTTTGTTGCTGAAACATTTTCTGATTCGATATATTTAACGATGGCACGACCCAATGGGTGATCTGATGTTCCTTCAACGGCTGAAAGTAATGCCATGTCAGATTCTTTATCATTTCCAAAATGAGATAACTTTGTAACGCTCATTTGACCAGTTGTTAAAGTACCAGTCTTATCAAGTACTAATGTATCAACTTTTGAGAAGGTATTTACGGCGTTTCCACCTTTCATCAAAATACCATTTTTAGCACCGTTACCAATTCCGGCAACGTTTGAAACTGGGGCACCAATTACTAATGCACCTGGGCATCCTAGAACTAAAACAGTGATAGCTAATGGGAAATCTCTTGTAAAGATCCAAACTAAGATACCAATTATTAAAACTGCGGGTGTGTAGTATGTAGCAAATTTATCAATAAATCTAGCTGCTGGAGATGCACTATCTTGTGCTTCTTCAACAAGTTCAATGATTTTACCAAAGGTAGTATCTTCACCAACTGAAGTTGTTTCTATCGTTATAGTACCGTTATCTGTTAGTGAACCGGCAAATACTTTATCACCGATAGTCTTCTCGACTGGTGTTGATTCACCAGTAATGGAAGCCTCATTCATATATCCTTTACCTTCAATAATTTTTCCATCAACTGGAATTTGACCACCTGGTTTAACAATAACGTGATCACCTTCGTCAACGTCATCAACGTCAACAGTTTCTATATTTCCATCTTCATCAACAACTTCTGCAGTTGTTGGAGCCATTTTTGTTAAATTCTTAACTGAGGAACGGGTCTTTTGTAAAGTTCTTTGTTCCAAATAACTTCCGAATAAGAATAAGAATGTAACAACAGCTGATTCTTCATATTCACCGATAACAAAAGCTCCTACAACGGCGATAGTTACAAGTAGTTCAATACTAATTACTTTATTCATTAAGGCTGTCCATGCATGCAAGAATACTGGAATGGCACCAATAATACTTGCTATGATCATGGCCGGTGTTGCGACCATCGGTAATTTTAACAAGTAATCTGAGATTAAACTGATTACAATTAAGATTGCGATTGCCGCAGTCATTTGATTTTGATGTTTCTGAACCCATATATTGAATTTCATATTTTCTTTCCTCCTAAGCACAAATACATTGTATTAGGTTTTAACAAGGTTCAACTTGATTACGGTCAAGTTTTGGAATTAAGTTGAAAATTTATATTTCACTAGTTAGTTAATATAGGTAGAAAAAAAGTGCGGCTTGCTAATAACAAGTTGCACTCTTCTAGTTAATCAGTATCAAACATTAATTTTAAATAAGTTAATACCCTATCTAAATCATTTTCTTTCAATGATTCCACATACTTGAACTCTCTTTTAGAAAGGTCTAAGGGTCTAACTTGATCGATTAGGACTTTACCATCTATTGATAGATATCTTGGAAGGTCTATATATAGAGGGAATTTTCTATTTGTATGACTAATGGGACAACATAGCCAAATATGTGAATTATCCTGAACCAAATGGTTACTAACTATTATTGCTGGACGATATCCTGCTTGCTCATGACCATGGGTTGGATCGAGACTAACTTTGATTATGTCTCCTTGTTTTAAACTACCAGTATTCATTACCTTTATTTTCTCCCCAATTAAATTCACCTTCATTGAATGGTTCTTGATTATAATCTTTAAAAAGTTCTTTAAGAGTTGACGGAGTATCACGCTTTTTTATAATAAGTTCCCCTTTTTCAACGATTAAATCTACCTCATCATTCTGCTTAATATTTATATTATCTAAAATTTCTTGTGGTATACGGACACCATTAGAATTACCCCATTTTGAAATTTTTGTTCTATAGCTAATGGGTATTTTTTTCATTTCCATGATTTAGCTCCTAAGCTATCAATTTTATGTATATACAAGTATATACTCAAAACCATAATCAATACAATTAATTGATTTACATATTAAATTACGCTCTTTCATTAAAAACGAGACCTTTTCAGATAACATCAAAATACTAATTATGACTTTTAATCATAAAATTTAAATGTTTTCAAATTTTTATATTTAATTGTAATTTTGCAATTAGACTATTTTTCTTTATTACCAAGGAACAAGCAACATATTGGTAATTCTTGTTTTAACAAAGTATTATCCTAAATGAATTATTGATTAAAGACATTAAAAATATATTATAAAAAATTTGATATGAAAACTGGACTAGCGATATACTGTTATTCATATACTTGCAGGAAGGTGAACTTATATGAAACAAGGAACTACTATTATCACTTTAGATAATGGCTACCACTTATGGACAAATACCCAAGGCCACGGGGATATTAAATTACTCTGCTTACACGGTGGACCTGGTGGTACTCACGAATATTGGGAAAACTTTGGTGAAAAACTAGCTGATCTTGGTGTCCAAGTTACTATGTATGACCAATTAGGTTCATGGTACTCAGACCAACCCGATTATAGTGACCCCGAAATTGCTAAAAAATACTTAACTTATGATTATTTCTTAGAAGAAGTTGAAGAAGTTAGACAAAAACTTGGTTTAGACAACTTCTATCTTATTGGACAATCATGGGGTGGAGCTTTAGTTCAAATGTACGCTGCTAAATACGGTCAACATTTGAAAGGAGCTATCATTTCAAGTATGGTTGATGAAATTGGCGACTACGTTAAACATATCAATCAATGCCGTATGGATGCATTAGGTCCTGAAAAGGTTAAGTATATGGAGAAAAAAGAGGCTGAAAACGACCTTGGTGATGCCACTTATCAAAGTTATGTCGATATTCTAAACGCTGAATATGTTGACCGCAAACAACCTGTAGCTATTTCTCACTTAATTAGTACTATGTCTACTGGTGTATATAATGTATTCCAAGGTGACAATGAATTTGTTATTACTGGTAAATTAAAGGATTGGCATTTTAGAGAACATCTTAAGGAAATTACTGTACCAACACTTTTGACTTTTGGTGAACACGAAACAATGCCTATTGAAACTGCTAAAATCATGCAAAAGGAAATTCCACATGCAAGACTTGTAACAACTCCAAATGGTGGACATCACCATATGATCGATAATGCTCCAGTTTACTTCGATCATTTGGAACAATTTATCAAAGATGTTGAATCAAATAATTTTAATGACTAAAACTGCAACAAAGCAGGTTTAGCTTTAAATCATAAAAAAAGTAGACAATCGGTACTGAGTATATAATTTGATACAGATAAATAAGAGCACTTCTGGGAAAATA
>NZ_AZDG01000002.1 GCF_001434665.1 Companilactobacillus tucceti DSM 20183 | reverse complement strand
CGAAAACCTACATTTCTTTCTGCCGAAAACCTACATTTTTAAACTGCCCTTGACATTGATTGTCTTTATTATTACTTTAGCAACTTAATGAAGATAGTTGATAAATTGTCTGAACATGTTAATGTGGCCAACAGGGTATGAACAATTTTGATGCAAATTTCCAAATTTACATCTAAGGTTACATAATATGTATTATAAGAAGTAATACTAGAACGGCACATGTCAAGCTCAAGTACAACATCTTAACGTTCTTAAAATCTGCTTCCCTGATAATTTACTTGATTTCTATAACTCATCAAATTTTCCCAAAATCATTTATATTTCGAATTGTAACTAACAAAGACAAATCTCAATTTCTTAAGTCAACTGATTTTTGATTTCGCTTATATACTTTAAATTAGCTCTGAGATGTCACGTTCAATAAAATGTGGATGGTTTCACTGTAAGTTACTCATCTTAAACATTGGTTGTGTTTTTTTAGTTTTTTTATTATGTTTTCGTAAAACATTTAGTTTTAATAGACCTATTTTACATATAAAAAAGAACCTTAATTCTAACTTATTAAGGTTCTGACGTTACTTTTTTTTCTTCTTTTTGATAGTTTTTAATAACTTCCATAAATCTAGTACCATATCTGTCTAATTTAGCATTTCCAACTCCATTAACTTGTAAAAATTCACTATTATTAGATGGCAAACGTTGAGCCATGTCTTTTAATGACTTATCGGAGAAGATTACAAATGGTGGTAGATCTTGTGCATGAGCTATCTTCAAACGTAACTTACGTAGTTCCTCAAATAACGACTCATCAAAGCTACCATCCGATACAATAGAATTTCTTTGTTCTGGCATTGCAAGGCTCTTACGACCAACGACTGTATGCCCCTTAAGAGCCATCGCTCCACTTTCAGTTAACTTTAGAACTGGATAGAGGCCATTAGTCGTACTCAAAAAAACATTTGCTACCAAAAAATCGATAAATTCATTTATTGATTTTAACGTCCAATCCTTTAATAACCCAAACGTGGGCAATTGTCCAAAGTTATGCCAATCATTTGCGACATCATCTTTACCAGCCAGCACACGTGAAATTGTCTTTTTACCGTAATTTTGTCTCATTCTGACCACGCAGCTCAATATCTTTTGTGCATCTTTAGTTACATCTGTAATCTCACGATTATCCAAACAGTTAGAACAGTGTCCACAGACTTGAGTTGTTTTTTCTCCAAAATAATTCAAAATAAACTGCATTAAACATTTTTCAGTTTTAGCATATTGATTCATTTTTCTTAATTTAATATTCAAACTTTGTTTATACTCATCATCTGCTTCTGACTGCTCAATAAAGAACATATGAAGCCTCAAATCGGCAGGAGTGTATAACAGAACTGCTTCAGCAGGAAGGCCATCACGTCCGGCCCTTCCTACTTCTTGATAATAATTTTCAATAGTTCCAGGAATAGTAAAATGTAATACATATCTAACGTTTGTTTTATTAATACCCATTCCAAAAGCATTGGTAGCAATAATCACGTCGACTTTATCAAATAAGAAATCTTCTTGCTGATCATGTCTTTCCTTATCACTCAATCCGGCATGATATTTTCCGACATTTACTCCACGATCTTTTAAAAAGTCATATAATTTATCAACGTCTTTTCTTCGTCCGGCATAAATTATGCCGGATTCTTTGGCATGAGATTTAACATAGTTTAAAACATATGAAAACTTATCAACGCCTCTTTCAACTTTTAATGCTAAATTGGTCCTAGCAAATCCAGTTTTGATAACATTTTCTTCTTTAACATTTAATATAGACATCAAATCTTCTTGAACCTGATTGGTTGCAGTAGCAGTCAATGCTAACCAGGCCGGTTGACTAGGTAATTCATTCAAGGGTTGAATTATGTTTAAATAACTGGGTCTAAAATCATGTCCCCATGAGGATAGAACGTGAGCTTCATCAATTGCTACTAAATCAATTGGCAATTGTGATAACCAACTGTAAAAATCGGGATTTTCTATTTTTTCAGGAGCTGCATATAAAAGTTTGACTGCACCTGATTCAATATAGCGCATTCTTTCCTCTAAATCGTGATATTCCAAAGTACTATTAATAAAAGTAGCCGGAATATTTAATTCATTTAAGCTATCCACTTGATCCTTCATCAAAGAAATCAATGGAGATATAACTAAGGTTAATCCTGAAAACATAACAGCGGGTATCTGATAACAAATAGACTTACCACCACCTGTGGGCATAATACCCAAGGATCTTTTACCTGATAAGACTCGATCGATTATATCTCTTTGGCCATTTCGAAAGTCATCGTAACCAAAAGTTGATTTTAATATGGACTGTGGATCGTTCAACTTAAAAACTCCTTATTTTTAGAATACAGTTAATAGAATATCACTAATTGAATAAACTCTAAAATAATTTCAAATACTTGCATGCATTCCATATTCCATCATTATCAACAGAATCGGTAACATAATCAGCTAATGACTTTATTTTTTTAGTACCGTTCCCCATAGCAACTGAAAAACCAACAGCACCAAACATTTCTATATCATTCTCTTCATCACCAAAAGCTAATGTTTCTTCTGGTTTTATGTTCATAGCAGGTAAAATTTTATTAATACCTACCGCTTTATTTGAATTAGCCATAGTAATGTCATAAACCTTCGGCGCTACTTTTACGGACTGTATACCGTCAATTGGCACTTCAAAAGGTTTACCACTTCTAACAATCATCTGAATGATTCCATCAGGAATGACATTATCCTCTATTTTTTCAAGTCCCATAGACCCATCATCTAAGAAATTTGAATTTTCATTTATAAATAAATGATCACAGGTTTCAAAACAATAGGATATTTGTCTTTGATTAAAATATGCAACTATATTTTTTACCTGTTCTTTTGTAAATGTATCATGAACTATTTTTTGATCTTTAAATACAACATATCGCCCGTTATTAGCTATAAAACTATCTATTTTTAAAGAATCTAAAAGATTTTTAATCATACCGTGATTTCTTCCCGTAGCAATTACAGGTTCAATTCCAGAAATTTTTAACTGTTCTATAGCAGATTTAGTCGATTGAGGTACTCTATCGATCATTTTTGTTATGTGATTTGGATCACTGTGTTTTGCAAGAGTTCCATCAATATCAAAAAAAGCTAATTTGAATTTAGACATGTTCACTTACCTCTTTTTCCAGATTCAATAATTCCCTTTTCATTGGTAATCCACCACGATATCCGCCCAAACTTCCATTTTTTGATAAAACCCGATGACATGGAACAATAATCGACACTGGATTTCTTCCAATGGCGGTTCCAACGGCCCTAACAGCCTTAGGGTTGCCAATTTGCGTAGCAATTTTAGAATAATTACTCAAACTCCCATAAGGTATTTTTCTTAATTGCTGCCAAACTTTCATTTGAAATTCTGTACCAGTAACATCTAAATTAAAATCAAATTCTTTTCTTTTTCCGCTTAAATATTCTTCAAGTTCTATTACATAAGGTTCATTTTTCTTTTCATCATAAACCAGCTTTTCTTTCTTGAAAAAGCTTTTCAGTTCGTCCATATTGCCATTTTGACAACCAACGAATACTAATCCATCTACAGTTGACGCTATTAAATAAAATCTATTGTTAATTTTTGTTTTAGAATAAAAGATATCTTTTGTCATTCTATACACCTGCTTTGTAATAGGTTTATTATATGCTATAATTCACTTAAAAATCTTGCTTTTTAATTGGAGTGTTATGAAAAAATACTTGCTGACTCAAAAAAGATGGAATGCAATTATAACAAACGATAATAGACTAGATGGTAACTTTTATTATGGGGTAACTTCAACTAAGATATTTTGCAAACCTTCATGCAGTTCTAAGAGTCCAAAAAAAGATAATGTAGTAATTTTTAAAACAGTTAGTGAGGCTATGAAATTAGGATTTCGCCCTTGCAAAAGATGTCATCCTACTGGTATTAAAGTATCCAATGACGAATGGATAATTCAAATAGAGTCTTATCTTAAGAAGAATTTCAAAAGAAAACTCACTCTTAATATAATTGCGGAAGATTGCCATAGTAGTCCCTATTATTTACAGAGAACTTTTAAAAAAATGGTTAACAAGACTCCCCTAACCTATTTAAGTGAGATCAGATTAAATTACGCAAAGAATTTGTTAAAGGATACAGAACTAACTATTAATAATATTTCATTGCAAAGTGGCTTTTCCAGTGACACATACTTTATGACTTTTTTTAAAAAAGAAACTGGAATTACCCCAAGTGAATTTAGAAGCAAAGTTAAAGGAGATATTTATGGTTAAAATACCTTATAAAGTAGGCTTTGATGCCTATTTAAAAACTAGGAACATATCAAAAAGAGCCAATATTGAATATACTAATTCGTTAAATGACTTCTTTGCCTTTGTAATTGAACACAATGCCGAATATAAAATTACTGAAGATATAAAAGATGTTCATGAATTAGATGTCAGAGAGTTCAAAAATTTTATGCTGACAAATCTTGAATTAAGTCCCAGTACAGTAAATAAAGTCATCAGCAACTTGAACGTCTACTTTAAGTACATTTTTGGCATAAAAAAATCCATCGAAATTCCGACATTATATGTTAATAGTGTCACTGTTCCTAAACAGTCGGATTTTCCGATAGAGGTATTTTTAGAATTGCCGAAATATTTAAATAAAGAAATAAGCGTTTATACTCGACTTCTCATTTTAATTATTTCTAAAGGATTTAATTACAAAGAGGCACTTGCTCCGGATTTCTATAAAAAGTTTAAAAATTTAGAATTTGCCCAATTTGAAAAACGCTTTTTAAATATTTATCAAGCATTCATAGAACCTTATAAGTCATACTGGCATGATGATAATTTGTTTCTTAATCGAAATAAGGCTGCAAACACGCCATTACTATCTGTCCCAGCATTACACCGTGACTTAAAAAACGATAGTCAAGAATTATCATTAGACCTATCCCCTAAAAAACTTTACACCACGTTTATCTTGATAGCATTAAGCACAAAACAAATTTCTAAAGATCAACAAAGAGCACTAGATGCATTAGATACGGCATCTATTTTGTACTATCGTCGTCTAAAAAGAGAAACAAATTTCACGCTAAAAAAGGAGTAGTTTATATGAAAAAAATTGCTGTATACTGCGGTGCCTCATCAGGTAATAAAAAAGTATTTGAACAAGGAACAATTAATTTAGGACACTGGATCGTTCAAAATAACTATGGTCTGACTTACGGTGGCGGACAACACGGACTTATGGGAATAATCGCTAATACGGTACTTAAGGATAATGGATACGTACATGGAATTATTACTAAAACCTTGTATGATAGAAAATTATCACATAATAAGCTCTCCAAACTAGATATAGTTGACAGTATGGATACTAGAAAAACTAGAATGCTAAACGAATCTATCGCTAGCATAGCTTTACCTGGTGGACCTGGTACATTAGAAGAAATATCTGAGGCTTATTCTTGGACAAGAATTGGGGATAACAATAATCCATGTATTTTTTATAATGTAGATCATTACTACGATAGCCTGGAAAACTTCTTTGATACTATGACGGATAATGGATTTTTAGATAAATACGCTAGAAAATCTTTATTATTCTCTGATTCATTAGACGAAATAGGTGAATTCATAATAAATTACAAAACACCAGCAATCAGGCATTTTTAATTGTTTAAACATATTATTTTACTTTTCACCGAAATGGTATTATATTGTCCTTGTCAGATAGGATAAATGAATCTCTTATCTGACTGAATACTCCTTAAATATATATATCATTTAATTTCCCCCCTCGATTGTTAAATGATAATCCCTCCCAATTTTAAGATTAATTTGTATAAATTTTAAATATCAATAAATTCCATCAATTCCCTGACAAATAAAAAGCCATATCAGAATATTCTGATATGGCTTATTTTTATTTAATAAATGCTGTAATAATTCCGGCTACAACAACCAAAGCTAAACCTGATAATACTGCAACCATTTCTTTTTTTGTTTTCTTTTCATGTAACACGTAAATGCCACCTAAAGTAGCGATAATAACACTCATCTGAGATAAGGTAAATCCTGTTGCTAAACCATTAACATCTGGACGAGCTGATATTAGATATGTCAATGCAGCAAGAGCAAAGAAGAAACCACTAATTATATTAGTATATGAGCTCTTTGTGGTAAATGGTTTTGAAACTCTATTACTCTTAGTTACAAGAGCAAAAATAGTTGCAACAACCGCCATACCTAATGCTTGTGGTAGAAATGCTTGGAAACCATCTACATCGATTGCTTGAGGAAATGCTGAATATCCTAAGTATCCTGCTTCTGCAAATAATACTAAGATAACACCCTTGACAGCGCTTGATCCACTTTCTTTTGTTTTATTCTCACCATATGTTGTTAAGTAAACACCAACGATGATCAATAAAATTGAAAAGAATCCAATCATCTTTGAACTTGTCTTAGACCATTCACCTAACACAAGAACACCCCAAAGCGAAGCACCAATCAATTGAAATCCGGTTGAAATAGGCATTGTTCTAGAAACTCCCATTTCAGTAAAGGCATAGAATACTAAGATTTGGCCTAAGGACCAACATGCACCTGAAATGAATGTAAATAGAAATTCTTTACCGCCAATAATCGGAGTTTGTTTGACAAGGGCCACGACTATAGCCATGATCAATGTTCCATATGTAGCTCCAAGTATTTGATTAATTGGTTTACCACCAAATTTACCAGTTAGGACTGGAAATAGTCCCCAACCAATCATTGGAACTAACCCAATTAATATATTTAATGCATTCATTTAAAAACTCCTTTTTCTTAAATAAAAACGTCACACATAAAAACTGCTAGATTTCGAAAAAATCTAGCAGTTTTGACGATAAAAATATTATACATATATAAGATAACGTTTTCAAGAAAATAGGTTCTATTTTCACAAATAAATTTGATAATTATTTGATTATATAATTTTCATAAAATACTTGGTAAAAGAACGTTATTAGAAGTTTTCATTCAATGGAGGAACAACTTGTTTCTTACGAGAAACAACTCCAGGTAATGATGCCTTGTTATCTTCAACTTTTGTATTAAGTGATTTTTCGAAAGTTGAGATAGCGTTTTCATCACCTAAAACTAGGCCTTTTGTATCACTTGTTAGGATGTTTGTGATTAGTAGAATGAAAAGATTGTAACCCTCTTTTTCATTTTCTGCCTTAATATCAGCAGTAAATTCTGATTCTCTCTTCAACGTGTCAGCAATATCAACGGTATTTACTTGCGCAATACGTACGCTATTACCATTCATATCAAAACTCTTAGCATCCATATCGATCAATTCTTTAGTTGACTTACTGTCAAGGTTTGTTCCTGCCTTTAGCATGTCAAGTCCATATGATTCATAGTCAATACCAGCAGTTTCTGCAAGGCTCTTCAAAGCAGCCTTATCTTCATCAGTTGTTGTAGGTGACTTCAATAGAAGTGTATCTGAGATGATTGCAGAAGCCATCAAACCTGCAAGTTCAGATGGTACTTCAACATCTTCTTCTGCGTACATTTCCCAAAGAATTGTGCTTGTGCATCCAACTGGTTGAGCACGATAAAATAGTGGATTTGCTGTTTCAAAATTAGCAATTCTGTGGTGATCAACAACATGTGTAACTGTTAAATCATCAATATCATCTAAACTTTGTTGCTTTTCATTATGATCAACAAGCATAACTGACTTAACTTCACCGTTAGCAGCTGAAATTACACGAGGATATTTAGCATCAAATTTATCAAAAACATACTTTGTTTCTTCATTAGGTTCACCCAATGCAACAGCTTCTGTGTTGAAACCTAATTTATTTTGTAAGTATGAATATGAGATAGCTGCGACAACAGCATCTGTATCAGGATTTTTGTGTCCAAAAACTAATTCTTTTTCTTTAGTCATTAAAATTTCCCCTTTTCTATTTTATCTTGAAGATTTTAGACGTTCAATATAACCAACTTTGTCTAAGAAACTACTCCACTCCTCAAAGAATTCCTTGATACGTGGTATCTTCTCTTTATCTTCTCGATATACAAATGATAATTCACTTGATATAGCTGGTTCAAGTGGTGTTTGATAAAGTTTTATTAATGATTCATGAGCGAGGCAAAAACTTAATGGTAAACCTGTATAAATATTTTCTGACTCTTGCGCAAACTTCAACAATTGATATGGTGAAGAAAATCTTGCAATAACATTAGGAGTATCCACTAGAGCATCCCTAAAATATTCTGTCAGTAAGTTGGATAGATAATAATCCTCTAGGTATGCAGCCCAAGGACGCTCTACTGCATCCTTATATGTTGCTCTACCCTTTTTATTAATACGATCACTATTATGAATCAACATAATATTGTCGCTGATGATCTTTTTAGATTTGTATATCTTCCAATTTTTAATATTCTCATCTGGCAAATACATAATTGCCAAGTCAATACCATTATTTTGAATATTTTCCCAGATATCTTTTCTAGTAAGTGAATTCAATTCAATTTCAATACCAGGATTATTTTTCTTGTATTCAACAATGAAATCTTCAATGACTACCGACTCAGTCGTAGCCAAAAGTCCAATACTGATTTTACCAGTTGTACTAGAAGATTCTTGTTGAATTTTATCAGTAACCGTATTGATAGTATTAAAAATGTCATGTGTAGCATCAAGAAGTGCTGTACCGGCATCAGTAAGATAGATTTTTTTCCCCATACTATAAAATAATGGTGTACCGACAACGTGTTCAATTTTCTTGATCTGTTGTGTTAACGCAGGTTGAGTAATACCCAAAGACTGAGCAGTTTTCGTATAGCTCATATTTTTTGTTAATTCATCAAAATAATTTAGCGCCTTAGAACTAAATACTCTTCTCGATTTTTCATCCAGCAAACAGAAATCCTCCTAATCATTCATATAAACTAATAATACTATATAACTTAAACTTATTGTTTATATAACAAATTATTTTTCAATTTGATTTTTGACGAATCGACTAGGATTGCCATCTGCTACAGGATCAATAATAAATGAACCGTTAGAATATCTATCAGAGACTGGATGATCTTTTTGATTAATAGCTATAGATTTATTCTTATCAGTTATTACTGTCAATTCCTCATTTGCTGTTATATCAGTTACTAATTGAATTCTATGAGGATCACGTTTTAATTCACGTAAAGTTAATACCCCACGTTTGGCACGACTAGTTATAGGAATCTCAGACAATTTCATCTGCTTATAAGCGCCACGCTGTGTAATTAAAGCAACTTTATTATCAGGATCAGTCAAAAAGAAACCAGCAATAGAATCATCATCTTTTAAGTTAACAAATTTAACACCAACAGCACGATTACCAACAATAGGTACTTCATCTAACTCAAACGAACAAGCATAAGAACGCTTTGTAAATACATATACCAAGCAACTAATATCATCAACATAATATATATCCAATACTTGTGCAGCACCAGTTTTTAATTTTGCATAACAACTAGCGCGTGATTTGTAAGTACGTCCTGGTAGTAGATCTTTGAAAGCCACTTGCTTTATGTAGTTTTCACTTGTAGCAATCAAAAAGTTACCATTTTGATTGAGATCACTAAAGACAAAGGCTCTTAAAATAGTCTCATCAGAGGATAATCCTATTTCTTGTGACAAATGAGATCCAGTATCTTTCCATCTGCTATCATCTACTTCAAAAATTTGACGATAAATCAAGTTTCCTTTATTTGTAAAAATAAATAGATGATCTAATGTACTTACTTCTCTATCTAAAATAGGATAATCTTCATCCTTTAGACCATTATCATCAGTATCTGAAGCTTGATATGATCTTAAGCTACTTCTTTTAACGTATCCATCATGACTAACCAATAAGCGTACTGTCTCATTAGCAACCAGCACACTAGTATCGACTTCGATCTCAGCAACTTTAGCTTCGATCTTTGTACGACGTTTGTCAGCATATGTATCTCTTACTTCAGTTAATTCATCTTTGATAACATTCATCAAGGTAGCATGATTGTTGATAATTTTGTTCAAATAATCAATTGTTGTATGCAATTCCTTATCTTCTTTTTGTAACTCTGTAACATCAGTATTAGTCAATCGATAAAGTTGCAATGAAACAATTGCCTCAGCTTGCTTTTCCGTAAATTGATATTCTTTGATCAAATTATTTTTAGCATCTGATTTATTTTTACTTGCACGAATGGTTTTGATAACTTTATCTAAAATTGATAATGCTTTTATCAATCCTTCAACGATATGTAGTCTGGACTTTGCCTTAGCTAGATCGAACTTACTACGTCTTAAAACAACGTCCTCTTGGTGTTTAACGTATTCAGTTAGGATCTTTACCAAACCTACTTGTTGTGGACGCATATCAGCTATTGCAACCATATTAAAGTTATAAGAGATTTGTAGATCAGTATTCTTAAATAGATAATTTAAAATACCTTGCGCATCAACATCCCTCTTTAATTCGATAACAATTGATAGTCCTTGTCGATCACTTTCATCACGAACTTCGGCAATTCCATCAACTTTTTTCATTACTCGAGCTTCATCAATTTTCTTAACTAATAAAGCTTTATTTACTTCGTATGGAATCTCAGTTATAACAATTTGTGATTTATGACCGCGTAGATTTTCAATTGATGTCTTAGAACGTAAATAAACTTTGCCACGTCCAGTTTCGTAGGCTTCTCTTATTCCCTTAGCACCCTGAAGTATTCCTCCAGTAGGAAAGTCAGGGCCTTTAACGATTTTCATGAGGTCATCTAACGTTGCTTTAGGATCATCAATAAGCTTGATTGTAGCATCAATTACTTCACCTAAATTATGAGGTGGAATCTCTGTTGCATAACCAGCAGAAATACCAGTTGAACCGTTTACTAATAGATTGGGAAATCTAGCTGGTAAAACCTTAGGTTCTTTTTCAGTATCATCAAAGTTCCACTCTTCATCAACTGTATCTTTATTAATGTCTCTAAGCATTTCTGCTGATATTTTACTTAAACGGGCCTCAGTATAACGCATAGCTGCAGGTGGATCTCCATCCATTGAACCGTTATTACCATGCATTTCAATTAATGGTGCACGTAATTTCCAATCTTGGGATAAACGTACCATAGCTTCATAAATTGATGAGTCACCATGGGGGTGAAAATTACCCATGACATTACCGACACCTTTTGCAGACTTTCTAAAGCCTTTGTCGTAAGTATTTCCATCAAGATACATTGAGTAAAGAATTCTTCTTTGAACTGGCTTTAATCCATCACGAATATCAGGTAAAGCTCTTTCTTGAATAATCGATTTAGAATATCTCTCAAAACGATCTCCCATAATCTTTTCTAAAGAAATATCTTGAATTTTAGGAGAATTATTAACCAAATTTTATCACCTATTCCTTATTCAATAAGTCATCAACAATATTTTGATCAATTGGATCATTATCATCAATTTTCTCTAAAATAGTGTCGCCTTCTTCAGTACCGTTAAACTTAACATTATTTTCGATCCAGTCACGCCTTGGCTTAACCTTATCACCCATTAATGTTGTTACACGTCGTTCTGCTAAAGCAGCGTCATCTATATTAACTCTAATTAAAATTCTAGTTTCTGGATCCATGGTTGTCTTCCATAATTGGTCGGCATTCATTTCACCTAAACCTTTGAAACGTTGTAGATCGTATCCTTTACCCATCTTCTTAATTGAGTCTTTTAACTCATCAGGGGTCCAAGCATATTTTATCTGTGTCTTTGCACCTTTACCCTTTTGTAACTTGTATAAAGGTGGCAAAGCAATATACACATGTCCTGACTCGATCAATGGACGCATGTATCGATAGAAGAATGTAAGTAAAAGAATCTGAATATGTGATCCATCATCATCAGCATCAGTCATGATAATAACTTTGTCATAATTGCGATCATCTAGTTTAAAGTCTGCACCTACACCTGCACCGATAGTATAAATCATCGTATTTATTTCTTCGTTCTTATAAATGTCTTCAAGTTTAGCTTTTTGAGTATTTAAAACTTTACCTCTTAAAGGCAAAATTGCTTGGAATTTACGATCTCTACCTTGTTTGGCAGAACCACCAGCAGAATCACCCTCGACTAAGAACAATTCATTCTTAGCTGAATTTTTAGACTGTGCCGGTGTTAATTTACCTGATAGTAGACCATCATTTTTCTTACTCTTTTTACCATTTCTAGTGGTTTCTCGAGCTTTTCTAGCTGCTTCACGGGCTTCTCTAGCTTTTAATGATTTTTTTACAAGTGTTTGTGCTTGTTCACCATTTTCCATCAAATAAAAACTCATCTGCTCATAAACTAATTGATCAACAGCGGAACGAGCTTGTGGGGTTCCCAGTTTACCTTTTGTTTGCCCCTCAAATTGTAAGATTTCTTCTGGTATACGGACAGATATAATTGCTGATAAACCTTCTCTGACATCACTACCTTCAAGATTCTTGCTATTTTCTTTTAGCAATCCAACTTTTCTAGCATAGTCATTAAAAGCTTTTGTGAGACCAGATTTCATACCAGACTCATGTGTACCACCATCAGCAGTTCTAACATTATTTACGAATGAGATAATGTTTTCTGAATAACCGTCATTGTATTGGCCGGAGAATTCGATCTCAATATCTGAATTGGTACCTTCAACATAAAAAATACCACCGATAGTATCTTTATCTTCATTAAGATACTTAACAAAAGACTGTATACCATCTTCATAATGAAAAACATCTTCTTTAGGTTCTTCACCACGATTATCAGTAATAGTGAATTTAACACCTTTTAGTAAGAAGGCCGATTCACGGAGTCTTTCAGCTAAAGTATCATAATTGAATTTAGTTGTTTGAAAAATACTAGCATCAGGTTTGAAACTTATTGTAGTTCCATTACCTTCTTTAGTAGTGCCCACTTTTTTTAGCGTACCTACTGGATGACCGCCGTTTTCAAATCGTTCTTCATAAACCTTATTATCTCGAACAACACGAACAGTCATCCATTCTGACAATGCATTTACAACTGAAGAACCAACACCGTGTAACCCACCTGAAGTTTTGTAACTATTCTCACTGAATTTACCACCAGCGTGCAATACAGTTAGAATAACTTCAATAGTTGGCTTTCCTGATGCGTGCATTCCTGTAGGCATACCACGTCCGTGGTCAACCACTGTTATGCTACTATCTTTATTAATTGATACATTTATTTCTTTTCCATATCCGGATAATGCTTCATCGACTGAATTGTCAACAATTTCGTAAACTAGATGATGTAGTCCACGTGAATCCGTGGAACCAATATACATACCTGGACGTTTACGAACTGCTTCCAGCCCTTCCAGAATTTGAATTGATGAATCATCATAAGATGATTTTGGCATGCAAATCATTCCTTTTTTGTAGAATCTAAGTTAACATTTTACTATTATATCACTAGATTAAGATATTATTTGTAAGAATTGAACGTATGTTCGCTCCTTTCAATTCTAACAGATTTAGTAGATAATGTCTTAGTTAGTATTTTGTAAAAGTTCCATAGAGTTACAATATACCAAAAAATTAAAGCTAAGAGAGTGATTTTTAGAATGAAACTTCTAGTTTGTGCAATTTTAGCCTATCTAATCGGCTCATTTCCGACTGCATATATCGTCGGAAAAGTTTTTTTCAAAAAAAATATATTTGAATATGGTAGCGGAAATGTCGGTACAACTAATGCTTATCGTGTTTTTGGACCTTTCGCTGGAACCGTTGTTTTAATTATAGACATCTTGAAAGGAACCCTAGGTGCATTGATGCCTGTTTTCTTTAATCTAGATCATCACTGGGTGCTGTTCATTGGGATATTCGCCGTAATCGGACATGTATTTTCTATTTTTCTAAAATTTAGAGGTGGAAAGGCAGTTGCAACAAGTGCTGGAATCTTACTTGCTTATAATCCACTGTTGTTTGCAATTTGCTTTATCTGTCTTGCAACAATCGTTTACGTAACTAGTATGGTCAGTGTGGCTAGTTTAACGACCGTTTTAGTTTTTACTATTGCTACATTGTTCATGCATGATTGGATCTTAACTACGGTTGCTGTAATTGTAACCATTATAATTTATGTCAGACATATTCCTAATATAAAGCGCCTGCTTAAAGGCAAAGAAAACTTAGTTCCTATCGGGTTACAGTATAAAAAGCAACAAAAAAACGACCATTAAATTGGTCGTTTTTTTATTTGATTGAAATACTGTAATATGCTTCAAATTGATCATCTGGAGCAAGTTTATTAATTCCATACTTAGTTTGAAATTGGTTATCAGTGTCAATCTTATCAGCAATACCCCACCAAGGTTCGATACAAACAAAATTACCCTTTTTAGGATATGGTGACCAAATACCTACAAATTTAGCATTTCCAGTATCAACAGTTAATTTGTGTTCAGATTTCTCACTCTCAATTGTTAAGACGGCCGGATCATTTAAACGATAAATAATTGCATCCTCAGCAAAAACATCGTGTGTTAACTCTAGATCCTGGTTAGCCACTTTAAACTCTTTATTAAGGTCAATATTGCTTCCTACAAGTGGAATACTTGTTCTAAGTTCACTAGGACTGATACCAACTCTAAAATCTTCAAAGTTCAAATCTTTTTCAAATGGTACTGAAAATCCTGGATGAGCACCAATTGAGAAGTAAATATCATCATTTTCTAGATTATTAACGATATAACTAACTTGAATACTATCTTTAACTAATTGATAAATAACTCTTAATTCAAAGTGATATGGATATTTTTTAAGCAATTCCTCATTGGTAGTCAAAAGAAAAACCAATTTTGAATCAGTTTGAGATTCTAATGAAAACTCTTGATCACGTGCAAACCCATGTTGATTCAATTGATATTCATTGCCATCAACAAAATAGTGATCGTCTTTTAGACGTCCAACGATAGGAAAGAGAACTGGTGCGTGACGTCCCCATATTTCTGGGTCTGCCTGCCAGATAAATTCAGTATCTTCATTATTTTTTACACTGATCATCTCTGCACCAGTGGATTTAACATCAACAGTTAAATAATCGTTTTTTAATTGATATATTTCCATAAATCACACCACCCTATAGGATGTAACGAGAAAGATCCTTATCGGCAACGATTTTACCGACTTGTTCTTTAACGTACTCTCTAGTAATTGTAATATCGCCCATCTGCATATCTGGTCCTTCATACAAAATGTCTGAAAGAATTTTTTCTAAAACAGTAGATAGACGTCTGGCTCCAATATTTTGATTGGCGTTATTAAGATCAAAAGCCACCTTAGCGATTTCTTCAACTGACTCTTTTGTAAAGGTTAAATTAATACCATCAGCTTTTGTCAAAGCCACATATTGCTTAGTCAAAGCATTGTCAGGTTTTGTTAAAATTTGAATAAAGTCACTCTCTGTTAGGTCATTTAATTCAACTCTAATTGGGAAACGACCTTGTAATTCAGCAATCAAATCACTAGGTTTACTTTCAGCAAATGCACCTGATGCAATAAACAAAATATGGTCAGTATTCACTGCTCCATACTTAGTATTGATTTGTGAGCCTTCAACGATTGGCAAAATATCTCTTTGAACACCTTCACGAGAAACCTCACCAGAATTCTTTTTATCTCCAGCGGCAATTTTATCAAACTCATCAATGAAAATAATTCCATTATCTTGAGTTCTTTCTATAGCTGCTTGATAAATTTCATCATGATCAACACGTTTTTGAGATTCTTGTTGTATCAAGACTTCACGTGCTTCTTTTACTGGTAGCGTTCTTGTGATCATCTTCTTGGGCATTAATGAGTCCATCATTCCACTCATATCAATACCCATTTGTCCCATTTGATCATTCATAGGGCCAACCTTACGAGATTCCTCTACTTTGATCGTAACTTCGCGGTCTTCAAGTAGTCCCTTATCAAGTTGTTCTTTTACTGATAAACGTTGATCACGAATAGAATCGGTTACTTCAGAATCACTATCTGGATCATCATCATTATTGTTTTGACCAAGTGCGTCTTGCAATCCATTAGCTGATTGTAAATTATTCAACATGGACATGAAATCCATATTATTTTCTTGACGTCGTTCTTTTTTAATGCCAGGAACTAATAATTTAACAAGTTTCTTATCTACATCGCGTCTAACTTCTGGTCTAATTTCGTCAAATTTCTCTTTTTCTTCCATTGAAACAGCAACATCTACTAAATCACGTACCATTGATTCTACATCTCGACCGACATATCCAACTTCCGTAAACTTAGTAGCTTCGACTTTAACAAAAGGAGCTTTAACTACTCTTGCCAATCTTCTAGCAATTTCTGTCTTACCTACACCTGTTGGCCCGATCATCATCAAGTTCTTAGGTGTTATTTCTTGTTGCATTTTCTTTGGAACTTGCATACGACGATAACGATTATATAGAGCAATAGCGACAGCTTTTTTAGCATCATTTTGCCCAATAATATAGTTATCTAATTGTTCAACAATTTGTTTCGGTGTTAGTGTCTCCATTTATTGATCTCCATTTTTAAAATTTGTCTGAAATAATATTCTCATTAGTAAAAATATCAATCCCTGAAGCTATCTTAATGGCCTCACGAGCAATTTCTTCAGCGGTCATATCATTTGAGTGTCTTTGCATTGCAATTGCAGCAGCCTGGGCAAAATTACCACCTGAGCCAATTGCTACAACATCTTCATCTGGTTCGATAACTTCACCACTACCAGATATAAGTAATAAGTTATCCTTATCCATTGCAATCAACATTGCCTCAAGCTTTTGTAGTGTTGGATCTTTACGCCAATCTTGAGCTAATTCAACCGCAGAACGTTTCAAATTTCCTGAATAAGCTTTTAATTTCTTTTCTAACCAATCTTGTAAGGTAATAGCATCAGCTACACCACCAGCAAATCCAATAACAACTTGGTCATCGAAAATTCTTCTTACCTTGTGTGCTGATCCTTTCATGATATATTTTTCACCTAAAGTAACTTGACCATCCCCCGCAATAGCAGTGTGACCGTCATGTTTTACAGCAACGATTGTTGTCATTTGATTTACCATCCTATCTTGGAAAATATTTTTTATAATCTTTTTGTAGATGTTCCATTGTTACATGTGTATATATTTGGGTAGTAGACAAACTAGAGTGACCTAATAGCTCTTGTACCGTTCTAAGATCAGCGCCATGATCTAACATATGTGTCGCAAATGTATGTCTGATCATGTGGGGATGAATATCTGACGTCAAACTAGTCTTTTTAATAATTTGATCTAAAATATACTCAATTCCACGACTAGTTAATTCTTTTCCCCTATTATTAACGAAAACAAAGTCATGTTCTTGATGATACTTGGTCATCAACTTATTTCTGCCATCTTTTATATATTCTTTTAAAGCATCTTGAGAGTAACTACCAAAGGGAACATAACGATCTTTATCACCTTTACCATGAATTAAAACAATTCCATTAGTAAAATCCAACTGACTTAACGTCAAGCTTGAACATTCACTAACACGCATCCCAGTAGCATAAAGTAATTCTAGAATTGCTGAATTGCGTTGTGACAGCGGATCGTCGCCTTTAACAGCCTCAAATAATTGCTGCATTTCCTTTTCATAAAAGAAATGCGGCAACTTGCGTCCCTTATGTCGTAATTGTACCAAATCAAACGGATTAGCAGATATATATTTATTCTTAACTAAGAAATTATAAAACGATCGCAAGGCAGATATTCTCCTAGCAATCGTTTCATCAGCGTAATCTTTTTCATCTAAATACGTTAAATAGGTTTCAACGTCTACTCGATTTACTTCTGTAAATCCCTTAAAACCACCATTTGACTCCAAAAAATTAACAAAATTATTAATATCTTCTAAATAAGATTTCTTAGTTTTCACAGAGTAATGATGATTAACGAGTAGATAATCAACAAATTGATCAACTAATTTTTGTTCTAACATTTATTTTTGAATGTCCTCTTCATAATCACCATTTGGACAAATAACTTGGCGGCCACCTTTGACCTTCTTTTCAACCAAGTAGTGACCATCTTTAGGACAATCACGTCCAATTGGTTTGTCCCAAGAAACAAAGTCACAATCTGGATATCTTGAACAACCATAAAAAATTCGATTCTTCTTAGATTTTCTCTCAATTACTTGTCCTTTTTTACATTTAGGACAAATAACACCAATTTCTTTAACAATAGGTTTAGTGTTGCGACAATCTGGGAATCTGGAACAAGCATAAAACTTTCCATATCGTCCCATTTTAACGACCATTGGAGCTCCACAAATATCACAATCCATACCTGCAGGTTCATCTTTAATTTGAACTTTTTCAATCTTAGATTCAGCAGACTCAAGTTCTTTTGCAAATGGTTTGTAATAACTATCTACAACTTTTACCCAATCCTCTTTACCTTCTTCGATTTCATCAAGTTCATCTTCTAAATGAGCTGTAAAGTCAATGTTTACGATATCTGGGAAATAATTTTGAATCAAATTATCTACTATTTCACCTAATTCTGTAGGCTCAAAACTCTTACCATTTAATTTAACGTAATAACGTCTTTGAATAGTATCAATTGTAGGAGCATACGTTGAAGGACGACCAACGCCATTTTCTTCCAAGGCTTTAACAAGAGATGCTTCAGTATATCTTGCAGGTGGTTGAGTGAAATGTTGAGCCGGATTATTAGCTTGTAACTTAGCTTTATCCCCTTCAACTAATTCTGGTAAAATATTGTCCTTTTTATTGGATTCTGCAGTACTTTGATATACCTTACGATAACCAGCAAATTTCATTTTAGAACCATTAGCTCTAAACTTGACTCCATTTTGAGTCAAATCAACTGACATTGTATCGTAAACAGCTGGTGTCATTTGACTAGCAACAAACCTTGACCAAATCAATTCATACAAACGATATTGATCACGACTCAATATATCTTTTAATGACTTAGGTGTACGGAAGACTGATGATGGTCTAATGGCCTCATGCGCATCTTGGGCACCTTCTTGGTTTTTGTCTTGACGTTTCTTAACAGCTGCAAATGGTTCACCGTATTCTTCATGAATAAAATCAGAAGCTTCAGTTTGAGCAACTTTAGAGATACGTTTTGAATCAGTACGCATATAAGTAATTAGACCAACGGTACCTTCTTTACGTCCTAAATTTATTCCCTCATATAATTGCTGAGCAACCATCATAGTTTTTCTAGTTTTATAGTTTAAACGACGGTTAGCTTCTTGTTGAAGTGAACTTGTTGTAAATGGTGCAGCAGGTAATCGCTTACGTTCCTTCTTAGAAACTTTCTCAACGACAAAGTCTTTACTCTTATCTACACGAGATAAAACTTCTTTAACTTGATCGTTATTTTTTAATTCTGTTTTTTTATTATCTATACCATAGAAATTGGCATTGAAAACATCTTTATCATGCTTAAAAGTTGATTCAATTGACCAATATTCTTCTGGAATAAACTTCTTAATTGACTTTTCACGTTCAATAACTAATTTCAAAGCTATAGATTGAACACGTCCGGCACTAAGACCTTTTTTAACTTTTGCCCAAAGAATTGGGGAAATTGAGTATCCAACGATTCTATCCAGAACACGTCTAGCTTGTTGAGCATCTACTAGATTCATATCAATGCTGCGTGGAGACTTGAACGCTTGTTTAACAGTATCTTTAGTTATTTCATTAAACACAACACGATTTTTGTCTTCTGAATCCAAACCTAATAAATGAGAAACATGCCATGCTATGGCTTCTCCTTCACGATCCGGATCGGCTGCAAGATAAACTCTTTTAGCTTTCTTAGCTTCTTTTTTCAAGTCCTTAATTACAGGACCTTTACCACGAATAGAAATATACTTAGGCTCATAATCATGATCAAAGTCTATTCCCATCTGGCTTTTAGGTAAATCACGAACATGTCCTAGACTAGCTACAACATGATAATTACGACCTAAATACTTCTCAATTGTTTTTGCCTTTGATGGTGATTCTACGATCACCAAATTCTTTTGTTTTGATGGCACGCAAAGTGCTCCTTTCTGAATGAATCAATTAGAAATAGAAAACTGTTCCATATATTAAGTATCGATTTCTGATTTGTCAATTTAAATGATACATTTAATTATTCATTTAACAAAGATTATTTTAAAATATCAATATTTAAAAGTGGCGTTGCACCGTCAAATATCAACTGATTACAGCCATCCGAGAGTTTAGAATCAACTCTACCAGGAATAGCATAAATTTCTCGGTTGTTTTCAAGCGCAATATTAGCCGTTATTAGAGCTCCACTACGATTTTTAGCCTCAACGACGATCACACTCTGGCTTATACCAGCAATAATACGATTTCGTTGCGGGAAATGCCAAGGATTAGCTAAAGTATCTGGAGGATATTCACTTAACACTAATCCATAGTTGGCAATTTGTCTTTGCAAATATTTATTATTATGAGGATAAAAGCAGTTTAATCCAGTACCGATAACAGCTATTGTGTTACCTCCATTAGCAACAGCACAGTGATGTGCTTGTCCATCAATACCGTTTGCTAAACCGCTCACAATAGTATAACGGTCAATTAAGTTTGGTACAAGACCATCAACACAGCTTATTCCATAATTACTTGCTGATCTTGCTCCAATCATTGCAATCGTTTTAGTTTTAAGCAGCTCAATTCGTCCTTGATAAAACAAAAGAGCCGGTGGATTATAGATTTCTCGCAAAATATCAGGATACTCTTCACTTAAGTAATTTATAGCCTGAATTTTTTTTACATTAAATCCATTAAATAATAGAAGAAACTGGTCAAAATCCATTTTTGAAAAATGTTCTTCCATTAATTTAAGTGCATCCTTTTCTAGATTAGCACTTTTTATAGATTTTTTTATAATTTTAAGCATATCTTGATTCGAGACCATCTTGGTCATTCGACATTTTATCAAAACTTCAGTTAATTTATCCATAATAAAAACACCACTTTCTTAAATAAAATTACGAAAGTAGTGTTTAATATATTTTATTAACTTGTTTTACAGGTGAAAAGCTTAAACGATGTATCGAAGTTCTACCGTATTTATTCAACGCATCCAAGTGCTCTTTTGTTCCATAACCATCATTATGAGTAAAATTGAATTCTGGATAAATTTTAGCATACATATTCATCAAATGATCTCGAGCCACTTTAGCAACAATACTAGCTGCACCAATACTCAATGACTTTGAGTCGCCTTTATAAAGCTTAGTTTGGCCAATATTAACTGGTATTTTCATGGCATCTACCAGGATATGGTCGGGCTTAACGTACAAACCTTCGATTGCATCTTTCATAACAAGTTCTGTAGCGTGATATATATTCTCCTGATCGATCAATTTAGGACTGCCAACACCAATACTAATATCAATTGCTTGCTCACAAATCTGACGATACAGATCTTCTCTTTTTTTCTCCGATAATTTTTTAGAATCATCGACTTCATAAAGTGTATTATCGGACGCTAAAATAACCGCTGCAGTTACAACCGGACCAGCTAGTGGACCACGACCAACCTCATCAACACCAGCAACTAAAAGATCATGTTCCCAAAAGCTTTTCTCGTATTGCTTCTTTGCTTCAAATTTTTCTAATAGTTCAATCTTTTGCGTTCTTCTCTTTTCAAATTGAACTAACAATTTTTGTACGCCAACTCGAGAATCATTTTTAAAATTTTCTAGTTGTTCTGCACTTACACCATCTTCTAGCATTTCTTTAACATCTTTGATGGTTAAGCTATTCTTCATAAAATTCACCTGGTACATCAAAAGTAACACGGCCAAATCTTAATTTTCTAACATCATTGATAATTTTCCTAGAAGCCTTGTCATAATCATCTTTATAACCAAATTTCTTTGTTAGATCCATTAGTAATTCAGGAGTTGTACTATTGTAAAGATCAGTACGATCTAGCTTATAGACTTCCATTAATTGATCAATATAATAAGTTTCTAAGAAATTTAAAGCATAAATAGCTACATCATCAGGTGAGTATATTTTATCCTTGATTGCACCTGATAAAGCTAACTTCATGCCCACTTTGGGATCATCAATTTTAGGCCACAAGATACCTGGTGTATCCAAAAGGTCGATTCCTAAGTCTGTCTTCAACCAATTTTGGTTCTTAGTAACACCTGGTTTATTACCGGTCACAGCAACATTTTTACCAACAATACGATTTAAGATTGTTGACTTACCAACGTTAGGAATTCCGACACACATTGCCTTTATACGATAATTCTTAACGCCGTTAGATTCATATCTAGCTATTTTTTCCGACAACTCTCCACGAATCAAATCTTTGATTTTTCCTAAACCTTTATTGTGTTTTGCATCTAATTCTACTGATTTGGTACCTTCTTGTTCAAAATTAACTTTCCAATCTTTGGTCAATTTAGGATCAGCCAAATCAGCTTTATTTAAAATAATAATATGTTTCTTTTGGTCGATTATTTGTTCCAATACAGGATTTCTAGAAGAAAATGGTAATCTTGCATCCACAATTTCTAGAACAATATCAACCATTTTTAGTCGGTCTTGAACTTGATTTTTAGCCTTATTCATATGACCTGGGTACCATTGCATCACCATATATATTCACCTATTTCCTATCTGTATATTGATATTTTTCAAAAACTTCATCAAATATTGTCATACTGGGTAAATAACCCGCATTTAACTCTAAATATTCGGATAACTTTTCATAGTCTTGTTCATGTTTTGGAAAAGATTGATCCCTAAAAGCATTATTAGCAAATTCAGCTTCAGGTTCAACACTTTCTGTATTTCTCAAAGTCATCAAATATTCATAAAAGCTTCGTTTCATATTTTATTCCTTTACTGATTATTAGTTATTTTCTCATTCATAACAAGAAATGTTAATTTGTCATGTTTCAAATCTATATTTTTAGCTCTAATTCCGTATCCTTCTTTTGTAGTAAACTTAGTGAATTTTAACAGAATTGTTTTATCTTGACCATTAACACTAACCCAATCAGGAACTTTAAAGCTATTCTTAATATAATTCATAACAAAAGTTATTGGCAATGACAAATCACCAATCTTTAATTTCTTAGCTTTCAATAGTACATCCCCATTAGTCTTAGCATATGGTTGCATAACTAAATTAAAATGTATCTTAGATCCTAAAAAGGCAATTGCACCAGTTAATTCAGCATCCTTTTTAAGTTTTAATTGATACTGAGTTTTACCATCATTTAAAGTATGTTTCAAATAATATTGCGCCATTTTGTTGGCTTCTGATTTATTCATGTTTACAGTGAAAACACTATCGCTTGAGTCAATTTTTGATGTAACTTTATAGGTTTCACTAGGTGCACTCATAACTTTAGTACCAATGATTCCTAAACCTACTACCAAAACTGCTACAAGTGCTATAAATGCATATTTCCAATAATTCTTCTTCATTATTTAATCAGCCAATCTTTCGTTGTTTTACTTACTTCTTCAAAAACTTTTGCGGTCATCATATCATAACCAGTACCATTTGGATGGAAATGGTCTTTGTTATATAGATATGGATTTGTTCCCGTCTTTTTAGCTTCTTTATCTACTTTTTTAGTCTGATAAAGATTATTTATATCAACAAAATAAGTTAACTTTTCTTCACTCGCTACTTGAGCGGATGCCTTATTCCAATTGATAAATGCTGTTTTAGCATTTTTTACATTAGATAAATAAATACTAAACGGATTATAAATACCAATTAAATATATTGGTGCATCACTATTATAGTATCTTAAATCATCTAATAAATTCTTCAGTCTAACATCAAATTGTTTCTCTTCATTAGTAATATCTGTTTCTGTTAAATCAATACCCTTCTTTTGTAACAAATGCATAAAGTCATTTCCACCAACAGTTACAGTAATCACATCCGCCTTCGGTAGATCTTGATGCATTTTCCTATCTGACTTGATCCTAGAAATGATTTGTGTACTTGTATCCCCTGACACTCCATAGTTGTATGCATTAGTTTTAACTTTGTATTTCTTCGCGATATCTTGTTTAAGTCTAGTGACATATCCGCCACCCACTTTTTTAGAATCCCCGACACCTTGTGTTAAAGAATCTCCTACAGCGACAATATTTATTTGAGACTTATTCGGATTTACCTTTTTCTTAATTTTTTTAGGCTTTGATTTCTTAATCACTTGGGTAGTCTTTGAACTATTTTGATTATTAAAATAGTAGTAGCCAACTCCACCACCAATTAATACAACAATAATTATTACTAAAATCCATATATTTCTTTTTTTCATATATAATCCATCTTTCAAAAAAGAGGGTAAGACAGAATCTATCTCTCACCCTCTTTGTATATAAATACGATCAAAAATCGTTATGTTTATTCTGTATAAAATTCAATTGCAAAAGCACCTGAACCGGCATGTGTTGCAATTACAGGGCTAGTAACTCTAATAAGCAATGGAACATCAGGAACTATTTCCTTAAGTTTTTCCTTCAATTCATTTACATAATCAAGTTTATCAACATAAGAAATACCAATAGCTTTGATATTTTCTAGTCCTTTAATTTCTTCCATAACATTACTCATATATTTCTCGATAGTCTTTCTACCACGACCTCGTTTAGCAATGTCCAAACTGTTATTTTTTAAAGTCAAAACAACATTGATATTCAATAATGTTGATAAAGTACTAGCAAATCTACTCAATCGTCCACCACGCAAGATGTTTTCAATACTTGTAACACCCATATATAAACGTGTTTCTTCTCTAACTTTCTTGATGGCTTTTTTTATCTCATCAATAGATTTACCTTCTTGGGACAATTGGGCAGCCTTAATAACTTGAAATGCTAAAGCACGATCAGTAAATTCTGAATCAACAACTTCCATATGCTTGTCAGTCATTTCAGCCACTTGTCTAGCCGCGTTAACGGTCCCACTAATTGACTCAGTCATATTGATTGAAAGAATATCAGTATAATCTTCTGATATATCATCAATAACCTTCATAAAGGTACCAATTGATGGTTGTGAAGTCTTAGGTAATTCTTTTGAAGAATCCATTTCTTTAACGAACTCTTCACGCGTAATGTCAACTCCGTCGGTATATGTTTTGTCATCGATATTAATTGTCAAAGGTACAACTCCAATATCGTACTTCTTTATTTCCTCAGGAGTTATTTGAATTGATGAATCGGTGATGATTTTTACTTTACTCATTGTATCCCTCTTTCACGATATAGGGTTTTTCATTGTTTATTGGTTAAAGTATAACAGAAATTAATCAGAGTATTATACTGGTACACCAAAGTTTTCAGCTATTTTATTTGTTAAAACATATTTTCTCAAATAAATATTAACATCAGATATCATTATATTATACTTGCAGCGAATATTGAAAATAAAAATAAGCTCTTAACCAAATTTAATTAAGAACTTAAAAATAATTTTAGATTTTATCACTTAACGTGATTAACTATGAATCTCATTTAATTATTCATAAGAATCATTTATCTTCCCAAAATCTGCTAACCTCATCTTGCAACTGAGGTATCGAACGAATAAGTCGATAATTCTGCCAATGATTTGGAAATAAATTTGTATATCTACTATTCGCAAATCTTTGGTCTAATAACAATATGATTCCAACATCTTTGCTACTTCTGATCAATCTTCCTGCTGCCTGCAAAACATTATTCATCCCTGGCAACTGATATGCATAAGCAAATCCTTTATTATCTTCCTGATCATAATAATCACGAATTAAATTATTTTCTGAACTTAATCCAGGTAACCCAACACTAATTATTCCAACGCCAATTAATCTATCACCGTTTAAATCGATTCCTTCTGAAAATATACCACCCAAGACACAGAATCCCACCATGGTTTCTTTTGGAGCGTCTTCAAACTGATTCAAAAATTCCTGACGACTTACCGCATCCATTTCACTTTCTTGCTCTATTATCTTAATATCCGGACAAACTTTTTCAAATGCATCTTCAATTTGCCTAAGATAACCATATGAAGGAAAGAAAAACATGTAATTTCCAGTCTTCGCTTCTATTAATGTCTTCAAGCTAGTAACAATGGCATTCTCACTATACTTTCTTTGAATATATGTTGTCTGTATGTACTGTGTAACCAATATATCCTGATTTTTTGGTGGAAATGGTGACGGCAATCGATAAGCTAAACTATTTTCGATTCCACCTAATACATTTTGATAATAATTCATCGGCGTCAAAGTTGCGGAAAATAAAACAGCTCCTGAACCTAGTTGCAAAGATTGGTCTAAAAAGTCACTAGGATCGAGGCACAATTGTTTAACGATCACTTTTCTACCATCAATAACAATTCTTGTATTATAGCTTTTATTGAATAAATTCCCTATTTTGACAAAAGTAAGACAATCAAAAAAATAATCTTGAACTGATTTGACCAATTCAGATGGGTTTTGCTTTTGCATCCAGTCAGTAATAAATTCATCAAATTTTCTCAATACTTTTAAAAGCTTCTCAGGTTCTTCATCTGAAATATATTCTTCTTGATTTTTCAATTCATTAGCTATCTCTTTAAAACAACGTCGTACTTTTTTTAATTGTTTTTGAAGATCTTCACTTGCCTGACTTTTATCTGATTTGGATAATTTTAAAAGATCATCTATAGGTTGATTAGATAATTCAGCTGAATACATAGACCTCGACCGACTCACTAAATTATGTGCTTCGTCGATCAAAAAGAAATTATCAGGGTCGCTTTCAGTAAAGAATCTTTGTAAATAAACTAATGGATCAAACAAGTAATTGTAATCACAAATTATAACATCACAAAAAAGAGATGCATCTAATGAAAATTCAAATGGATCAACTGTATGCTTTCTCGCGTATTTTTCTATGAATGGTCTAGTTAATAACTCTTCATTTGTCAGCATATCTTTTAATGCTGGTTTTAATCGATCATAATAACCAATCATATAAGGATTTTCTTCTGGCAATAAATCCATTTCTTCTGGAAAACGTATTTGATCTTTGGCTGTTAAAGTAATGGATTTTATGTGTAGGCCATCTTTGATCATCATCTCAACTGCGTCTTCAGCAACATGTCTTGTACTTTGCTTAGCGGTTAAATAAAAAAGACGCTCAATCAAATCTTCACCCATCGCTTTTAGTGCTGGAAATAATGTAGAAATGGTTTTACCCGTACCAGTAGGCGCTTCAACGAAAAGCCTCTTTTGCAAATAAATTGTTTTATATACAGCCCCTGCTAATTCATGCTGCCCAGGACGAAATTCTGGAAATGGAAAAGATAAAGTTTTTATAGATTTGTTACGCTGCTTGCGTAAATCTGCTCGTAATTTTAACCAATATTCATACTCAGATATTAAATCAACAAAGAACTTGGTCAATTCTGATTTAGTAAAATCCTTTTTTATCTTTGTTACTTTCTCCGTGGTCACCTGAAAATATGTTAATTGTAAAGTAACCTTTTCAAAGTCCTCATCTTGTAACAATAGATAGCCATAAACCTTCACTTGTCCCCAGTACAGATCATTAGTATTATCAGACAGATCCTCATACGCTTGATCTGACGTTTTAATCTCTTCAATCAATATTGAGTCCTTAGTTTTTTTAATACCATCAGCACGACCTGAAATTATATATTCCTGATCATTCATAGTTACTGCTTTTTTAAGATAGACTTCACTTTCGTAATCCGTTGAACGCTGACTTTGTATTTTTCGATGAATTCTTGCGCCAGCTAAGGCAGTATTTTGACTATTCTTATTTTCGACTAAATCACCTTTACGTAAAACAAACTCAACTAATTGTCGAATACCTACCTTTGTTGACATAAAAACTCCTCTTTCATTTATATAAATCACCTTTAATTATAAAACACACGTTCGCAATTGTCTCTTGAAAAAGAGTCTTCTTCTATTCACTCACCATTAATTCATCTGTATTATAATGTAATTAACTAATTTGAAAGTAGAGATCTTAATTTGAGTAAATTAAAAAAAGCCTTTTCTAGGCGATATATTATCACTAATGAAATATTTAGTGCTGTCACTCATGGAATAGGTATAATCCTAGCAATTATTGGTGCTGTTTTTTTGTTGATCAAAGGATTTAAAAGTGGGGATGCTTTAACAATTACTGCTTATTTCATCTATGCTTTTACACTTTTTTTCCTATACTTAAGTTCCACTTTATTCCATAGTCTATACTTCACCAAGGCTAAGCGTGTATTTCAAATATTCGATCACAGCTCAATTTTTTTATTGATTGCAGGTACGTATACTCCATATTGCTTATTGGCCCTTAGAAGGTCAACCTTTGGTATCGTCATATTATCTGTTATATGGGCTTTAGCAGTTTTTGGAATATTATATAAGATTTTTAATGTAGGTAAATTCAAATATTTTGAAACTCTACTTTACGTACTAATGGGTTGGGCTATTGTAATAGCGATGAAACCGCTATATCAATCTATTGGTGCAACAGGAACTTGGTTACTAGTATTTGGTGGTATTGCTTTCACACTAGGTGCTGGTGTATATCTAATCAAGAATCTTAAATACGTTCATGTCATCTGGCATATTTTCGTTATGATCGGTACAGCTTTGATGTATTTCTCGGTTTACTTATATGTTCACTAGACACTAAAAAATCCTCAACTGATAATATCGGTTGAGGATTTTTTTATGGTTCCACATTTTCTGGTATTGATGAATATAATCAATACCAGCTTTTACTGTACATTTTAGCTTTCAACTTTCAGTTGATATAAGTCAGGTATAGTGTGCGTGTCAACAAGTAATGAGCAGCTTACGATTATTAATCTTTTATTGTTTTGTTTGTCTTATCAGTTAAGTTGAGTAGGAAAACAATGATAAAAAGAATAATCGCACAAATGAACACATTGTGGAAAGCTACCAATAAAACTTTGTCTATTGTTGATGACTGGGTTGTTGAAACTAATTTATGAGTTGAAGCGTCAATGTATTGGTTGATCTTTGAAATTGAAATACCATTATTTTTTTGAATTCCATAATTTAAACTAGTGTTAAATATTAATCCAAAAATACCAGTCATTAATGTTTGTCCAAGTGTTCTTCCCAGTGTGAGCATGGAAGATGCAACTCCCACGTTTTCTTCAGGCACTTCAACTTGGGCAATGACAGTATTCATAGTAATAATAGTTCCTAATCCAGCACCTGTGACAGCTGAAATAATATAAAACAAAATCATTGGAAGGCTCTTAGTCGCAAAAATTAAAGGAATATAAAAAATTGTCTGTATCACAATAATCGGTAAGGCTATATGTTTAGGTGAAAAGCGTTTAATTAATGGACCAACTCCAAATGAAAAGATTAACCAAAAAATTGGACTTGGAGTGATTGCAAAACCAGCGATAGAAGCAGACACGCCGTAGATGGATTGTAACCATTGAGGAAAATAAATCTGAAATCCTATTTGTACACCGCTTAGAAGAAGTGCCGTGAATATTTGATTTGAAAATGTTCTATTTCTAAAAAGTTTTAATGGAATTACTGGGTTTATACTTCGATTTTCCTGTTTTAAGAAAATAACAAAAGACGCAAAACTGACAATTAAGAGAATTATAGCTGACATTTTTGATGAATCTTTATTGCCAAGAAATTGAAGAGCCAACAATAATGTAATTAGAAATACTGAAAGAACAGCTGACCCAATATAATCAATTGGAAGAGAAGTGGATACTGACTTTTTCTCCTTGTAACCAAACAATATTAAGACAAAAACTAAAATACCAAGCGGAGCATTAATAAAGAAGACCCAATGCCAGTTTAGCTGATCCACAATGAAACCACCTAATAACGGCCCAAATAGAGCAGAAATCCCCCATGCAGTGTTATTTAGTGCCATTATTCCGGCACGTTTATCGACTGGGAATACATCCACAATAATGGTAAAAGTAACTGGCATCACAGCACCTGCACCCATCCCTTGTATTGCTCGTGAAAAAATCAAAAATACGATATTTGGAGCAAACCCACACATTGAAGATCCTAATACGAATAAAAATAGTCCAATCAAGAATACTGGCTTACGTCCAATCTGATCACTAAATTTACCGTAGATTGGTGTAGAAATTGCGGTAGTAAGTAGATACATAGAAAAAACCCAATTTTGCATGGATATTCCATGCAAGTCACTAGTAATAGTTGGTAGTGCAGTGGTAACAATTGTCGTCTCAACAGAAGTCATGAATGTTGCAATGAAAATTGAACTAAGAATCAATATTAAATGCTTATTTTTCACAAGATTTAGCTCCCATCGATAATTGGTAAAGTAATTGTACTCCAAAATTGAATGAAAGAATCTTGACACTTTGGACATTAATAAGTCTATCCACTTTTTAAAGAATCAAATAAGCTATCTTTTGCAATAAAAATACATTTAAGTGTGTGAACATTTATAAGCTTCCGTGGAGAGAACTATTAATAAAATAAAAAATTAAAATATAATTGTTATGGATTTAGAAATCTTAATCATCTGATTAAAAGAGTTAAGCTTATCAGTGCATAAAAAAAGCACCTCAACTAAGAGGTGCTTCAGATCAATCATTCATCAATACTATTTGACAAAGAACTTTTTTATATTCTTTGATATGTTTCAAAAGTATATGGATAGATGTTTTTTTCGTCCATAATACCGCCTTCTTTTTCAATTAATTTAAATTTACTATAATCTAAATCAATCATTTTAACATCGCCCTTAAACTCATAATCTATTTTAGTTAAGTAAAGACGATCGACAATATCTTTGAAGGCTTCAAATATTTTACTACCACCAATTACAACGATTTCAGAATTCATATCAACATATTTGGATAGATCCGAAATATCATTTATCAAAACTGCAGGTTCTTTGACCTGGTACTTTGAATTTCTAGACATAACAATATTTAAACGTTTTGGTAGTGGACCATTAGGAAAGCTCTCGTATGTTCTTCGTCCCATAACAATACTTTTTCCAATTGTTAGATCCTTAAAACGTTTCATATCGTTAGGCAATTTCCAAGGCAAACGCCCTTTATAACCTATTACGTGATTTTTATCTTCAGCCCATAAAAAACTTATCATCAGATTACTCCCTTAAACGGCGACAGGTGCCTTAATTGCTGGTTCTGGTTCATACCCAGACAATTTAATGTCTGTAGTATCTAAATCAAAAATACTCTTATTTGAATCTATTTCTAGTTTTGGACCAGAGACAAGCTTTCTAGTTAGTTGTAATTTAACCTGATCAAGATGATTCAAATAAATGTGTGCATCCCCAAGAGTATGAATAAACTCGCCTACTTCTAAACCAGTCTCTCTAGCAATCAAATGAGTTAACAATGCATAACTAGCTATATTAAACGGAACACCTAAGAATAAATCGCCACTTCTTTGATAAAGTTGGCAAGATAATTTACCATCATTCACATAAAATTGAAATAATGTGTGACAAGGAGGCAATGCCATCGTAGGTACATCTTCTGGATTCCAGGCACTAACTATTAAACGACGTGAATATGGAGTCTTTTTAATTTGATCAATAACATTTTTAATTTGATCAATAAATCCACCTTCACGAGTTTGCCAATGTCGCCATTGAGCGCCATAAACAAATCCTAAATCACCATATTTTTTGGCAAATTCATCGTCTTTGAGAATTTTTTTATCAAAGGCAGATTTTTCAACTTTATATTCTTTAGCAAATTCACTGTCGACTAAAGAACGATGACCAAAATCTGTCATATCTGGACCATTATAGTCTGAACTCTCAATATATTTTTTAAAAGCCCACTCATCCCAAATATGATTCTTATGTTCTAACAAGTATCTAATATTAGTATCTCCATGTAAAAACCAGAGTAATTCACTTTTAATTAATCCAAATGGAACCTTTTTGGTCGTCAATAGCGGAAATGATTCCTTCAAATCAAATCTCATTTGGTAGCCAAAAGTGCTGATAGTTCCTGTACCGGTACGATCAGATTTTTTATGTCCATTCTCTAAAACATATTTCAACAAATCTAAATATTGTTGTTCATTGTTCATCAATTTTCTCCTAAGCAAATTGTCCCAAATATTCCCAACGTTCCATCAATTTATCTGCTTCTGCATTTTTTTCATCTAACTGACGTTGAAAGTCCATCAACTTTTGATAATCGTTATTATCATCATTCAATTGTTCCTTCAATTTTGTAATTTCATCATCTAATTTTTCAATTTTTGGTTCTAGTTTATCAAATTCCATTTGTTCAGAATAAGTTAACTTAGTCTTTTCAGTTTCTTTTTTCTCAGGTCGTTCAGCTTTTTCTTCGGCCTTTTTTTCTTTAACTTCTTGATGCTTTTCTTGACTCATTTTTTGAACATAATTTGAATATGAGTCATAACTTTCTTGAATATTCCCGTTACCTTTGAATATCAACAATTTATCAGCTACTTTATCCAAGAAATAACGATCATGAGATACAGCCATAACTGTCCCCTTGAATTTTTCCAAGTAGTCTTCAAGAATAGTTAAAGTTCCAATATCCAAATTATTTGTGGGTTCATCAAGCAACAAGACATTTGGCTGTCTGATCAAGATTGCCAAAAGATACAAACGTCTTTTTTCCCCACCAGATAGTTCTCTAATATATGCACCTTGCATCTTATGGTCAAACATGAAAGTATCTAACAATTGTGAGGCTGACATTGACTCTCCGTCAGAATTTCTTACTCCTTGTCCAATACCTTCAAGATAGCGAATAACACGTTTCTCAGGATCCATATCTTCTGTGTACTGTGTATAGTAACCGATTTTAACTGTTTGACCAGTTTTTATTTCACCAGAATCTAATGGAATCTTATTAACGATCGTATTTAAGAAAGTTGTTTTACCTGAACCATTAGCTCCAGTAATTCCTATACGATCTCCCTTTGTTACAAGATAACTAAAATCATTAATAATTACTTGATTATCAAATTTCAAACTAGCATTTTTAATATCAAAAACATCATTACCCAAACGTTGTTGAGCAATATCTATAGTCATATCTTTTTTAACTTCAGGCTTATTTTTAAGATCTTCTTTTAAATCAGTAAAGCGATCTTTTCTCGCTTGTTGTTTAGTCCCACGGGCTTTTACACCTGCACGCATCCATTCAAGTTCTTTTTTAAACATTTGCGTTTTATGATGTTGTTCTGAATTATAAATTTCTTCATTGATAGCTTTTTGCTGCAAATATTTCTCATAATTTCCTGAATATTCAGTAATACTTTGATTCTCCAACTCAAGAATTCTTGTAGATACTTTATTCAAGAAATAACGATCATGGGTTACAAAAAGTACTGAGCCACGATATTTATTCAAATAACCTTCTAACCAGTCGATAGCTTCATAGTCCAAGTGATTAGTAGGCTCATCAAGGATCAATAGATCAGAGTCGGCAATCAAAGCTTGTGCCAAAGCAACACGTCTTTGTTGACCACCAGATAATTCTTTAACTAACTTATCTAGTTCAGTTATACCTAGCTTATTTAAAATCGACTTAACATCTGATTCCATTTGCCAAGCTTCAGCTGCGTTCATTTTTTCCTGTAATTTAAAGAATTCGTCCTGAATTTTTTCATCAGTCGAATTATTATTAAATTGTGCCAAAGATTTTTCATATTTACGAATGAGTTTGAATTGCTCACCTTCACCCGCAAAAACAGCATCTATAACGGAAAGATCTTCATCTAACTCAGGCTGCTGTCTTAGATAAGTGATTTTGTAATCCTTAGGCATTTCCATGTCAATAGTATTTAATTCGTTATTATCGACTATTCCGTCCAATAAAGTAGTTTTACCGGCTCCATTTAAACCAAGAAGACCAATTCTATCTCCTTCATTAATTGTGAACGTAACGTCTGTAAAAAGGGTTCTTTCTCCAAATGACTTGGAGGCATTAGATATATTTAAAGTTTTCAAATAAGTCACCACATATTTTTTTAATTACTTAATATTTTAGACGAATATAGGCATTAAAAAAAGAGGTGAAGCCAATTTAGCTTCTACCTCTTAAATATTAAAGTTCATTCTTGTACAAATCGAACACTGTATGTGCTGGATCGATTGTTAAGTAAAGATTGCCATTCTTCTTTGAGATAGCTGATGATTGATAAATGTTATCCAATCCATCGGCATCCTTCTTCTTGAATGGGAAGTAAATTTGCAATGGATCTTTATCTTCATCATCTTCAAAAACAAGATCACATTTTTCAATATCTTGATACTTCATAATACGGTTGAACATTCCATCGGCCATAGCAGCTGTTGAAACATCAGCATCTTTAATATAGTCAGCATCTGGAAGAATCTCTATTCTAAAACGCTTACATGGATGGATCTCTTGCATTCTACCTCCTGCAATACGTCCATAACTTGTTGTAACACGACTTAGCCAGACATCGCTCATTTCACTATGACTTACTGTCCAAGTATCATCATTTCTAAAATAGAACTTCAATTCTTTAAATACATGCTTTGACATATTATCACCCTTTCAATACTTTATTAACTTAATGATACCACAGCATTAACGATTGCTTAACACATAAACTTTTAATTCATCAAAATTATTGCAAACGTTTTCTTCAACAACTGCTTTCTCAACGTTTTTAAGCATTTTACCAATTTCTGGTCCAGGAGTAATATTCAATATTTTAATCAAGTCATTTCCAGTTATTGCTAAATCATGACTTGATTTAATAGGAATTTGCTCAATTGACTTAGAGATTTTGTCATATTCCATTTTGATACTGAACAACTGACACAATTTAGCTGCTCTTTCAAAATTATCGATGCCTAAATTATAGATCTCCCAAATATCAAAATTTTGATTTGAAAATAATTCCAACATCTCATATGTTGCCAAACTAGTTTCTCTAGTTTTATTTGAAACTTTCCAAACTCTTAATAATTTATTTAAATCATGATCTGATAATTTTAGTGCAAATCCAATCGCTACCCATACCGAATCTTCATCTAAGAACTCAACAGGCTTCAATTCAATTAATTTATGTAGTAAAGTGCTATGTTCTCTCATACCAGGAGCAAATTCACATAATTTGAATCTTAAAAAGTCAGAAAAGCCAATTTGCCAAGCTTGTCCGAGCATCATTTTAATAAACTCTTCACGAGTTCTTTCAACAGCTATTTTCTCAAGTAAATGTGCATTTGACTTAATAGCCTCAGCAGTTTTATCTTCAATTCTAAAATTCAACTGTGATTGAAATCTTACCGCACGCATCATTCTTAACGCATCTTCATTAAAACGTTCCTCTGCTTTACCAACAGCACGTATCAAATGATTATTAAGATCCTTTAAACCGTCAAATTTGTCAATAACTTCACCATTACGATCTAAAGCTAACGCATTGATTGTAAAGTCACGCCTTTTTAAATCATCTTCTAATGAACGCACAAAAGTAACCTCATCAGGTCGTCTATAATCTTGATAACCCGATTCGGTCCTAAAAGTCGTTATTTCATAAGATGAACCGCCAAAAAGTACAGTGACCGTCCCATGTTGGATACCAGTATCAACTGTATGTTTAAAGATCTCTTTTATTTCTTCTGGATAGGCACTTGTAGCAATATCCACATCATGAATTGGTAGACCTAAAATATGGTCGCGTACACTTCCGCCGACAAAATAGGCCTCATATCCGGCCTGTTCAATTTCTTTTAAGACTGGCAGAGCTCTTTTAAAGTCTGCAGGAAGTTCTTTCATACGCATAAAAATACCTCACCTTTTTTAAATCTGTTCTAATAATTCTTGCATATCAATATTGTCTGGTTCAAGTTTCAAATACATCTTAACCGCAACCTTAAGAACTTGTTTATCTCCGCTGCTGCGTAAAATCTCAATGACATCAGACAAGTAGTCAAGATTATCCTTAAATTCATCGAATACTAACAAAATATTGTCTTGGGCTAACTTTTGATTATCTGTTTCATAATATGATTTTGCTAAATTCCAAGTTAACTTAGGATTGTTTGCTAAGTCTCTTCCATCAAGCAGATCGAGATTATTTTTGAATTGACCTCTAGTAATATAAAAGTCACTTAGTTTAATTATTAATGGTAAAGGATTCTCAACCTTCTTAATACCAGTTTCAATTAAACTCAAAGATTCAGAAAGATTCTCTGATGTTCCAGCTTCAAAAGCAATCATATAGAGATTTTCGTCTAACTCATTCAAGTTCAGTCCTAATTGTGCATACTTAAAGGCGTCTTCATTTCTCTTAAGATTTAAATAATCATCAGCTAAAATGCTATATGCGGTTGGATAATCATGGTTTATTTCAAGCAATTTTTCTAAAACTTTAACAGACTTATTATAATCTTTTACTTGATTATATAAAAATCCTAATTGATATTGAGCATCTTCATTCAATTCAATAGCATTTAGTTGTTCAAATTCTGAAATTGCTGCTTCGTATTCACCAGTTCCGGCTAAAGAACTAGCTTTACGCAAAACTATTGAAATTCCTGAATAGTTGTCGATACCTGCATCTAACAAAATATCGTAGTAAACCAATGCTTTATCAAACTTATTTTCATCAAAATACAATTCCGCTAGAGCAAACTTGAAAACATCTTCATCTTGAAACTCTCTAATTCCAGTTAAAAGCTTTTGCTCACTAACCTCGTACAATCCTTGTGATTGATATATATCAGCTGAAACTAGCAAACTTTCAGCATAAGCATCATCATCAGGTTCGATTTTTGTTATATAATCCAAGGCTTTATCAGAATCACCATCTGAAACAGCAATTTCAGCAAGCCTAGAGAGGATTTGCCCCTCATCTGGATAATGTACTAATAATGCTTCATAAACTACTCTAGCTTGAACTGAGAGCCCTCTACTAAGTAATGTCTCTGCTAAAGAAAATTGTGTTTGGTCGTCGTCTTGTTCAATTGATGATTGGATGAGGCCATCTACATCACTAAAATCACCCGCATCAATATTTTCAATTACTTCATTTGCTTTACTCACAAATTTACCTCCATAATTTTAAACATAAAAAAGACGGTCAATCGACCGCCCCCAAAAATAACTATTTAACTGAATCTTTCAAAGCCTTACCTGGTTTGAATGCAGGAACCTTGCTTGCAGGAATCTTAATTTCTTCACCAGTTTGTGGGTTGCGACCCTTACGAGCTGCACGTTGACGTACTTCAAAGTTACCAAAGCCAATTAGTTGAACTTTGTTACCTTCTGATAAGTTTTCTTGGATTGATTCAAAAACAGCATCAACTGCTGAAGTTGCATCTTTCTTTGTTAAACCTGTTTTACTTGCAACACTATCAATAAGTTCTGCTTTATTTGCCATACATAATACCTCCGGAGATTTGTATAAATAATTTAGAACACATGAACGACGACTGTGTTCATCATTCCATTATTCAAAATACCATAGCACCAAGGCTGTGGCAAGTTTTAACCCCTTAAAATGGGCGAATTCTAAATTTATTTAAAATATTGGCCTAAAATCTTCCAAATTAGCGTCAATTAAGGATTATTTACGCTTTCTAGGCAAGATTTTAATAGGTGTTCCTTCAAAGTCAAATGTGTCTCTTAATTGATTAATTAAGAAACGTTCATATGAGAAATGCAATAATTCGTTATCATTAACAAACACAACAAATGTTGGTGGTTGAACCGCCACTTGTGTCATGTAATAAATACGCAATCTTTTACCGTTAACAACTGGTGTTGGTGCAATAGAAGTTGCACGCAACAATAAGTCATTAAGAATGGCAGATTGAATTCTTCTTTGTCGATTGTCATAAACTTTTGAAACCAATTCTGGAATTTGATCCAATCTTTGGCCTTTAACCGCAGAAGTGAAAAGAATTGGAGCATATGAGAGATATTGGAACTCAGTTCTGATCTGATTTTCAAAATCTTTCATTGTATGAGTATCCTTTTTCAAGGCATCCCACTTATTAACTACAATAATTACACCTTTACCAGCATTATGTGCATAACCCGCAACACGCTTATCTTGTTCACGAATACCCTCTTCAGCATTTAAAACAACACAAACAACATCGGATTTATCAATTGCACTTAAAGCTCTCAAAACAGAGTACTTTTCAGTATTCTCATAAACTTTACCACGTTTTCTAATACCAGCAGTATCAATAATAGTAAAATCTTTATCCAATTTTTCATCATGATACTTAGTATCTACCGCATCACGAGTAGTACCTTCCATATTTGAAACGATAACTCGCTCGTCACCAAGGATAGCGTTAACTAATGAGGATTTACCAACATTAGGACGTCCAATAAAACTGAATTTAACAGATTCATCTTCTTCATGCTTGGCATCAGCTGGAAACGCATGAACTATTTCATCTAAAAGATCACCAACACCGGTACCCTGAGCACCAGAAATTGGATTTGGATCACCAAAGCCTAAAGTATAAAAGTCATATATATTTTG
This sequence comes from Companilactobacillus tucceti DSM 20183, assembly GCF_001434665.1. Lineage (GTDB taxonomy): Bacteria > Bacillota > Bacilli > Lactobacillales > Lactobacillaceae > Companilactobacillus > Companilactobacillus tucceti. The sequence continues at coordinate 109,148 of NZ_AZDG01000002.1, read as the reverse complement.
ACGTTGTTCGGGATTATCGGCTTTGTTAACTGCTAAAACTACAGGTTTTTTAGTTCTGTAAAGTATTTTAGCAACATCCTCATCCTCTTTTGTAACACCATTTTGACCATTTACGATAAAGACAATAACATCAGCTTCATCAATTGCAATTTCAGCCTGGTTCTTGATTTGAACAGTCAATGGTTCACCACTCATATCAATACCACCGGTATCGATCAATCTAAACTCTTTTCCAAGCCAACTTGCTCTAGCATAAATCCTATCTCTAGTAACACCTGGTGTATCTTCAACAATAGATAGACGTTCATTGATAATACGATTAAAAATCGTTGATTTACCAACATTAGGACGTCCTACTAATGCAACTACAGGAACAGCCATAAACCTACCTCCTCTTATTTTAAAATTTTACTTTTTTTCATTAACAATTTCTGTTACACGGTCAACTACTTGTTCAATCGTCATATTAGAAGTATCTACTTCAATTGCATCATCCGCTTTTTTCAACGGAGAAATCTCACGATGCGAATCTTTATAGTCACGAGTAGCTATTTCGTCTTCTAATTGTGTTAATGGAACATCAATTCCACGTTCTTGATTATCTTTGAATCTTCTTTGAGCACGAACCGAAACACTGGCAATTAAAAATATTTTTACTTCAGCATTTGGTAAAACAGTTGTACCAATATCACGGCCATCCATGACAATATTAGTATTGTCAGCCATTTTACGTTGCATTTCAACTAATTGTGTTCTTACTTCTTTAATAGCTGAAACTTGAGAAACGTTATTAGTGATTTCTTCGGTACGGATAACATCTGATACATCCTCATCATCCAAGAAGACATGTTGTCCATCTTCTTTGTTAACAAAATAAATTTTATGATCACGCATTAAATTTAAAATACCTGACTCATCACCATAATCTAATTGATTCTTTTTTGCAAGTAAAGTGACAGTTCTATACATTGCTCCTGTATCACAATAAACAAAATTTAGATTTTTAGCAATTAATTTAGCAATAGTACTCTTACCAGCTGAAGCCGGTCCATCGATAGCAATTTGCATTAATAGTTCTCTCCTTAACAAAAGGGCCCGACAATTTAATGTCCAAGACCCTTCTTAAACTTCTATTTTAATCTTAATGTTGTACCTGGTGTCAAAGTAGAAACTCCACCATTTAAGCCCTTCAATTGAGCAGTAGTCATATTATTATTATAAGCAATTCTAAACCAATTATCACCGGCTTTTACTGTATAAGTAGATGCTGATGCTGAAGAATCATTGGTTGAACTAGTATTGTTACTTTGTGATTGTGATGTATCTGATTGTGTACCAGAATTAGCATTTCCACCGTTATTATTTGAAGCAGTACCAGTAGTTGCTTGATTTGCTGAATTATCAGTTGTTGTAGTATCTTGACTGTCTGAATCAGTTGATTGATTAGATGTATCGTTAGAAGTATTGGCATCATTATCAGTCTCAGAATTTGACTTCTTCTTAGTAGTCTTCTTTTCTGATGACTTATTAGTGTCGCTCTTCTTTTTCTTAGGCTTAGCCTTTTTCTTTGAACTCTTATCTTTACTTTCAACAGACTTCTCAGATTGAGTACTATCTAAATCACCACCACTGTTACTATGCATCGCATTAATAACAACTGGTGCAAACATAATTACAATCAGAGCAATAACTAAAGTAGTTACTAAAGTATGATTTCCACGTTGCTTTTTCTTACTTACAGCTCTTGAAACATGGCCACTTTCATCATTATCATCATCAAAGCTCTTTTCCCAAGGCTTAGCTTCTTCTTTTGATTCAGCTTCCTCAGGTTGATTTGATTCAGGTTCGACCGGATTAGAATTTAAATCTTGCTCTTGATCCTTTGGTTCCGACTCAATTTGATCGTATTGATTTTGATCTGGTTGTTCCTGTGGTATTTCTTGTGACTCTTCAGATTGTTCCAAATGATCAGGTTCTGCCTGACTTCTATGCAAGTGATCATCATTTGAAGATACAGGAATAACTGGAGCAACAGGTTCTTGTTTATCTTGATTGTCTTGAACCGGTTCATTTTGATATTGTTCTACATTTTGATTATCTTGAATATTTTCATTATCATCTGATGGAATCAAATGATATTTCTTTAAATCTTCTTGACTAACTGATCCTTCTAATCCAGCAGTTGAATTGGGGATATTTTCACCAGAAGTGTTATTTTTGTTGTTCTCGGCCATTGAAAACCAACCTCCTAATTTCTACCCCTTAAAGCATATCATAAAAATTACAATTTATTCTTTAAAGATTTCTAAAGAATCACTAGTTTACAGTTTTATTAACAAAATGACCCTTTAGACGCGGATAAACAACTAAAACACCAACTGAAATGATCAATGACTTAACGATATTAAATGGAATAACTCCAGTTGCTACATATTTTGCCAAACTCATATTTAGTTGCATGCCGATTACATTAATATAAAGTGGCATAATAACAAAATAATTCAAAACTGACATTACGACCGTCATCGAAATAGTACCGGTAATAATTGCCATTGTCTTATTACTTCTCTTCCAGAAGTAACCAAATGGTAGTAACAAAGCAATTGCTCCAATTACATTAGCACCATTTCCAATTATTCCAGCAACTCCTGATCCGGTTACCAACCAATGTACTAAAGCCTTGATCAAAGCAATCAAGCTTCCCCCAACAGGTCCATAAAAAATCGTTCCAATTATTGTGACTATATCACTTAAATCAACTTTCAAGAATGGGAACCATGGTAATACCGGGAATTCGAAAAACATAATTATTGCCGCAAATGCCGCAAAAATAGATATAGTTACCATTTCTTGAAACTTATAAGTACTCTTTCCCATAAAATCAACCTTCCTTGCCGATTTCCAAAGAAAATAGGCCTATTTTGGGCACACCAAAACAGACCTAATCTGTTTTCTTTCATCTAGACTTTACTATCGGTTTGGGAATTAAACCCAATCAACCAGGAAAACCTGGGTCGCGGACTATACCGCCGGTCGGGAATTTCACCCTGCCCTGAAAACCAACTTATTAAATTTTTAACAAACTAACTATAACAAATTATTTCCTATCTTTCAACTTAGCGACTTCTTGTCTTGTAAGATCACGATATTTACCTGATACGAGGCCATCTAGAGTCAAAAAGCCATATTTTTCACGAGATAATTTAATAACTGGATGACCCACAGCTGCGAACATATTCTTAACTTGATGATTGTGTCCTTCATGAATAACTAACTTAACAATTGAAGTTCCTTTTTTCATATCTTTAGACATTACTTGAACTTTAGCTGGTGACGTCTTGAAATCTTTAAGCTTCATCCCACGCTCTAGTTTTTTTATTTCTTCGAGTGCTAAAATGCCCTTTATTTTAGCAACATAAGTTTTTTCGACATGATATTTAGGATGCATTAATTTGTTGGCAAAATCACCATCATTAGTTAAAATGATCAATCCTGAAGTATCATAATCTAATCTACCTACTGGATAAACACGTTCTCTAAAGTCTTCTTCCAATAAATCTGTAATAACTTTACGGTCCTTATCATCTTTAACCGCGGAAATGACTCCTCTAGGTTTATACATCAAAATATAACGTTTCTTTTCGTTATGAATAGGAACACCATCAACTTCTATTTTATCGTGGTGATCAACTTTAACACCCATTTCCTTAACTACTTTACCGTTAACTAAAACATGTCCACCAGCAATTAATTCCTCTGATTTTCTTCTTGAAGCTATACCAGCGTCTGCCATAGCCTTTTGTAATCTTACTTTATTGGTTTCTACCATTTATTATTCCTCTTTATAATCTTCAAACTTTTCAATTTTAGGAAGTTCTTCAATACTCTTTATTCCAAAATAATCAAAAAATTCATCTGTCAAAACATAAAGATTGGGATGACCGATAACATCTTTTTTCCCATCTTCTTTGATCAACTTGCGAGCCAACAAAGTATTTATACTACCTGAACTTTGTACACCTCTAATTTCATCAACTTCAATTCTTGTAATTGGTTGACGATAAGCAATTATCGATAATACTTCTAAAGCAGCTTGGCTTAGTTTTGTACCTAAACCTGTCTTAAAATACTTTGTCAACAATTCGCTATATTCGCTTTTTGTTATCAACTTATATGAAGTATTGTATTGAAAAAGCATAATACCAGAATCTTGATCACTCATTAACTTAATCTTCAATTGTTCAATACTTTGCCTTAATGCTGCACGATCGATTTCTAATAATTCAGCTAAATCTTTTTCTTTAATACCTTGATCACCTGCTACAAAAAGCAAAGCCATAATTTTAGCTTGATACACATTTAATTCCTCAATTCAATAAATAAATCACTTTGATATCCATCTTGTATTGCTAAAACCTGTTGCTTCCTGACCATTTCTAAAATAGCCATAAAATTAGTAACAACTTCTTCAATATCATTATGAAGTTTCAAAAGTGATTGAAAGTTAGTTTTTTTAACTGTAGTTAATTTTTGCAAAATATTTTCTTCTGCATCTTCAATAGATAATGTTTCGTTCTGGATAATTTCAGTCTGTGGCTGACGATTATTCTGATTGATCAAAAGATCCATATAGGTCTCTTTTAAATCATCTAAAGCTATTGAATCTGGTAATAAAAATTTCTCAACCGGAATTTGCGAAATACTTACATCTTTATCAAATGACAACCTACGTATTTTTTCCTTTTCGGAAAAATATTCAGAAACACGTTTGAATGTTTGATAAGTCAATAACTGAGAAACCAATTGATCTCTTGGATCATCCATTTCTAATTCATCATCATCAAATTCATCAGGTGCCTTTGGAAGTAACATTTTACTTTTAATAGACATGAGTGTAGAAGCCATTACTAAGTAATCTCCGGCAATATCTAACTCTAAAACTTTCATCTTATTAAGATAGTCCAAGTACTGCTGTGTTATCTGTGCAATTGGAATATCGTAAATATCAATTTTAGATTCTTTAATAAGATGTAATAATAAATCAATTGGACCTTCAAAATCGGTCAAAATCAAGTTCAATTTTTTCATTCTTCTTCAGACACTTCCTCAGCTTGCTTATTGTGCCAGCCTTTGATCAATTTTACAAGATTAAAATTACCGAGAATAGTTTGATTAGAAAATTTTTGCTGAATTTCATCCAATATTTTATACATATTACTTTGAGAGCGATATGAAGGATTTAAAGAAATATACTCAACAAAGACCGTATGCTCAGAAAAAGACAAAGCAACTATTCCAGAGTAATCTTCAAGGTTACTCTTCCATAAATATAATTGTCGATTATCATCTTCAGCATACAATCTAAGTTCCTGTTCCATATTATCCATATCTTTTAAATCCGGAATATATGAAAGGAATCCCATAGCTATCTTCTTATTTTCATCACTATATTTATTTAGCATAATTCCTCCAATTAAGCCCGTGGATGCGCTCTATTGTAAACTTGTTTCATTTGCGTTTTATTAATATGCGTATAAATTTGCGTTGTAGAAATATCTGAATGTCCGAGTAACTCTTGTACTACCCGAAGATCAGCTCCATTTTCCAAGAGATTAGTTGCAAAAGAATGTCTCAATGTATGGGGTGTAACATCTTTTTTAATACCAACTTTTTGAATATATTTTTTTATCATTCTCCAAATGGATTGACGAGTTAACTTTTTGCCACGAAAATTCAAAAAAACTTCTTTTTGAGCTCCATATTTATCCACTAATTGATTTCTAGTCTCATCAAAATACTTATTTAACCATTTAATAGCAGTATCTCCAATTGGTAAAAGTCTTTCTTTATCACCTTTTCCCAAGGTTTTAATAAGACCAAGATCCAAATGAAGATCATCCATCGAAAGGTTGACCAGTTCACTTACACGTAATCCAGTTGCGTACATCACTTCAAATATGGCCCGATCACGTACACCTAGAGGCATAGAAATATCAGGTGATTCTATTAATGAATCAACTTCATCCATCGACAAAACAACCGGTAAATGAGAGCCCTTTTTAGGAGCATCCAACTCATTCATCGGATTACTTTCGATTTTATCCGTCAGTTCTAACCACTGATAGAATTTTTTTAAAGCCGAAAACATTCTCATTTGAGATGTTTTGGACTTTTTTTGTTTGTCTTGGTCGACAAAAAAATTAGTCACTAAAAAATGATCTTTAGGGTAACTGCTTATATTGTTCTTTTCCAAATAACAACTGTACTCATATAAATCTTGATGATATGAAATAATTGTATTTTTCGAAAGACCACGATCTAATCGTAAGAAACGCGAATAATCATTCAAAGCATCTAACATAGCTTGATTTTTTAGTGTTTTATCCAAATAATCACCCTACTTTAAATAAGTATAACCATCTTTTTGTTCAATTTTACCTTGCTTCATCAAGTTACCTAAAGCACGCTTAAAACTACCTTTACTAATACCAAAATACTCACGAATTGAATCTGGATCACTTTTATCTGTATATGGAATTTTACCGTCTCTAGCATGTTCCAAAACAGCCATAATCATTTGAGCATCAGGGCTTATTTCTTCATAAGCACGAGGTTTCATTGATAGATTCAATCTTCTATGACTTGATCCAATTACACGCGCTGTGACATGTTGGCCGATATGCATTGGTCCATCTTGTTCATTTTGATGAATGAACCCTAGATAATAATCTTCTGTAATGACGAAAGTACCAGAATTTCTAATAGCTATAACAGTAGCTTCTTTATTTTTATTTTTGTCTTCCAAATTAGCACTACGCATTAATTGCATATAAATATTTAAATCAGCTAATTTTCCCCATAAACGTCCCTTGTGGTCTATAACTAGTTTAACCATTAGTGTATCTCCCTTTTTGGGCCATTCGGAGTGCTCTAATGGTAGATCATCTAACGAAACAACAATATCTTTATCGTCTAATCCAATATCTACAAAAACACCAAGATCCGTTCTGACCTCGGTTACTTTTGCAAAATCCCAAACACCTTGTAAAACACCTGGAAGATTAGTAGTCATACGATTTTTACGAGACTGATTTTCATACACAAAACCAGCCATCTCATCCCCTAATTCAGGGATCTCATTTAATTCACTTAACTTCAAAGCAAAAGTATTACCTTCGATTTGAACAAAAGCTTCATCTTTATTTAAGTCTGTAACTGTACCGACAAGTACATTCCCATACATATCTTTTAGTTCCATAATTCACCATATTCTTTTTTTATTTGCTTCTCTATTCTACCAGTAATAGGAAGACTTTTCATAATTTTGACAGTAGCAACTAACAAAATTCCTTTGTCACACCTTAGTGACAATTTGCACATTAAAAATGTAACCGTTTTCTCATACAATGTATTTGAAATCAAATAGAACAAACAAAGGAGCCAAGACATATGAGTATTTTTGAAATCAATCACATAAACATGAACCTAGAAGGTTCAACCCAAAAAGAAATAATGGAATCGTTAGCAGACTTAGCATTTAACATAAATATAATTAATGATAAGTCTGAATTAGTTAAAGATTACCTAGAACGTGAAGAAGAGTCAACAACTGGTTTTGGCAATGGAGTTGCTATCCCACATGCACTTTCAAATAACATTAAAAGTGCAACAATTTTATTTGGCCGTAGCAGTTCAGATATTGAATGGGACTCACTTGACGGCAAACCCGTAAATACATTTATTAGTTTATTAGTTCCCGATGACCAAGCAGACGAACATTTGAAATTATTAGCAAAGCTTAGTCGTAAATTGGTTCACAAAGATTTTGTAAAAATATTAAAGAATGGTTCAGAAACCGAAGTATTCGATGCAATAAATAACATAGTTAATAATTAATGAGGTGATCTTATGACAAAGATAGTAGCTGTTACAAACTGTCCTGCCGGCATTGCTCACACATATATGGTAGCCGAAGCTATTGAAGAAAAAGCAAAATCACTTGGCTATGAAGTACATGTGGAAACACAAGGTGCCAGCGGTGTTGAAAACAAATTAACTCCTGAACAAATTTCTGAAGCTGATTACGTTATCCTAGCAATCGGAAAAGGATTGACAGATCATGATAAAGAAAGATTTAATCAAAAGAAAGTTGTTGAATTACCTGTATCTGAAGCTTTAAAACATATTGATACATTATTTGATGACTTGGAAGGTAACGCTCACGTACTTTCAGCTTCTAAAGTTAAATTAGGTTCTGACCAAGAAAAAGTTACTGAAGGTGTTATGAGCTACTTAATGGCCGGTGTATCGGCCGCATTACCATTCGTTATCGGTGGTGGTCTTTTAATTGCTATTGGTAGCATGATGGTACAATTTGGAATGCCAAATACTCCTCTAGGAAAAGGGACTTCTCCTTCAATAGCCTGGATCATTACTAGCATTGGTAATTTAGGCTTTCAATTCATGATTCCCATCATGGGTGCCTATATTGCTTATGCAATTTCTGATAAGCCTGCTTTTGCTCCAGCTTTCTTAGTTACATTTTTAGCAAATGATAATGAACTACTTGGTACTAAATCTGGTGCCGGTTTCTTAGGTGCTATCGTTATCGGTCTTTCTGTTGGTTATTTTGTTAAATACTTCAAGAAACTTAAACTAGGTAAGAATTTCCAATCAGTATTAGGATACATGATCATTCCATTTGTTACACTATTAGTCTTCGGATTACTAACTTACTTCTTACTCGGTCCAGCAATGGCTTGGTTAATGAGTGTTATGTTAACATTCCTACAAAACATCCCAACTTCAATGAAAGTCCTTGGTGGATTCATAGTTGGAGCAATGTTAGCCTTTGATATGGGTGGTCCTATCAACAAAACAGCTTGGTTCTTTAGTTTTTCACTACTTAGTTCACACGTATTCAACTGGTACGGTATTGTTGGTGTTGTAACTTTACTTCCACCAATGGCCGCTGCTATTGCAACTTGGATCAAACCATCAATTTTCTCAAAACAAGAAAGAGCCGCTTCTTGGTCAGCTTTCTTAGTTGGTATGACTGTTGCTACAGAACCAGCTATCCCTTATGCACTAGCCGCACCACTTCCAATGATTACAGCTAACACTTTGGCTGGAGGTATCACAGGTGCTTTAACAATTTTCTTAAACGTTGAAAGAACAGCTCCTGGTATTGGTATCTTTGATCCACTAATAGGTCTAGAATCACCATGGTATTGGTTCTACTTATGTGTTGCTGTTGGATTAGCTCTAAATGTACTATTCATTATTACTTTCAAGAGTCACTGGCTTAAAAAACAAGCCGCAAAAGAAGCAAAAGCCGCTTAAATTTGAAGAGAGTGTGACAAAAGGTGGTTTGCCACCGGAGCATAGTCTAGAGGCACGAATGATTAGCACCATCAATCATTCGTGGTTCGTAGCTATGTGTAGGTTGCAGCCTTTTGTGACACGTTTAGTCAATAAAAATTTGGAAACTAAAAAAGGGGAATGACTATGTCACATCCCCTTTTTTGAAAGGAAAAACTTATGAAATATAATTTTGATAATGTTATTGATCGTAAAAATACTTACAGTACACAATGGGATTACATCGCTGACCGCTTTGGAAGAAATGATATTCTCCCCTTCTCTATTTCAGACACTGATTTTCCGGTTCCTGAATCTGTACAAACTGCCATAAAGAAACGTATTGAACATCCCATTTATGGCTATTCACGATGGAACCACGATGACTATAAAAACAGTATTACCTGTTGGTATGAGAAAAGAGATCAAGCAACAATAGACCCAGAGTGGATCGTATATAGTCCTAGTGTTATTTTCAGTGTTGCAACATTTATTCGTTTACTATCAAATGAAAATGAGGCTGTAGCGACATTCACACCAATGTATGATGCCTTTTATAAAGTAATTGAGCAAAACAACCGCATGTTAATACCAATAAGGTTAGGTAGTGCCCAATCCGGCTATAAGATAGATTGGGATTCTTTTGAAGCAGTAATATCACAAAAACAGACCAAGATTTTTCTTTTAACAAATCCACATAATCCAACTGGTAAAGTATTCACTAAAGAGGAATTGGAAAGAATTACGCAAATCTGTGACAAATACAAAGTCTTTGTCATTTCTGACGATATTCACAAAGATATTGTTTATCCTGGATCAAAATACATCCCTATCACAAATATCACTCAAAAAAATGTCGTTATTTGTTCTTCCGGTTCAAAAACCTTTAACACTCCTGGTTTAATAGGTTCTTATACATTTATTCCCGATGAAGAATTAAAAAATGCCTTTTTAGTTGAATTAAAAGATAAAAATGCTTTATCATCAGTAAGTATATTAGGGATGTATGCACAAATGGCAGCATATAGTGAAGAAGGTGTTGAATACGTAGACCAACTGGTACCTTACCTTCATGAAAATTTTATGATCATTGATAAGTTTCTCAAAGAAAAGTTTCCTATGATAAGTTTCAAAATACCACAAGCAACCTACTTAGCATGGATGGACGTTTCTAAGTTGAATATTTCAATGGATGAACTACAGGACAAACTAATTAATAAAGGTAAAGTTGGCATAATGCCTGGTACAACATATGGAGATAGTAATTATTTAAGGATGAATATCGCCTGTCCTAAAATCAAACTAGAGGAGGGTTTGAAGCGAATGGAGTTGGGCATTCGCAGTTAATATGTTAAATGTTCGTCAAATACAAATTTTAATTTTACTTTGGAATGATGATTATACGGGGACCGAATTGGCCGAAAAAGTAAATAGTTCACGCAGAACTATCATTCGTGACATTAACGAAATTAATCAATATCTAATCGAGAGATCAATTGCTCAGATAAAATCTAGTAGCAAATACCACATGGTAATTAAAAATTACCGAGAATTTCAATCTTTAATTGAACAATTTGAAATTGACGATCAAACTTTTTTATTTAAATTATTAATCTTAAAAAATAAAAGTATAGACAATCTAATGGCCGAGACTTACCTTTCCAAAAGAGAAGTGACTAATACAGTTGAAAGATTGAATAATCGTTACCACGGATTTATCAATATAGTTTCAAAAATAGGTAAAGGCTATCAAATTGAATTCAAAAAAATAACTGAAGTAGATTTATTAGCTTATTTAATTTTCAATAATCCCAAGTTCATTCAGAATATACCTGAATTAGACTTACCTACCATTAATAAGATAATTGAAAAGAATAAGCAATATATCCCGCCAGAAGTGAATAAGTACCTTGTATCAAAGCAGATCACAGCACAACTTATTGCATTAAATATTTGTAAAGTTGAAGATACACAGGACTTTTATTTAGATAAAATAGAAACACTAAACAAACTAAATACCTCATTCATCAAAGAAGTTTTAAGAAAAGTAACTAACAAATATGGATTACGTTTAGATGAAACTACTTTAGTAACGGATATTACAGAACACTTATGCCGTAATAACTTGTTCCCTACTTTCATATCAGCGTCTCTTATCAAACAAATAAAAGATATCAAAATAAAGAATCCTTTTGCTTTTGATCTAGCTAATGACTTTAGAAAAACTATCGAAAACAAAATACCTGATATTTCCATCAATGATGAATATATTGGTCTATATGTCGTAAGAGCTATGGACATAATGTCTGAAGATAAAAACATTAAAATACTGATGTACACTTACCAACGTTCAATTGCCAATATCAACGAGAATATTCTTTTAGAAAATATCAATAATATCAATCTTAAAAGTGTCTACTCAAAAGATGAATTTGAAAAGTTTGTAAAAACAAATCATTATGATATAAGCATTATGAACGGACCCAATCGAGGTGATTCTGGACAATTTGATATTTCTATCAACGGAATTATCAATCAACAACACATATCCTATTTAAAGAGAATCACAAGTAATTACTACATCAATAAGAATTTAAGTAATATTTTGACGCCAAATAACTATCTAAATCTTGCTAATAGCAATGGAAATTACTTAAGCAATTTAAAGATTGGTCTATCCGAATTTAAGAACAGAGATCTCTTATCAGATGATTTAATTCAAACCTTGATCAATCGTGAGGAAGCTGGTAATCAACTTATAATAGACGGTGTAATTGCAGTTCCCCACGCTACTGCCAATATTAAATTTGGTAATATATTTGCGATAAAGTTAGATAACCCTGTAAATTTAAACAATAATTTAATCAACTTAATCTTAAATGTTGTGATAAATGATCAAGAAGAAGAATCTCGTCAAATATTTAGTTACCTATATAAGATATTCCATAACACCCCAAAAGAAAAAATAAAACAGATTTCTAGTTATGATGATCTGTTAAAAATACTTAATACGCAAGAATAGACTACATTTTTAATGTAGTCTATTTTTTATGACATTTGTCATATTATATTGTGACATTACTTACTACCCCACAATGTTCAATCGCCTTAAAATTTAGTTATCAATTAAAGGAGGTAATAATTATGGAAAATATTATTACCGTTGAACATTTAAGTAAAAAGTATAATCAAAACACAATTCTAAATGATATTAATCTAACGATTCAAAGCGGACAAATCATAGCACTGTTAGGAAAAAACGGTGCGGGAAAAACTACCTTAATTAATATAATGCTCAACTTGATAAGTCACGATTCCGGTTCAATCAGTATATTTCCAAATTCAAAACATCCTAAAGAACATATTGGCGTAATGATGCAAGATAATATTACTCTTACCCGTATAACAGTAAAAGAAATAATTGAATTAACGCGCAGTTATTATAAAACACCCAAAACATATCAAAAGCTAATCGAAATATCAGATTTAAAGCAATTCGAACATTCAAAAATGTCACAATTATCAGGTGGTCAAAAACGTCACCTAGCATTTTCTTTAGCCATTGCTGGTGACCCAGAATTATTATTTTTAGACGAGCCTACATCTGGAATGGATAGTAAAAGTAGAATTGATTTTTGGCAAGAAATCCTTCAATTAAAAAAGCAAGGTAAAACTATTTTCGTAACTAGTCATTATTTAGAAGAACTGGAGAATGTTGCTGACAGAATCATTATATTAAAAGACCACCAAATTAAATTCGATGACTCAATTGCACAACTTCGTTTACTACAAGGGCAAAGTCTAATCGAATTTGATAGCAACATATTAGATGTTTTCGGAAATCTAACAAATCTCAAAAAATTAAATCATTTTGGTACTCATTATCAATTGATAACATCTGATCCTGAACTATTAATGCAAGAGTTAAGTCCCTATTTAAAGGGAGTAACTAATCTAAAAGTACATCAAAACTCATTAGACTCACTATTTAATTCTTTTGAAGAAGGTAAAAAAAATGACTAAATTTAATTACCAAGTAAGGTTAAATTTTACAAGAATAATTTTAAGAAACAAACGTTTCTTTTTGTTTGACATGATGTTACCAATCATCTTTTACTTGTTGTATACAAAAGTGCTGACTTCAGGTATCTCTAAGGCTAATTTAAAAATTTGGAATACCAACTACCTTATAAGTATGATTATTTATAGTTGTCTTTTAGGTTCTGTCATCACAGTATCAAATACATTATTGGAAGATCACACTAGTCACTTCGATCTATTTACGAAACTAACACCTCTTCCCAGATGGCAATACTATCTTTCACTAATTATCATTTTTATGTTCTTAAATGTTATATCCTCAATAGCAATCATTCTAATAGGTATAGTAATTAATCATATTTCATTAAACATTGTCACATGGTTGATCATTATGACAGTCAACCTTTTGGGAACAATTCCATTGATTTTTGTAGGTATTCTTATCTCACTATTCAAAAATTCAAACACGATAAACTTGCTAAATAATCTAATAGTATTTCCTTTAGCAATGATTAGTGGTTTATGGTGGCCCATTGACATGATGCCAAAATGGCTACAAATTTTTGGTAAATTAACTCCTACTTTCGAGCTTTCGTCTATTGATAAGTCTATACTTTATAATAAAGGTATAAGTATAAATCAAATTTTGGGTTTAACTATTTGGTTACTAATAATAATTACTTTTACATTTATCCTAACAAGATTTAGACATAAGGAATTAACATAATGAAAAAATTCTTCAAAGAACAGATATTGTTTCCAAAACGTTTTGGTTTCATGCCATACTTTTGGACACTATCATTAATTATCCTTACCAGTCAAATGTTATTTAATAACGGAAATTTTGACTGGTTTTCTCTTTTTTTGATCATAATATTTTTAAAATTATATCGTGATGGTTACGAAAATCAGCCATTACTAACATTTGATATTATTGGTCAGCTTATTTTAGCTATTTATTTTAGCTTTACTCACGATATGAGTACCCTATTTATTTTTACGGCATGGGAAATAGGTTCTGTTAAAATCACTCAAAAAAGATTCCATTTTTACACCCTTATTTATTTAATACTAATCACTATACCCCTTGGATTCAATATGATTTACCATTTTAATCGTTACGATAGTTTTGGTGTTATTGTTACAATCACTTTTGCAGTTGGTTCACCTTTTGCTGCTAGATCACTTAGTAATTCCTATAGAAGGCTTGCCTCATTAAACCAAAATAATAAACGTTTGGAATCAATTATCAGACAAAATGAACGTTCTAGAATTGCAAAGGATCTACATGATAATCTTGGACAATCATTTTCATTAATAACTCTTAAAACGGAATTAGCTGATAAATTGATCGATAAAAATGTTGAACAAGCTCACTCTGAACTAAAAGACATTGCTAAAACTTCACGAGAGAATTTAACTCTAGTTAGACAAATTGTAGCTGATTTAAATGAAAAAACTATTGCCGCTGCAATGATTGAGGAAGAAAATAACCTACAAACAGTTAAAATACATCTAAGTTCTGATAATGAAGATATTTCCGAACATTGGCCAAAAGATATTCAAAATATTCTTGCATCAGTAATAAAGGAAGCTTCGACCAATATAATTCGTCATAGCATGGCAGATTATGTATTTTTTCAATTCAACGAAGACAACAAGCATTTTTATTTAACAATTTCAGATAATGGGGTTGGATACTCGAAAATTAGAAAAAACGCCTTCGGAATCCAAGGAATGAGTCAGAGAATTGAGGACATTAAAGGAACCTTAGAAATTCAATCAAAAAAAGGAACAACAATTTCAATTAAAGTTCCTAAGGAGTAAATAATGACTACAGTTTATCTAGCAGAAGATCAAGAAATGTTAAATACTGCCCTATCGACTCTATTAAATCTTGAAGATAGCATAGAAGTCATCGGTACAGCAACGAATGGCGAATCAGCACTAAAAGATATAATTAAGTTACAACCTGATATAGCGATTTTAGATATTGAAATGCCTAAGATGTCTGGTCTGGAAATTGCTTCTCAATTAAGGATCATCAAGCAAAATGTTAAAGTCATTATTCTTACGACGTTTGCTCAAGCCAGTTATTTTGAACAAGCCGTATCCGCCAAAGTAAATGCATACTTATTAAAAGATAGTCCAACTGACGAATTAATTGAAACCATTCAAGAAGTTTTAGACGGAAAAACAATTTTTGCTCCAGAACTGGTAACTAGCATTTTAACTTCCGAAAAGAATCCATTAACAAACAGAGAAATAGATATCTTAAAGCAAATTGATTTAGGACTGAGCAGTCAAGAAATTGCAAAAAAAGTTTTTCTTTCAGATGGAACCGTCAGAAATTATATTTCTTCAATTCTAAGTAAAACAGGTACACGTTCTAGAATTGAAGCTCTATATATTGCTAGAAAAAATAAGTGGATATGATAAAATTTTGGGTAATAAACTTAACTTAGGAGTTATTTTAAATGATAAAATTATTTGCTACTGATATGGATGGAACTTTTTTACGTGATGATATGACTTACGACGAAGGGAAATTTGCTGAGATTCATAAAAAAATAACATCACAAAATATTAAATGGGTTGTTGCAAGTGGTAATCAATACTTTCAATTAAAATCATTTTTCAAAAAGTATCCAGATACTATCTATGTTGCTGAGAATGGTGCATACATTCGAGATTTAGAAAAAGTTTATGCATTACATTCCTTCGATAATACATCCACAAATAAAATCATTGATAAATTATCTAAAATACCACAACTTCAAATTTTAGTATGTGGGGCAAAAAATGCATACACCTTAAATAGTGAACCAAGGGACTACATTAAAAATGTTAAAAATTATTATCATGAATTATCAATTGTAGACAATTTTAAAGAAATTGATGATCAGATTCTAAAATTTGCTTTAACATGTCCACCATCAGAAACTGAAAATTTGGTTAATTTATTAAAATCTGAATTATCAGGAATTGCTGAACCAACTAGCAGCGGTCACGGAGATATTGATATAATTCAACCTGGAAGAAATAAAGCAGCCGGTTTAGCTGAACTTGGAAAGAAATTGAATATTTCTTTAGATGAAATGTGTGCTTTTGGTGATGGCGGTAATGATTTGGAAATGCTTAGAGAAGTTGGTCTAGGTGTAGCAATGGAAAATGCTCAGGATCGCGTTAAAAAAGTATCCGATAAACAAACATCTGATAATCAAAGCCAAGGGGTTTTGAATTTTATATCTGAATTTATTTAAAACAAAAAAAGCTAATCTACTATGAGGCGTCCCTCTGTAGATTAGCTTTTTAATTTAAATCATTTAATGAATGGAGTATGTATTATAGAGAACGTGAAGCACCCTTGTATACAACACCACGTCTTGAATCAACTGTTACTGTTTCACCATCATTGATAAGTGAAGTAGCATCCTTTGCGCCAACAACAACTGGTAGACCCATAGCAATACCAACAACGGCTGCATGTGATGTCAAACCACCGTTTTCAACAACAACGGCACTAGCTTTTTCAAGAGCTGGAAGGTAATCCTTGTCTGTCATTTCTGTAACAAGAATGTCTCCTTCTTTAACTTTGTCATTTGCTTCTTTAGCTGAATGAGCAACAACTGTGTTACCAACAACTGATTCTTCACCAACACCTTGACCCTTAACAAGCTTTGAACCAATTAGTTGTACCTTCATCAAGTTAGTTGTACCACTTTCACCAACAGGAACACCGGCAACAACAAGGATCAAATCTCCTTCTTTAGCAAAGCCAAGTTCTTGAGCTTTCTTTGCAGCAAGGTCAAACATTTCATCAGTGTTTGCAGGCTTGTCAGCAATAATAGGATCAACACCCCAGTTAACTGTCAAACCACGTTGTGTTCTTTCGTCAAATGTAATAGCAAGGATATCAGCACTTGGACGGTATTTAGAAATCATACGTGCAGTGTAACCTGATTTAGTTGCTGTAACGATTGTCTTGATGTTTAGTTCTTCAGCTGTTCTAACAACTGATTCACCGATTGACTCTGTAACGTTTGAACCCTTGTATTCTTCGAATCTTTGGATTGCAAGTTGGTTACTCTTGTCTAATTGTTGTTCTGTACGTTCGTCGATTTGGCTCATAGCAGCAACAGCTTCTACAGGATAGTCACCATTAGCACTTTCACCTGAAAGCATTGTAGCATCTGTACCATCAAGAACAGAGTTAGCAACGTCAGTAACTTCGGCACGTGTAGGACGTGGGTTTTCTTGCATTGAATCAAGCATTTGTGTAGCAGTGATAACTGGCTTACCAAGAGCGTTACACTTCTTGATCAAGCTCTTTTGAACGAATGGTACGTTTTCAAATGGAATTTCAACACCCATGTCACCACGAGCAACCATCAAACCATCAGAAACTTTCAAGATTGAATCGATGTTGTCGATACCTTCTTGTGATTCGATCTTAGGGAAGATTTGAACATCTTCACAGTGTTTTTCTTCAAGAATTTCACGAATATCAAGAACATCTTGAGCTTTACGAACGAATGAAGCTGAGATGAAGTTGATTCCGTTATCACAACCGAAACGAATATCATCAGAATCTTTTTCTGTGATACCTGGTAGGCGGATTTCAACACCAGGTGCATTAACACCCTTTCTTGAACCGATCATACCTTCGTTTTGTACTACTGTAACTAATTCACGATGTTCGTCATCTTTTTCTGTGATCTTCAAGTCAACAAGACCATCATCGATCAATACGTGACCACCAACATGTGTATCGTCATAAAGACCTGGGTATGTAACAGCAATCTTTTCTGGTGTACCTGTCAATGAATCATCCATAGAAATACGAATAACATCACCGATCTTGGCTTCGAACTTTCCGCCTTCTTGAACAGTTGTACGGATTTCAGCACCCTTAGTATCTAAAACGATACCAACAGTCTTACCAGTAATTTTTTCTGCTTCGTGAACCATCTTCATACGTGAAAGATGTTCTTCATGATCACCATGTGAGAAGTTAAAGCGGAAAACGTTAGCTCCAGCTTCGATTAACTTAGTAATTGTTTCAACATCATTACTTGCAGGACCAAGTGTACTTACAATTTTTGTTCTTTTCATCAAGAAACCCCTTTTCTTTTGATAAATCTATTGTACCAAATTATCTGCTTAATGATTTATTTAAATCATATAAGTCCAAATCAGGTTTGTGCTTTCCATCGAATAAATCAAGCATGCTGTGGTATGTTAACTTATTGTCTTCTGTACCAATAGCTACTCCACCTTTTCCTTCTTCAAGAAGGTCAACGGCATATGCACCCATCTTACTTGCTAAAACACGATCTCTAACTGTTGGTGAACCACCACGTTGAACGTGTCCAAGAACAGTACTACGTACTTGGAAGTCACCGAATTCATTTAGCTTATCTGTGAATTCTTGAGCATGCATAACACCTTCGGCAAGAATAACAAGCATATGCTTCTTACCTTTTTCGCGACCCTTTTTGATACGGTTAGCAATTTCAGCAATATCAAAGTCACGTTCTGGAACAACGATTTCTTCAGCACCACCAGCAACACCAGCCCAAAGAGCGATATCACCAGCACCTCTACCCATAACTTCGATAACAAAAGTTCTTTCATGGGAAGTGGCTGTATCTCTGATTTTATCGATTGATTCGATAACAGTACTTACGGCTGTATCGAATCCAATTGTAAAGTCTGTGTAAGGAATATCATTATCAATAGTTCCTGGTAGACCAACCGCATTGTAGCCATGTTCTGTAAGACGCAATGCACCATGGTAAGAACCATCTCCACCAATAACAACCAAAGCATCGATACCGAATTTCTTAAGTTGTTCGATACCTTTCAATTGTCCTTCTTCTTTGGCGAATTCTGGATATCTTGCAGAGTACAAGAATGTTCCACCACGTTGAATACGATCAGATACATCAGAAGCAGTTAATGGGAAAATGTCCCCAGCAACTAAACCAGCATATCCATAATTAATGCCATACACTTCTAAGCCTTTGTCCAAAGCTCTACGTGTGACTGCTCTAATAGCAGCGTTCATACCAGGGGCATCGCCACCACTGGTTAAAATACCTATACGCTTCATTATTCACACTCCAAATTTATTTGTTTCAAAAACAAAACCTTATAAAATATAACATTTTTTTCACATTCTTTGTAGAGCTGAAAACGTTTTAAGTTGAAATTAATTCTATTTTTTTAAATAGACATTTTTTTCTCCCAACATTTTTACAAGTTCTGTCTTCATATCATCATTAAAACGCACCCATCGATTCTGTTTCAATAATATTGCCTGCTTATTTTTATCAAAATAAAGAATCACGGGAACTTTTCCTGCATCTTTTTCTATCAGTGTATAAAGCTCTCGCAGTTTATACTCCGAAAAACTAGATGGTATTTTTAAATATAATTTTTCTTCAGGCAGTTTGACCATGTATTGATTAGGTTCGTTTATTTTATCAGCAATAAATTCCAAATCGCCTCTTCTGCCATCTTCTGGTCTACCAACGATCAAGAAAATATTATTGTCCAGTTCTTCTTCAGATAGCTTTTGGAACAATCGCGGAAAAACAGTAACGGATATCTTCCCAGTTTCGTCCTCTAAGCTCAAAAAACACATCTGCTGACCCTTTTTTGTTCTTATCACATGAACATCTCTAATTAATCCTACAATATTTACATTCTGCTGTTTAAATTGATCCAACTGACTAATTTTAATAGTAGAAGTATTCAATAATTTCTCTCTAATTTTTTCAACTGGATGGCCTGACACATAAATACCTAAATATTTTTTCTCTTGATTCAATTTTTCGGTCAAAGTAAAGTCATCAACTTCGTGCTTTTTCGGCTCTAAAACGTCAAAGAGTGAGAGATTAGAACCAGATAGTTGAATACTTTCCGTTAAATCACGAAAATCTAGTAATAGTTCTCGGCGATTTTTATTAAATCCATCAAAAGCTCCAGACAAAATTAGTGGCTCCAAATATTCATTTTTAACAAAACGTTTATCTATTCTCTGTAGAAAGTTACGAGGATTAGAATACTCTCCATTTTTAATTCGTTCTTCTAAAATATCCTGAGCCAAGTCACGACGAACTCCTTTAATATTCAAAAGCCCGAATTGAATTGATCCATCATTAAAAGTAAAACTCGATTGGCTATTATTGATGTTTACATTTTTAATTTTTATATGACTATCCTTAGCATCTTGAATATATTGAGAAATTTTTGATTCATTATTAAGATTTGAATTCAACAAGCAAGTATAAAATATTCCTGAAAAATGAACTTTAATATATGCCAACCAAAAGGCAATCATTGAGTATGCAACTGAATGAGACTTATTAAATCCATAATTACCAAATGTCTCGATATAATGATAAACATTTTCTGCCGATTCTTTGACGACTCCCTTTTTCACAGCACCGTTAACAAATTTTTGATGGTTTTCTTGCATTAGAGTTTCATTTTTCTTACTAATAGCACGACGTAAAATATCGGCATCGGCCAATGAAAATCCGGCCATTTGTGATGAGACCTGCATTACTTGTTCTTGATACACTAAAATTCCATAAGTTGGTTGTAATATTTTCTTCAAAGAATCGTCAGGATAAGTTACTGGTTCATCCCCATGCTTTCTAGCAATAAATGTAGCAATATTTTGCATTGGACCTGGACGATATAAAGCATTTGTAGCCACAACATCATCAAATGAGGTAGGCTTTAGTCTTCTTAAGACACTTCTTATCCCATCAGATTCAAATTGAAATACTCCATCAGTTTGACCACGTTGGAATAACTGTAAAGTTTCAGGATCATTTAATGGTATTTTTTCTGGCATAAATTCTCGACCGTATTGATTAGTAATCATTTGAATGGCTGTATCTAAAATCGTTAAGTTTCTCAACCCTAGAAAATCCATCTTTAGCAAACCAACGCTCTCTACATTGTTTTTAGTTTGTTGTGTCAAATTGATGCCATCATCCTCTAATTGCACCGCAACAATATCAGTCATAGGCTTTTTACTTAAAACGATTCCTGCAGCATGCGTTGAATAGTGCCTAGGTATACCTTCAATACGTTTTGCAACTTTGAAAATAAGCTCGTTTTCTTTAGAATCTGAAATAATATTTCTTAAATCATTAGATTCTTCAAAAGATTCCTTAAGAGTTATATTCAATTTTCTTGGTATAGAATCTGACCACTTACTTAATTGAAATTGAGTTTGACCAAAAGTCCTAGAAATATCTCTTAAAGCCATCTTTGCTGCTAATGTTCCAAAAGTAATTATCTGTGCCATATGATCTGATCCATACTTATCGTGCATATATTCAACCATCTCATCACGTCGATCATCAGGTAAGTCCAAATCAATATCTGGCATATTTACACGTTGTGGATTTAAAAAACGCTCAAACAATAAATCATACTTAATCGGGTCAACTTGGGTTATACCCAGAGTATATGAAACTAACGAACCAGCAGCAGAACCACGTCCAGGTCCCGTTTTAATTCCAACTTGATGTGCGTGTTTGATAACATCCCAAACAATCAAAAAATAATCTGAAAACCCCATTTCATCTATAACTTGCAATTCATAATCGAGTCTTTTTTGATATTCAGAAGTAACTTGATCATTCAGACGTTTTTTTAAACCTTTAACAGCCAAATTTCTTAAATAATTGGCGGAAGTAGTACCCGGAGTATCAAATTTTGGTAATTCAGTGTTTTGAAATTTTATTTCAACATTACATTGATCGGCGATAAATTCTGAATTATTTACTGCCTGACCTAAATCATATTCTTTATATATAGAAGAAAAATCTTTTGCAGAATGTAGATAGTGATCACCATGCTCAACTATCTGTTCTAAATTATCAAACTTATCACCTGTTCTAACAAAATTTAATACTTGATACGACAAATGATCGTCATCATTTATATAACGAACATCGCCTAAAGCAACTAGTGGTAATGCCATATCTTGGGAGACTTTTCTAATGTCTTTGACAATATTGATTTGCTCAGAATAAAGTCCTATTCCTAAATATAATGAATCTTTATCAACTAAATTTTTTAATTTTGCAAAATATTCATTTAGATTACCTATATTTAAAATTTCAGGATCAATTGAAGGAGTAATTACAAATATTCCCGACATAAACTCTGAAATATCGTCAATTTGAATTTTTTCTTTAGAGGACATGATCAAAGAAGAAATTTTTATAAGGTTTTTATATCCTTGATTGTTTTTTGCAAGTAAAATCAAATTATAATCAGTATTAACATCAATTATTCCATTGATCTCAATTACCAAACCAATTATGGGTTTAATACCCTGTTTTTTAGCATATTTATAAAAGTCGATCGAACCATAAAGATTATTTATATCTGTCAACGCTATGGCTTGATAGCCCCGTTCTTTGGCCTTATCGACTAGTTCGGTCAACTTTAATGGACTATGTAATAAACTATAACTGCTCATTACTTGGAGTTGTGCTTGCAATTGACTACCCCCTTTGGTTAAAATTATATCAAAGTGTTTATGAACATTATTGGGCAAAGCTCATTTTTGTGCTAAACTACTGAAGAAAGTGAGATGGAAGAAATGAGATATTTCGATGTATTGTTATGGACAATCATTTTAGGTCAAGTTGCTGGCTTCATTGGTGGTGCTTTAAACCAACAAGCTTATAACTTCCAAACTTCTGTTGTTGTCAGTGCTGTTTTCGCAATTATTTTCTTTATCGTTCCTGCTATTTTAGATAAAAGCGACAATCGTGCTAAATAAATCTTATAAAAAACGAGACTAGTTGATCAACTAGTCTCGTTTTTTTATTTGGTTACATAAAGATAGAAGTCTTTAGTAGTCAAATTAACATTAAAATTAACACCCTTGGAGGTAATCTGTTTAATTGTGGTTTTTCCGCCGTCAGCATCTTTTATCTGCTTGGACAGGTTCTTTAAGACAGCTTTACCATCTGCACCCACCAATTGAGCGATTATTCCTAGGTCAGTTCCAAAATTCTTCATACCAACCTTAGACTTCATTGACTTGTATGACAGATTCATAGCAATGCCCATCAACTGATTATCTTGAACATTCATTACTAATTTAGTTCCACTAGCTGTTGTATGCTTTATAATTCCATTACTATTAGCAATTAACCTCATTTGGTCATTTTGCTTTCCCAAGGTTAAATTAGCATAATTATATTGCTGAGCAAACGTTGTATATCCAGCTAAAGGTTTTGCTTTTTTAACCTTAACTATTTCTGTAGTCGAATTATCACCACTAGTTGCCTTTATTCTGACATTCTTATCATGAGTTGCAACGGGAACTGAAATTGCAAAATGATCATCATTAACTTCGACATCTTTAGTCTTTCCACTAACAGTATAAGTTACCTTATCAGCATCTGTAACTCTACCTTTCACAACGGCTACCAATCCATCAGCTTTATATGAATCTTTTGTAGTAGTCAAAGAAAGCTTAGAACAACCAGTCAGAAGTAATAAGAACATTGGAACCATCAATAAAAATAAATATCTAGATTTTTTCATGAGATTTTCCCCACTTATTAAAAAAAAGCCAAGCATAATTTACTTGGCTTTTAATTAAGCTTCTTTTTTAGTGTCAACTACTTGATCACCCTTGTACATACCTGATGGTGATACGTGATGACTTAAACGATATTCGCCAGTAGCAACGTCAAATTGCATGTTTGGTGTATTCAATTTAATATGTCCACGTCTTTGACGTTTTCTTTGTTTTGATGTTTTTCTCTTTGGAACAGCCATATTTAAAAACTCCTTTAATTTATATTAACTTAATCAAATCTAACGTTTAATATAATACTATCATAAAAACGTTAGGGCAAGCAAAATTACTATTTTGTTTGCTTTTTTCCTTCATTTTCCTTTAAAGCATCAGCAATTTGACTATCATTTGAAACTTTTAAATTAGAAAATTGTTTTTTTGCATTTCTACTTAATTTCTTATCGTTCTTCTTATTACCGGTACTCGATAGCAACATTGTAATTATTGCACCCAACAAAAGCGTAACAATTATTAATACTATCAAAGGCAATTTAATATGTGTAAAACCAAAACTTACTGTTACAGGATTTACATTTAAAATTGCAAATATTACAACGATCAACGCAATAACCAATCCAATAACAAATCTTGATTGCTTACTATTCATACTTCTCTCCCCCTATTTACGATTACCAAATGTACTTGCAAGTAAATCACCAACACTAGGTGCTAACTTATAGAGTACCGCTGCTAATCCCATATATCTAGGACGATTTATTTCACGCTTATTAGTATTAAAAGAATTAACAATTTCCCAAGCCAACTTATTTGGATCAAGAACAAAATACTTAACTGAATCCAAATAATTACCGCCATGATCTGCAACATCAAAGAAGTTTGTAGCCACAGGCCCCGGATTTACCGTTGTAACATGAATCTTAAATGGTTTAAGTTCTAGTCTCAAGCCATCCGAAAATGCGATGACGGCCGCTTTAGTAGCTGAATAAGCCGCTGACTTAGGAGTAGTGATCTTACCAGCAATTGAACCAATATTAATGACGTGACCTTTACCTTGTCCAATCATCTTACTAGCAACTAATCTAGTCATCAACATGAGACCTAAAACATTTACTCTGAACATCTTTTCAATGGTAGAAAATTCAGTGTCTAGGTAATTAGAAAAGTCCCCAAATCCTGCAGCGTTAACAAGAATATCAACTTGGTCTGTTAGAGTATAAATTTTATCGACACTATCTGAAATTTGTTTAGGATCAGACATATCAACGCTTAAATACTCATGATGAGCACTCTCTGCACCAACTCTGATACATTCGTTCTTAGCAGCTAGTAATTTTTCTTCATTTCTAGCTAATAAAATAACGTTTGCACCCAACTTTGCTGAATTAATTGCTACATCTTTACCAATTCCAGAAGATGCACCGGTAACAACAACTGTTTGATTTAATAAATCAGTCATATTTATCCTCTCTTTTCCGTAAAAGGTACCTCATAAATATCAAAATCATTAACAACTTTAGTATTTTTAAAAATCTTTTGCGCTTCTTTTTGAAGTGTTAAGGCATTTTTACCTGTATATCTTGCTGAGATATGTGTCAACAACAAACCTTTTGCACTGGCTTTATTTGCAGCCTCAGCAGCCTGAGTAGCTGTTGAATGGAAATAATTATAAGCCATTTTTTTCTCAGAATTAGAAAATGTCGATTCATGTACTATAACGTCAGCATCTTTGGAAAGGCGATCGATTTCTGGTGTGTAACGAGTATCTGAAATGACCGTCACTACTTTACTTGGTTTATCTGGACCAATAAAATCTTTACCATTTAATACCGTACCGTCATCAAGTGTAACTGTATCTCCTGACTTTAATTGACCAAAAATTGGTCCGTTAGGAATATTATATTTTTTCAACTTATCAACTTGTAACTCACCCACTCGTGGCTTTTCAGTCACGCGATATCCAAAACAAGTGACACGGTGCTTAAGTAAACCTGCTTCTACTTTAAATGTCTTATCATTAAATATCTCTCCACCATTTTTTAGCTCAATATATTTAATGTGATAATTAGGTCTACTTCCAGTTACATTTAATGACGTCTCAACAAAATCTCTGATTCCAACAGGACCATATATTTCTAAAGGAGTATCTCCGCCTTGATTTGATCTGCTGGATAAAAGTCCAGGCAAGCCAAATATATGATCACCATGTAAATGAGAAATGAAGATCTTAGTGATTTTCCTTGGTCTAATTGCTGTTTTTAAAATTTGATGCTGCGTAGCTTCACCGACATCAAAAAGCCAAACTTCATTTCTTTCATCAAGCATCTTTAAAGCAACACTTGAGACATTGCGGCTTTTTGAAGGGACTCCAGCTCCTGTTCCTAAAAATTCTAATTCCATATAAAAATCCTATCTATTTTTTATCTAATTGTTTGAGTATTTGTTTTACAACAAATGATGAATAATACATAGAACCATCAGGATTTGGATGGACATTATCATCGTAGAACCAATCAGTATGACCCGCTGAGTAGCCATTCCAATCAATAATAGTTAGATTTTTGTACTTTTTACTTGATTCATCCAAGACTCCGTTAACAGTCTTTTCCCATGGTCTAGTTGGTACATGAACATTGATCCAGAAGACATGTCTATTTGGTCCAACTAATTTCATAACTTGAGAAACTTGGTCATTATTAAATGGTCCATTTGTTCCTAAGCCAATTAATACATTTGGAGCCAAAACTCCTTGATCTTTGTATTTCTGTAAGATATCCAAACTTGAATCCAATTGGCGACTAACAGCTGCATCGACAATAACTTTCTTATCATCAAACAATTTCAAGAAATTATCTGATCCATCTGCCATAACTGAATCACCAACAGCTGTTAATTGAATATCCTTTAATCTTTGCAAATCAATTTGAGTCAATCCATATTTTTCAAAATCCTTATTAACTGGATGGTCTTTTGCGGCCTTCTTATATTTAGCCATGTCAGCAGCGCTGACTTTTCCATTCTTAGATTTATCCTTAGATTTCTTCAAATTCTCAATTGCTTGTTGTTTCTTCTTTTTGTTTGCTTTTTCATTCTTGTTGATCTTAGTTGCAAGCTTGCTGTGGTTAACATTAGGCTTAGGAGCGCCTACTGCTTGTACCACACCATAACAGCCAGTAATACTGATCAATGCAATCACAAGAGCCAGAGTTCTTTGAAGAACTGATGATGACTTGAAAAAGTTTTTAAAGCTTTGTTTATTAAGATGTGCTAATGGTTGCTCTACGAATCTATATGAAAATTCAGTTACCAATAGAATCAAAACAACCTCTATAACTGGATAAAGAATTGGATGATCAGCGACATTCTTAAATTTAGACTCAAAGAATATCATGACTGGAAATTGATATAGATACAAACCATAACTTCTGCTTCCAATATAATGGAAAACTTTATTGGATAGGATTCGATTCCAGAAAGCATCTGGATGCGCAACAACTGCAATCAAAATACATGTGACCACTGAAAAGATAAACATTCCGCCACGATACAAGAAAGCAGATGAATCTTTCATTGTAAATATCATTAATAACATTAAGGCAATTGACAAAGTTCCAATTACATTAAGTTTAACTTTATCAACTCTGGCTATGCCACCTTTAAGTTTCTCGGCAGGCCAAACAATAGCCAATCCACATCCAAGTAAAATTGAGAACAATCTAGTATCTGTTCCATAGTATAGTCGACTTGGATCTACACCTGGCTTAAAGAGAATTGCCATCCAAACAGCAGAAATAACTGAAACTATCATTGCAAATCCAAAAATTCTGCTCTTTTTAACACCAAATTTTACGAATAGTAATAGCAACAGTGGCCAAATAATATAAAATTGACCTTCAATTGAAAGTGTCCATAAATGTGTAAATGGAGATTCGTTATTAGCAAATCTTTCAAAATAAGACTGTCCATTAAATATTTGCCACCAATTATAAACATTCAAAATATTAGTTATAAATATTTGATCCAGATGATATAAAAGGTCTTTCAAAAAGAACACTATATACGCACTAGATGCCAGTAAAACAAATAACATTCCTGGATACAATCTTTTGATTCTTTTGCCATAGAAGTTTCCTAATGAAAATTTACCACCATAATCTACGGTATTGAAGAAATGATCTGTAATTAAATAACCAGAAATCAAGAAAAATATAGGTACCCCTAAGTACCCTCCGGAAAAGACAGTCGGATTTAAGTGATACATGATAACACCAATAACCCCTAATGTCCGCAATCCATCAAATCCACTAATAAATCTTCTTTTCGGTGCTTTATTCATTTTTTTAACCCCTAAATAAATTCGAAAGTGAAATCAAGAATCGTCACTGAATCACCAGATTGAGCACCTGCTTTAATAAGAGCATCTTCAACTCCCATTCCTTTAAGCATGCGTGCAAATCTCATAATTCCGTCTTGATGATCTAAATTACTTCTTTGAAGAAGTCTTTCAACATCTTCACCTTTAACGATAAAGCTATGTTCCCCATCTTTTTCGACAGTGAGACGATCAGCTTTTGCTTCATAATTGTATTCTTTTGTCTCATCATCATTTTCAACGTCAAAGTGAATTGGCTCTGCATTTTGTAATACAGTGCTAGTATGATTCATCAAATCTTTGACACCAGTATGTTGAATACTTGAAATTGGAAAAATATCGACATCATCAGGTAATTTACTCTTAAATTCTTTTAATCTCTCGTCAGAACCTGCAATATCTAACTTAGTTGGAACGATTATTTCAGGACGTTTTAAGATATTGCCATCATATTTACCTAATTCATTTCGAATCGATAAATAATCTTCATAAGGATCACGACCATTTTCTGGGTCCATATCTACCAAATGAAGAATTACTCTGGTTCTCTCAACGTGACGTAAGAATTGGATTCCCAACCCTACACCATTTGATGCGCCTTCGATCAATCCAGGTAAATCAGCAATAACAAAATCTAATCCACTATCTAACTTAACCATCCCTAAATTAGGTGATAAAGTCGTAAAGTGATATGCTGCGATCTTAGGCTTTGCAGAAGTTGCTACTGATAATAAGGTAGATTTTCCAACAGAAGGAAAACCAACTAACCCAACGTCAGCAATTAATTTCAATTCCAAACGTAAATGCAACTCTTGACCTGGTTCACCATTTTCAGCAATTTCAGGAGCTCTATTTTTAGAATTGGCAAAATGAATATTACCTCTACCACCAGAACCACCTTTTGCTACAACTAACTCTTGGTTGTGTTCTGTTAAATCGCCTATTAACTTTCCAGTATCCTCATCATAAACTGATGTACCTGCGGGTACGACTATATATACGGGATCTGCTTTACGTCCATACATACCTTTGATCTGACCATTTTGACCAGGTTCAGCTTTAAAAATACGTTTATATCTGAAATCCATTAACGTATTCATTCCTTCATTGGCCTTGAGGATAATATCTCCACCACGACCACCATCACCACCAGCTGGACCGCCTAAAGGTACATATTTTTCGTGGCGGAACGAAACAGCTCCGTCGCCACCTTTACCGGATCTAACGGTGATTTTAACGTTATCTACAAACATTAAAATCCCCCTTTCTAAACATAGTTATCATTTTTAAATTTTAGCACAAAAACGGGTTTCATAATACTTTGAATAAAAGAAACATTTTAAAGGCCATTAAAACAGTTTAAACGTTTATGAATGATTTTGAAAGAAAATGAACGTTTTTGGTTGATTTTGATTGAATATGGTTGTAATATACTTTTTGGAGGAGAATGAAAGTGCTTACTGAAGAAAGACAACAGATTATATTACAGCAATTAAAAATACATAATATTGTAAAATTGCACGACTTGATTCCCCTTACTGGAGCATCAGCGTCAACTTTACGAAGAGATTTAAAAGATCTTGAAAGCTGCCATAAGTTATTGAGGATTCATGGCGGTGCTCAAAATGTTATATCTCTACATGAGGAACCTGCTCTTTCCCAAAAGGCAACAGTTAATTTAGATGGGAAAAAGGCTATCGGAAAAGCTGCAGCAAACTTAGTTCAAAATAATGAAGTAATTTTTTTAGATTCCGGAACCACGATTCAATTTATGATTCCATATTTGATCGAACATAAAGATTTGTTAGTAGTGACCAACAGTGTTGATAACGCCTCAATGTTGGCCGATTACAATATAGATACCTTTTTACCAGGTGGTCGTCTCAAATCGGCTACCAAGGCGTTAGTTGGTTCAACTATGATACAGACTCTTGAAACATATCATTTTGACAAAGCATTTATTGGAGCAAATGGTTTTTCTATCGATTCTGGTTTTACAACACCTGATCCTGAAGAGTCAGCCATTAAGAATTTAGCAATCACCCAATCTAATTTAGCATTTGTTCTCTCAGATAGTTCTAAGTACTGTCAAGTAAGCTTTAGTAAATTTGCAGATATCAAAGATGTAACTTTAATTACTAGTGGCTTAACTGATAAAGAACTAGAACTACTAAATAAAAAAACCAGAATTATGGAGGTTAATTAATTGATATATACAATTACAGCTAATCCATCGATTGACTATGTATTGCAATTAACGACTCTTACACTTGGTGAAGTTAACCGCACTGTTAGTGACGTTAAACTTCCTGGTGGCAAGGGTATCAACGTATCAAGAATTTTGAAGGAATTAGAAATTGATTCTACGGCACTTGGATTTGTCGGTGGTGCAACTGGAAAAATGTTTGAAAATTTATTATCTAAACATGACCTTAAGACATCATTCACACAAGTATCTGAAGACACCAGAATCAACGTTAAAGTCAATGCTGTTAAACAAGATGAAGAAACAGAGATCAATGGTACTGGCCCTGACATTTCAGATCAAGAAAAAGACGAATTCATTAAACAACTCAAAAAAGTTGGAAATGGCGATGTTGTTGTCATGTCAGGTAGTTTGCCAAAGAAAATCTCTGAAACATTCTATCTTGATATTGCAGAAATGATTCAAAAACAAGGTGCAGACTTTGTTATTGATACAACTGGACAAGCATTGTTGGATACACTACCACTTAATCCATTGGTCGTTAAACCAAATCATCATGAACTTGCTGAATTGTTCAATACAACATTCAAAGACAATCAAGATATTATTGACAACGCTAGAAAGTTACTAGACAAAGGTGCCAAACACGTTCTAGTATCAATGGCCGGTGATGGTGCTCTACTAGTTACTAAAGACCACGCCTATCATGCTAACGCTCCTAAGGGAACAGTAATAAATTCTGTTGGAGCTGGAGATTCGATGATTGCTGGTTTTGTTGGTACATTTATGAAAACAAATGATGCCATTGAAAGTTTCCATATGGGAGCTGCCTGCGGATCAGCAACGGCATTCAGTCAAGATATCGCTGTTAAAGAAAAAATTAATGAAGTTTATCAAGATATTTCTATTAAAGAATTAAGCTAAGGGGGGAATTTCCTAATGGATCTTAAGCAATTACTATTAAAAGACGCTATGATCATGGATTTGAAGGCTACTACTAAAGAAGAAGCCATCGAAGAAATGGTCGATAAGTATTACCAAGTTGGTGTCATTAACGATAAAGACTTATACAAATCAGATATTTTAAAACGTGAAGCACAAACTAGTACTGGTATTGGTGATGGGATCGCCATGCCACATGCTCGTGATAAAGCTGTTCAACGTGCTACTGTATTATTTGCCAAAAGCGACAAAGGAATTGATTACAAATCGCTTGACGGACAACCAGCATACCTATTCTTCATGATTGCTGCACCAGATGGAGCTGATAATCTTCATTTACAAGCTTTAGCTGCCCTATCATCACTGTTGATCAATCCTGAACTTGTAGCTAACTTGAAAAAAGCTACAACAGCTGATGAAGTTCAGAACCTATTCGATAAGGCTATGAAAGAAAAAGAAGCAAAAGATAAGGCTGACGAAGAAAAGGAAAAAGCTAAGGAAGCCGAAATTGAAGCAAACGCGGCAAAAACATCAAAAGATGAAAAACCTTATGTTGTTGCTGTCACAGCCTGCCCTACTGGTATTGCACATACATATATGGCCGAGGCCGCACTTAAAGAACAAGCTGAAAAAATGGGTGTCGACATTAAAGTTGAAACAAATGGTTCTGAAGGTGTAAAACACAAGCTTACAGCTAATGAAATCGATCGTGCTGCTGGTGTTATTATCGCAGCTGATAAAAAAGTTGATATGCCAAGATTTGATGGTAAGCACCTTGTTAACCGTCCCGTAAGTGATGGTATCAATAAAGCCGAAGAACTTATCAATCTTGCTGTTGATCAAAAAGCACCTGTCTTCCATTCTGAAGGCGGTGCTGCTGAGGAAGAAGAAAGTACTGAAAAGAAATCACTTTGGTCAAAAATCTATGCTGATTTAATGAATGGTATTTCAAATATGCTACCATTTGTTGTCGGTGGTGGTATCTTAATGGCAATTTCCTTCTTATTGGAAAATTCCGTTGGTTCACATTCACAATGGTTCTTATTCTTCAATAATGTTGGTAACTACGCATTTAGTTTCTTGATTCCAGTTCTTGCAGCATACATTGCCGTTTCAATTGGTGATCGTCCTGCCCTACTACCTGGTTTTGTTGGTGGTTATATGGCATCACAAGCATCAGCTTCAGTTATTTCTTCAAAGAGTCCTGCTGGATTTATCGGTGGTCTACTTGCTGGTTTCATCGCTGGATGGACAGTAGTTTACTTGAAGAAGGCTCTTAAGAACTTACCTAAGTCATTAGATGGTTTGAAACCTATCTTGCTTTACCCAGTTCTTAGTTTACTGATTGTTGGAGCCATTATGTACTTCGCAGTCGATCCAGTTTTTGCCGTTGTAAATCATGCTATCACTTCATTCCTAGAAACAATGGGTACAGGTAATGCAGTCGTACTTGGTGCTTTACTTGGTGGTATGATGTCAATCGATATGGGTGGTCCTTTCAACAAAGCCGCTTATACATTTGCTATTGGTACATTCACTGCTACACAAGATGGTGCTTTGATGGCTGCCGTTATGGTTGGTGGTATGATCCCACCTCTAGCAATTGCTATTGCAACAACATTTTGGAAGAACAAGTTTACTGAACAAGAAAGACAAGCTGGTCTATCTAACTATGTTCTAGGTATTTCATTCATCACAGAAGGTGCTATTCCTTTTGCTGCTGGAGATCCATTACACGTTATTGTATCCAGTGTTATCGGTTCAGCAATCGGTGGTGGTTTAACACAATTATGGCATGTTAACGTTCCTGCACCTCACGGTGGTATCTTCGTTACACCATTAGCTAATAAACCATTGATGTACTTATTAGCAGTTATCATTGGTTCAATCATTTCTGGTGTTATCTATGGTATTTGGAAACCTGCTAAGAAAAAAGATTAATAATAATTAAGACCGTTCTCAATCGAGGACGGTCTTTTTGTATTTAGTAAAAATTCTAGATATACTTAACAAATAGGAGGTTAAATTTAATGAAAGAAAAACAAGTATTTCATATTAATGGTTACATTGGTTTAATTTTAGCAATTCTATTTATTTTAGGTGGTGCTTGGTTATTCCTTACAGGCACCAAATCATCTAGTTCCATAAGTATTATTTTAGGCATTCTTTTGATTCTAGTTGCTATTTTTGGTGCTAGTTCTCTAACTATCGTTGGACCTAATCAGGCCAAAGTTTTGACTTTCTTTGGTAAGTATATAGGAACGATTCGTGATGCAGGTTTGTTTATGACGGTTCCTTTAACTGGAAAAACATCAATTTCACTAAGAGTTCGTAATTTCAACAGTGCCATTTTAAAAGTTAATGACCTACGTGGTAATCCAGTCGAAATCGCGGCCGTTATCGTATTTAAAGTAGTTGATACAAGTATGGCCTTATTTGCCGTTGATAATTATGAACAATTTGTTGAAATTCAAAGCGAATCAGCAGTGCGTCATATTGCTTCCGAATATCCTTACGATACTTTTGATAACAGCAAACAACCTTTAACTTTGCGTAGTAATCCAACAGAAGTTTCTGATAGATTGACACAAGAACTTCAAGAACGATTAAATGTTGCGGGAGTTGAAATTGTAGAAACAAGATTAACTCATTTAGCCTATGCAACAGAAATTGCTAGTGCAATGCTACAAAGACAGCAATCTACAGCTATTTTATCTGCTCGTAAAGTTATCGTTGAAGGTGCCGTTTCTATTACTGAAGAAACCATTAAACGTCTCGAGAAAGATACGGGGATGCAGTTATCTGACGATAAGAAGTTACAATTGATCAATAATATGATGGTAACAATTATTTCTGAACGTGGTTCACAACCAATTATTAATACTTCTGATGTTAAATAACTTAAATACTAAGAGTTTTTGGCAAAAATATTATTGTCCTTAAACATGCAGCATAAACGTTCAATGATACACGGTTTTTTTACTTAAAACAAAAGACTCTATCAATCTAAAATCAGATTGATAGGGTCTTTTGTTTTAATGCTCGAAAAATGACCATGTGTTGGCACACTCTTTTTAGATCCATTTATCTAATAATTTATTCGTTGAAGCATACTGATAAATCAAGAATAACGAGGCACCAATAAAAATTCCAACTCCATTTGAAACAACATCACTAATATCACCAGTACGATTGATCAATAATACGTGTGATAAAACAAATTGCAAAGTTTCTATTGAGGCTCCAATCAGTAATCCAATTGGAATTAAATCAAATAAAGCTATTTCGTAAAAATATTCTTTGATCAAAAATCCTAATGGAATTGTTAAAATGATGTTCTCAACAAATCCTAAATCATAGTAGATATGATAAAGATTTACCGAACCAATCCCTGCTGGCATAATATAGACTGATCTACCATCAAATGACATTGGTGTAAATAATATGACACCTATAAAGGTCAAATATCCAAGACTAAATAAAGCCATTCTTCTTTTATCAAACTCTCTAATATTAGTAAGGATATAAACAGCAGTTAAAAAAGATACACTTGAAATCATAAAAAATGGTATCCAACGCATTAGCAACACTCCTTTTTTAAATTTGCTTTTAAGTATTTTTATTTAATTGATACATACACCCTACTATTAAGGAATTTAAGCAAGCTTAAAAAAGTGTGATGATTTTGTGATGGGAATATATATTTCCATTTATGAACGCAATCTTGACAGACTATATGAAACGGTTTCATATACATTTAGTGTCTAGTTATTGGTAACGCACTATTTCTTTTATCAGCAGCCATGGTATTACTAGCAATTATCGTGATTATTGTAGGAACACAGTATTATCCCTTTTTATATTTTTTATGAAAATCTGTACTTGCCAGCGTAATTTTAATAGTCTGCGCTGTAGTCTTAGGAATACCCAAATTAGTAATATCTTCAACGGATGCTTCTTTCATTTTCTTAACTGAACCATATTTCTTCAACAATTTAGTTCTAGTCTTAGGTCCCACACCTTGAATACCATCTAATTTTGAAGATAGAGCATTTTTACTTCTTGTTTTACGATGAAATGTTATAGCAAATCTATGCACTTCATCCTGAATTCTTTGTAACAAATAGAATCCTTGGCTCTTTCGATCCAATGGAACTTCCTCACCATCTTCACCAACAATCAAATGAGAGGTATTATGATGATCATCCTTTACCATCCCTGCAACGGGAATATGAATGCCGAGTTCATTTTCCAATACATCCATAACAGCACGAAGTTCAATAATTCCACCATCCATCAAAATTAAATCAGGTAAATTATCTTTTTCCTTGATCAATCTTGAATATCGGCGATAAATAACTTCTCTTGTATTAGCAGCTTCATCGGCTCCTGATTGGTGTTCGACTTCGCCCTTTATTTTATACTTACGGTAACCACTCTTTTCAGGGCGTCCATCTTGAAACATAACCATAGCCGACACTGGACTGGTTCCTTGAATATGAGAATGATCAAATGACTCAATAACATGACCATACGGCAATCCTAATGCATCAAAAATTTGTTTCTGTGCACCGTATGTCTGTCTATTATCTAATTCCATCAAGCGAAACTTCTCTTGTAGAACTAATTTAGAGTTCTCATGTGCCATGTCCATTAAATCTCTCTTTTGACCACGTTGAGGTGTTCTAAATGGTACATTCAAGACCTGTGATAAAGTATCTTTATCCAAATTATCAGGTACTAATATTTCTCTAGGCATAACTTGATTACGACGATTATAAAATTGAAGAATAAACGTAGAAAGTTCTTCTTCAGGTGTATTAATACATGCGAATACACGCTTTTCACGTTTCATAAGTCTAGCTTGTCTAATGAAGAATATTTGAATCGAGATCCAACCTTTTTCAACATAATAATTAAAAATATCTCTTGGTGTACCATCATTTGAGATGATTTTTTGTTTTTCAACGGTTGCTTCAATATATTGAATTTGATCACGTAACTCGGCTGCACGTTCATATTCCTCTTTTTTAGCAGCCTTCATCATACGACTATTTAAGTTTCTTTTGATTTCACCAACGTTTCCACCCAAAAAGCTTTTGATTTTCTCAATTTGGGTATCATATTCTGACTTGGGCACTTCTTTGAAACAAGCACCCAAACATTGTCCCATATGATAGTACAAACACGGACGCCCTAAATGACCTTGACAACGCCTCAAGGGATAAACTTTTTGTAAAAAGTTTAAAGTATTTTGAGCAGCATATACGTTAGGATATGGTCCAAAATAGTATCCACCATCTTTTTTTACTAATCCCGTTATTTCCATTTTAGGATCACGTTCATTGGTGATCTTGATATATGGATAACCAGTACCACGTTTAAGTTTAATATTATAATAAGGTTGATGTTTTTGAATCAGCGTAATTTCTAATAAGAACGCTTCTTTATCGTTAGAAGTTATAATAGTTTCAAAATCACGAATCTCAGAAACTAATCTAGCAGTCTTTCCTTCATGTGAACTTTTAAAATAGGATCGGACACGATTCTTTAAGTTCTTGGCCTTACCAACGTAAATTATCTTTGAATTAACATCCTTCATCAGATAACAACCCGGTTTAGGTGGAAGAAGGCTTAATTTATGTTCAAGATATTCAGTAGCCAATGGATTATCCCCTTCCTATTAATTTATTAATTAACTTTAATTGCACGCTCTTTATATTTTAAACTATTAAAAAAAGGTTGCAACAATTTGAGTTTTCTATCTGATGGCTTTATAATGTATTTAAAAGATAAAGAAATAACTGAAAGGGGCTGATTCCGATGGGCTTAACAGTGAAACGCGAAAATGATTTTGGCAGTTTATTTGACAAATTTGCCTCACTTCCCGATGATGTAAAAGAAAATGTTAAACGCGTTGAATCCGCGGAAGAAAAATCCTCTAAGGATAAAGATTCCAAAGATCAAAAGTAATGATAACTTCTCATATGTTCTACCCTTCTTTTTAGAAGAGTGATTGCCATTTATATTTACTGTCCGTTACAAATATAAAAACCCTTTTGATAAACAAAAATAACAGAACTCACCAATTCCGGTGGGTTCTGTTATTTTTTTAAGTCTACATAATTTGCATTAACAACTGGCCTAGTAGTTTCTCTACCTTTAGCAGTTTCATAGTCTTCTGATTTTGCTACTTTACCATAGAATCTAACTTTAGTGCCTACGGAAAAGCGATTAGCATTATCAGTTTTGCTATAATCAAAATTGAGTTTAATAATGTTTGACTGATCCTTACCATTCAAAACTACTAGCATATAGCTATTATCACTATTAAAGACAACCTTTTCTACTGTACCGTATTGATATATCTTAGTTCCTACATACAGTTGTGGATTCTCGTATAGATTTTGAAATGAAACATAGTTATAATCCTTACGTTTAATCACACGATCAAAATTTACAGCATTAGTTGTATTGTATTTCATTGAAATAATTGAGCCACCACTAATGAGCGCTATAAGTGAAATCCCCAATACCACTCGCTTAAACATTTAATTCCCCCTGACAAGAAAACTTTATCAGATGATTTTTTTAATTACAACCAAGAAAAAATTATCAAAATTATAAATCACTTCTCAAAGATATGAATCTATCCTGCAGCGATTGTTCTAACTTTGGTAACGTCATCGTGATTAGACAGATCCTCTATAACTGTCACGTATTTCAAAGTTCGAGGTAATTTGACTTCGTAAACATTAGTATACAAGTATTCACCATCGATTTTATTAGCTCTAAAAACTACATTACTTATAGCAATATTCTTACTTTGGAAATAATCATAAATAAATTTCTTTGTTTCCACTTTATTTTTATATTGAATTTCAATACTCTTAATTGCACTAACTCTCACAATACGTTTCAAGAAAGCTATGACTCCAAAAACAACTATGAAACTTGCTATGGCAATAACGTAGTTTCCCATACCAACAGCAAGACCCATACAAGCTACTACCCATAAACTAGCAGCCGTTGTTAATCCTTTAATTGAATGATGTTCAACAATAATTGTTCCGGCACCCAAAAAACCGATACCACTGACAACTTGAGCAATTAATCGAGCTTCATCAGCACGAATAACTCCCTTATATTGTGGATATTGTGCTGCGACCCTTAACGCATTAAAACCTATTTCCTTTTGAATCAAAGCTACAATACATGCACCCAAACAGACCAGTATATGAGTTCTAATACCAGCTGGTCTATTTTTATGCTCTCTATCCCAGCCAATAACACCAGATATACCAGTAGCAATAATTAACCTTAATATTATAGTAACTGCACTTAATTGCACAGTAATGCCTCCTCCATAAAAAAAGAGCTTGAAACTAAAAGTCTCCGACTCTTATTCAATACTATTCAAAAGAAAAGTTGTCCAATATGGAATTGCCTGACTTAATTCAGAATAAGTTCGATCAAATTTATGGTCATACCACGGATCTTGAATCTCTTTATTATCCATAAATTCTAGTGCTAGATGAATCTTATCCTGATAAGTATTTGTCATACTTCTTAAATCAATAATATTTTGATGATCCATT
This sequence comes from Companilactobacillus tucceti DSM 20183, assembly GCF_001434665.1. Classification (GTDB taxonomy): domain Bacteria; phylum Bacillota; class Bacilli; order Lactobacillales; family Lactobacillaceae; genus Companilactobacillus; species Companilactobacillus tucceti. Next base: position 70,041 of record NZ_AZDG01000002.1, on the reverse strand, counting down.
CCAATAATCAAATCAGCTTCGGAAAAATCAGCCTGAGAAATTTTCTGAGAATGATGTTCAACAATTTGAACGCTATGTTTATTTAATTCAGCAACCGCCCCCGGATGCATCGGATTGCCAGATTCATAATCTTCAGTAGCTCTAGATGAAACTGATATTTTATTATTCAAATTATTCTCGGCTATGTACTCACGCATCATCATTTCAGCCATTGGAGAACGACAAATATTACCTAAACAAACGAAAATAATATTCTTCATTTAACTATCTTCCTCAACTAATCTATTAACCCTAGGCGACGTTTAACATCTTCCAATCGTTTTTCTAAAACAGGATCGCGACGATTTAAAATATCCAATGTACTTGCTTCGTTAGATTCATTCTCAGATTCAGTTTTTACTTCTTTGTTTTTTAACTGCGTTTCACATTTTCTAACCCAAGCAGCTACTTGTTGGTACGAAATATCATATTTAGCACCGGTCTTTTTATAACCATAATCGTTATTTATTGCATATTTAGCAATTTCAATCTGTTGTTCTTTATTATATTTCATCGTATAACTGAATACTCCTAGTAACTTAGTAACAAAATTATACCATATTACTATCTATTTCCTGAAACCGACCAATATAGATCGATAAACAAGAAAAAAGGCATAAAAAAATGGTAGCTCAGGGAGGAACTACCATTCAGGGTAATAACAGATTATCAGACTGTTATAAACATGAAATTATCAAGAGAGAGGAAACAGGGATTTCCTCTCCAACGAATAATATAGCATAACGTATCTATATATATAAGTATAGATTCTATATATCGTTCATTAATTTCCTTATTATATCTCTCAATCCCTTGTCAGACAGGCAAAAGGAGGATTCTTTTAAAATTTTGCTATATTTTCTTATTTTCAATATTTTGTTGTAAAAAAAAGAAGCCGAATACTCAGCTTCTTCCAGAAACGGCTATTTGAAGAACTATCCCAATATTTGCCTGTTTCTGTAAAGATAATTTGTTGGATCAAAGTCGACTATTTGATACTAAATTATCTATTACCGAATAGTCGGATTAATCCCATACATACTATTGGCACCTATAATTATATATCACTCTAAGCAGACACGTATACCACAAAAAATTCATAACATTTAATAGAAATATTAATTTTTTATCTAAACATTTTCAAAAATGCTAATTAATTTCTGAAAAATTGAACTTTTCACCGTATTCTTTCGATATATCATCATTATATAAAAAGGTGGTAGATCTAAATTATCGAATTTTAATTCTTGTATTCCAGATGTATCTCTAATAGCAGTTTCGGTTATAAAGCTTATTCCTTTATTTTCCTGAACCAATTTCAGAAGTAATTTATAATCACTAGTCTGAAAGATAATATTTGGAGAAACATTATATTTATCAATAAAATCATTAAAAACTTGTTGATGAACAGACTTCTCATCCAAAATTATAAAATCTTCATCAATCAAGTCTGACAACTTTAAATTATTTTTAAACTTCCTATTACTACTAGCAATTATTTTGAATTGATGTATATCCAACACTTTATATTCTAATTCTGGATCTTCAGGTAATGATGTTGATCCCAAAAGTGATAAGTCTATATCACCATTCTTTAACTTAGTCAGTAGCTCTTTTGAGCCATCAACCACTGGTACGATTCGGTTTAAATAATCAAATTTTTTTAAGTTGTCAAAAACCTTGGGTACTAAATAATTAGTAATTATTGGTGGTAATCCCATTTTGATTTTTTTCTTCTTTATACGATTTAAATCAGCTTTAACTAAGCTATCCTCATGTAATATTTTGTTTACATGTTTTAAGAGCTGTTCTCCTGCATATGTTAGTGAAAGAGAATTAGCATAACTCTTTCTTTCTACTAGTTTAGTATCGTATTCAGTTTCTAACCTTTTTAACGCATAGGTTATAGTTGGTTGACTGACGTTAAAATGGTGCGCTGTTTCCGAAAAGCTTTTCATTTCACTCAATTTTTGGAAATATCCATAGTCATTTAAATTCATCGTCTCACCTATAAATATTTTTTATCAATTATAACATATTTGACTATATTTTTTATAACGGTTTATAGTATGTCACGAAAGTTATTTCAGGAGGCAAAGCAATGACATACACAGGTTTAGATTTACTAAATAATCCTTTTTTAAATAAGGGAACTGCTTTTACAAAAGAAGAAAGAAAAGCTAATAAAATTGAAGGTTTATTACCTCCATTCGTTCAAACACTTGATCAACAAGTTGCTCAAGCATATGAACAATACGGTAAAAAACCAACTCCATTAGCAAAACGCATGTACTTAATGGATCTTTTCAATGAAAACCGTACTCTATTTTATAAATTATTCAGCGAACACGTATATGACTTCATGCCAGTCGTTTACGATCCAACTATCGCTGATACAATTGAAAACTATAGTCACTTTTTCTTAGATCCTCAAAATGCCGCATTCTTATCAATCGATGATCAAGAAGATATGGAAGCTTCATTAAAGAATGCTGCTGGCGACCGCGACATAAAATTAATCGTTGTAACTGATGGTGAGGGAATTCTTGGTATTGGTGATTGGGGTCTTCAAGGTGTAGATATTTCAGTTGGAAAACTTATGGTTTATACAGCTGCCGCAGGTGTCGATCCTAAGTCAGTTCTACCAGTTGTTCTTGATGCTGGTACTAACAATAAAGAATTGTTGAATGATGACCTTTATCTGGGTAATCATCATGAACGTGTTACTGGTGACAACTATTATGCATTTGTAGACAAATTTGTTGCCCTTGCAGAAGACTTGTTCCCTGACATGTATCTTCACTTTGAAGATTTTGGTCGTGATAATGCTGCTAATATTTTAAATAAATACAAAGATCAAATCTTAACATTTAATGATGACATTCAAGGTACAGGTATTATTACTCTTGCTGGTATCTTAGGTGCTTTGAATATTTCTAAGGAAAAATTCACTGACCAAGTTTACATGTCATTTGGTGCTGGTACAGCCGGTGCTGGTATTGCTAAACGTATCTTTGACGCAATGGTTGAAGAAGGACTATCTGAAGAAGAAGCAAGAAAACACTTCTACTTAGTTGATAAACAAGGTTTATTGTTTGATGACACTGAAGGCCTAACACCTGAACAAAAACCATTTACAAGAAGTCGTAGTGAATTCGCTAATGCTGATGAATTAACATCGCTTGAAGCAGCGGTTAAAGCAGTCCACCCTACTATTCTTGTTGGTACTTCAACACAACCTGGTACATTTACAGAATCAATCATCAAGGAAATGGCCGCAAACACTGCTCGTCCTATTATTTTCCCATTATCAAATCCTACAAAACTTGCTGAAGCAAAAGCTGAAGATCTTTTGAAATGGACAGATGGTAAAGCTCTAGTTGCAACTGGTATTCCTGTTGATCCAGTTGAATACAACGGTGTAACTTACAATATTGGACAAGCTAACAATGCGCTTGTATACCCTGGTCTTGGACTTGGTGCAATGGCCGTTAATGCTAAGTTACTTAGTGACGGTATGATCAATAAGGCTGCTCACTCATTAGGTGGAATTGTTGATCCAGAAGAAGCTGGTGCTGCTGTATTACCTCCAGTTTCAAAATTAGATGAATTTAGTATGACAGTTGCTATGGGCGTTGCTCAACAAGCAATTGATGAAAAATTAACAGATGCCAAAGATGCTAAAAAAGCAATCGATGACATCAAATGGGAACCAAAATATTAATTTTTAGGATTACGTTATAAGAGAAGGGGAATTATATTCATGGAAGCATTTATTACTTCATTAGAAAGTGTTGCCGAAATCGTCATCGTTATTGCGCTTGGCTACTGGCTTAGAAGTTCAGGACGTCTTGGTGACGAATTTAAGAGCAATATCTCATTTATTATTATGAAAATTGCTTTGCCAGCATCTATTTTCGTATCAGTATTAAAATATTTAACACGTGACAAATTAGCTAGCCTTTCAGGCGGTTTAGTCTTTGCTTTTGCCAGTTTTGCCTGCAGTTATTTACTAGCTTGGATCTTTACTAAAGTATTCCATATTAAAAAAGGCCGCCGTGGTACATTTATCAACATGTTTGCCAATGCTAATACTATTTTCATTGGTCTACCACTAAACATGGCTTTATTTGGAACAAAGAGTTTACCTTACTTCCTTGTTTACTATGTTATGAATACAATTTCAACTTGGGCAATTGGTGTATTCTTCATCTCAAATGATGATCCAACAGTTGAAAAAGGTACTAAAAAAGAATTCAATTGGAAGAAACTTCTACCTGCTCCACTTGTTGGTTTCTTAGTATCACTAGTATTCTTGCTATTAGCAATCCCAGTTCCTGAATGGATCAATAAAACCCTAGACATGGTTGGTGGTATCGTTACACCAATGTCTCTTATCTACATTGGTATCATCTTAGCTGATGCCGGCCTTAAATCAATTGGTTTTGACCGCGATACAATACTTGCATTACTTGGTAGATTCGTCTTTGCACCTGCAATCGTGATTGGTTTTGTAATGCTTGGTGTTTCATTAGGTCACCCAATGCCTAATCTAGAAAGCAATACATTAATTATTCAAGCAGCTGCACCTGGTTTAGCTGTTCTACCTATCTTGGTTGGACAATCACATGGTGATGTCGAATATGCAACTAACGTTGTAACTACATCAACTGTTCTATTCGTTATCGTTGTTCCTATCCTAATGCAAATCGTTAACTTTATTTAATAGTTGTAAAGAATCATACAGAAATGTATGGTTCTTTTTAACTTCCATAAATATATCTTATGTAACTATAAATTTAGCTTGGCTTGACATCAATTGTCGTAAGATACAAACTTCATATTGGATACTCAATTTCTGGAGGTATAAATATGACATTATTAAATACCAGTTTTCGTACAAATTTTTTACATACATATTTTAAAACAACAATCGTAATTCCTGATTCAGGTAAGGAAAATTATAAGGCCGTTTGGCTTTTACACGGTTACACAGCTGATGATACTACTTGGATGAGAAACGTTAATATCGAGCAACTAGCAGCTAAATATGATTTGGCTGTCATCATGCCCGAAGGAAGAAACGCCTTTTATACTGATTCTAATTTCATACCTTACTATAGCTTCTTTGTTAAGGAACTAATGCCAAAAATACAAGGCATGTTGCCTATATCAGACAAAGCTGAGGATAATTATATTGCCGGTGTAAGTATGGGTGGATATGGTGCACTTAAAATCGGTTTTCTAAATCCTGACAAAATTAGCAAAATTGCTGCAATGTCTCCTGTTGCAGATATTGAACATTTTCGTAATAACGAAAAAAGTCCTATGCCAATAAATACGTTTGATACTATTTTTGATTCAGATAAAAAAGTAGAAGAAAATCAAATAACTAATATATTTAATCAATTCCACCCTGATCAAAAAGTCCTACATCTATGTGGTGATGCTGACTTCATGCGTGATGATAATTTAGCATTGAAGGAATTCTTGGAAAATGAATTAAAGGGCAATTATAAATGGATGCCAGTTAAAGGAGATCACTCCTGGACTACTTGGTCAGCAAATATAGATCAAGTCCTAGCTTGGTTGAGTAAGTAAAATCTTTTGTTGCACGTTTAGTCTATAAAAATTTAGAAACTAAAATAGGGGTTGTGACTTATGTCACGGCCCCTATTGTTATCCATTAAATTCTTGTAATTGGACTTTAAAAATTGAATTCATTATTATAAATACAGCTAATAAATAATCGAGGTACTTTAAATGACACTGATAAATCTCAGTTATAAAACAGATTACTTACATACATACTTTAAAACAACTGCTGTAGTTCCTGATACTGGTAAGAAAAATTATAAAGCTGTTTGGCTATTACATGGCTACACTGGTGATGATAGTGCCTGGATAAGACACACTAATATCGAGGCCCTATCTAAAGAACACAATTGGGTCATTATCATGCCTGAAGCTAGAAACGCATTCTACAGTGATTCAGACTTTATACCTTACTATACCTTTTTTATTAATGAATATATCCCTAAAATTCAATCGCTCTTACCTATCTCAACAGATAAAAAAGATAACTATATTGTTGGCTCAAGTATGGGCGGTTATGGTGCCCTTAAAATTGCCTTCAAGAATCCTGACAAATTTAGTAAAGTAGCAGGACTATCACCAGTTGTAGATATAGAGAAGTTCCGTAATAACCCCAAAGCACCAATGGAAAAGAATACTTTCGATACTATTTTTGATAGTTCTCAAAAAGTTTTTGATAACCAATTAGTCAATATTTTTAATCGCCAACATCCCAAATTAAAAGTTCTTACGATTTGTGGGGATGACGACTATATGCATGAAGATAATGTTATGTTTAAAAACTTTTTAACGGTTCACTTAAAAGATGATTTTAAATACATGGCAGTCGATGGAGATCATTCTTGGACAACCTGGGTTGGAAACATCGAAAATGTTATGAATTGGTTAGAAAAATAAAAAGCCGGCCTTTTTAGGTCGACTTTTTATTTATTCCGTTTTAGTTTTCTGTTTAAAAATATGTGTTCTGATCCATGGAATTACCCAGTAATCCAAGCCAATTTTACCAGCATTGAAACCAGCAAAAATGATAAACATTTCTAAGAAAATATATTCTGGATTAACTGATACTGTTCCAGCCAACATGTATGAGAAGTTCATCATCATACCAAAGAAAGTAGCGGCAGTAGTTAAGCAACCAAAAATTAAACCTAAACCAACTAGGAACTCACCCCAAGCAACCATAAAACTAATTGCACCTGAATTAGGCAAGATCATATGTTGTATCATTCCATTGAACCATGGATATAATACGTTCCCTTCTGGTCCTTTAACAGGATTCTTAACAACACCCATCAGCATCCCTGAAGCTGAAAAACCACCAGTTATTTTACCCCAACCAGCAATTGCCCACTCAAATCCCAAGTAGACTCTGATAACTGCTAAAATAACGGAAGCAACTTTACTATTACGTAAAAATTTTACCATTTGTTTCATCTCCCTATTTGATAACAAACAGTATTCTACTCCTTTGAATAATAATTCACAATCAATTTATACTAATGTTGGAATATTTTTTATTCCTTTTTAACATAAAAAACTAAGAAAATATATAAAAAAGCCGTTCAGACAGATATCTGATCGGCTTTTATTATATTATAGCTGACAATATTAGATTAATTAAAAATAAACCTGAAACAATTAATATGACAGGATTAATATCTTCTCTTTTTTTAGCAAAGAATTTCACTAACGGATATGAAATAAAACCAAATTGTAGACCAGTCGAAATACTCCCAGTCAATGGTATTAAAGTAACTATTAAAAATGCTGGAATCCAATCATCTAATTCTCGCATATCAATACTTGAAAGTTCCTTCATCATAATTGCACCAGTGATTATTATTACTGGAGAAATGGCAGCCTGTGGTATTAAAGCTATTAGCGGAGCTGCAATAATCGAAATCCCAAATAATATTCCTGTAACTAACGCAGTAATACCTGTGCGTCCACCACTTTGAATACCAGAAGCACTCTCTGCAGCCGCTACCGTTGGACTTGTAGATAATCCTGAAGATAAAATAGCAGTGATAGAACTTGCCTGAAACGATTTCTTAAACCTTTTTGTATCTTCCAATAATCCTTGTAATAGCCCCATAGATTCAAAAATCAATATCATCGACATTGAAAAAATTGCAATAATAAATTTTGCACTAAAAAAACTTGAAAAATCAAATTGTAATAATGAATGTGCAAAGACTCCAATGTCTTTAATTGAAACTGTTGATGAAGCTGAACCACTAACTCCAAATACTTTGGCAATTATAGTAGTAATAATTATTCCTATCAAAAAGTCTCCAGGAATCTTTTTCATCATTAGAAATAGACATATTAAAATGCCTAAAAAGGCTACTAGAGTTGATGTATTTGTTATAGAGCCAAAGGCTAGCAAAGAATGACTGCCACCAGATTTTATGATCTCGGCTTTTTCCATTCCTAATTCAACTAAAAATAAGCCTATCCCAACAGTAATTCCTCGCTTCAAATTATCAGGAATATCATTAGATAATATTTCACTTAAGGGAGTAAAAGCAACTATTGCGTATACAATTCCACTAAATAAGGAGACTGTTAACGCTTGTTGCCAAGTCAATCCCATACTACCTACTAATGTATAAGTAAAAAAGGCATTTACTCCCATCCCTGGTGTTAAAGTAATTGGGCTATCACCCCAAAACGCCATGATCAAACATCCTATAAAAGATGAAAATGCTGTAGCAAAGAATGTTATTTCAATAGACATGCCTGCATCTTTTAGAATCATTGGATTTACGATCAAAATATAAGAAATGGCGAAAAAACTAGTTATTCCCGCAATTACTTCTTTTTTTAAATTAATTCCATTTTTTATGCTTTGTAACAAAAACAATTTCCCCCAATTTAAATATATCTATAAAATTTCACACATATTTTAGTATAGCAAAAAAGCGCAAATCTTTTTTCGATTTACGCTTTTACGTCTGGAAGATGTCAAATTTAAATTACCAAACAAATAAACCAACAAATGCGGCTGATAATAGTGAAACTAAAATACCTGATAATAGCATGTAACCAACATTTTTAGAGATTGTATCATTCTTTTCTTTGTCAACGATTCCCTTGAAACACCCAATAATCATTCCAAGCGTTGAAAAGTTAGCAAATGATGTAATAAAGACAGTTAGTACTGCCTTAAAGTGAGGATCGAATTTACCAACGATACCTGTAACTTTACCCATAACTACAAATTCGTTAGTTACCAGCTTTGTACCCATATATTGAGCCATTTGGAATGAATCATGACCATTAAGACCTAATAACCAGGCAAATGGATACATAATAATTCCTAAAATATGTTCTAAAGTTAACCAAGGATTAACTAATTGTAGAACCTTATCGATCAATGCTGCTAAAGCAACGAAAGCAATTACGTTAGCTGCGATAATCAAGATCAATTTTCCGGCTCCCAGAATAGAGTCACCTAAGAATGAGAAGAATGGTTCTTTTTTGCCACTTTCTCCTTCTCCACTAAGTTTGGCGATCGTATCTTCTTCTGGTGTAACTGTAACTGGATTTAGTAAGCTAGTTACAATAATTGCATTAATAATATTAATTGGAATAGCCGTCAAAACAAATTGACCAGGCATCATTTGAATGTAAGCTCCAATGATAGAAGCTGTTACACAACTCATCGACATCATCGCCAAAGTTACATTTCGTTGAGCCTTCATTTGCTTTAATTGCAAAGTTGATACGGCTAAAGCTTCTGTATTACCTAAGAACATCATTTCTACAGCGAAGAATGATTCAAACTTAGGCTGTCCAGTAATGAACGATAATCCCTTACCGATCCATTTAATGATAAAAGGTAAAACACCAATGTATGTCAAAATGTCAAATAACGGAACGATCAACAAAATTGGCAATAAAGCACTTGTTACAAAGTCCATTTGCTTCACATGGACCCAACTTGGAAGAGCAAATTCTATTCCGACATATGCTACTTGAACTAACCAGTTAAAACCTTCAGCAGCTCCAGAAACGATTGCTCGTCCAACCCCAAAACTTGTCAAAAACCACGCTAATACTAAATTAAGTACAACCATGATTGCAATTGACTTCCATTGAATTGCTCTCCTATCTTTAGAGAACAGGAAGCCAATGGCAAGAAAAATAACTAGACCTATAATATTAATTACTAGGTACATACCCATTTTTAAATAACTCCTTTTTCCTTAATAGACAATTCCAGCACTTTTATATAATATCATTATTCTTTACATAAAGTACCAAAATAATATCATATTATTTTAAATATACTTATTTTAATCTATCTTCCAGATGAATAAGTAATAAAATCTCAAATCTATTTGAAATTTCTTATAATATATCTATTAAACTTATCAAAGTAAAGTATTTTTTTTGCCATAAAATAGTCAGAACGTTGTAAATTCAACCTATACTGCAAAAAAGGATTATTATTTTTTATTGATATAACAAACATAACATTAATTTTTATCTAATCATCATTTAATGTTAATTTTGAAATATATGTTTACCGTATATTTGAACCATTAATTTTATTAAAAAACATCCATTATCAGTAAAACACGAACATTTCACTCTTTATTATATTTTTTATACATGTTAGTCTATTAACTATTATCTTTTAAGGAAGTGTCAGATTATCACCTATCAAATAAATCTCGAGAAAGTACCTAGTATCTTTTCGTTGTTTGACAAGGCGGATTTTACACCCAATATTCTCACGTGTATTTTTCATAAGCCCACGTACGAATCGGATTATAAATCGGTCAAGCAAACTACGACTAGGTCTTTCTCGGACCAAGCAATCGTTAATTTGCCTTGTCCGATTTTTTTAGTTCACGATAAGTTAAAAGGGAGAAAACAATGGAAAATAACAGTAATCTTTTAGTAGGTCCAGATGATAAAGTCAGTTTGATTGAATCGGGATTCCTAGGTTTTCAGCACGTATTAGCTATGGATATATATGTTCCACCAATTATTTTAGCGGGAATGATGTCCATGGGATTATCAGATCAAATGGGATTATTACAATCCACTTTCTTAGCGGCCGGTATCGGTACAATTCTACAAACATATTTCTTTATGAAAATGCCCGTCTCCCAAGGTCCTTCTTTTGTCCCACTAGGAGCTGCAGCTGGAGTAGTTTTAGCGTCTGGTGGTATAAAAGGTGAAGGTATGGGAAATCTGATTGGAGCGTTACTGGTCGGATCAATTATTTTAATATTAATGGGAATTACTGGAATATTTCAAAAGGTTATCAGTAAACTAGTTCCTGCTCTAGTGGGTGGAACTATAATCACTTGTGTTGGACTATCATTAATCCCTTCTGCTCTAAACGACAATATCTTTAAAGCAACCGGAAATATAAACAACAATATTATTTTGGCTTCTATTACAGCTTTAACCTTATTGATTGCCGTAAGTATCAGTATGCGTTTTCCGCACGTAAGGCGATTTTTTAGAACTGGATCAATAATTTTAGCCCTGGCCGTTGGTACTTTTGTCTCCACTGTTATGGGGATTTTTGATTGGAAAACAGTCAATGAAGCAGCTTGGTTTAGTCTTCCACAAAGAACTGTTTTTCATTATGGAATTCATTTTTCCGCATCTGCAATCATTACTTTCATAATCATCTATGCTGTTATAACCACTGAAACAACCGGTACTTGGTTTGCAATGGGCGCTGTTACAAACCACAAAATAAGTAAGAAGCAATGGAATATGGGGATCATTGGTGAAGGATTCAGTTGCTTAGTAGCATCACTTCTAGGTACAACCCCTGTTACTGGATATTCTACTAATGCTGGAATTATTTCTATTACAGGCGTTGCTAGTAAACGCGTATTCTTATTTGCTGGAATCTGGTTCACTATTTTAGGATTTTTCAGTAAGTTATCCGCCTTTTTGGCCGCAATTCCTGCTCCAGTGATTGGTGGTGTTTTTGCAATCATTTGTGTAACCATCATGCTAAACGGTCTAAATGTTATCAGAAGTCTCCATACCACAGATAGAGATATTTATATAATCGGATTACCAATCATTTTGACATTAGCTTTAGTATTATTACCACAATCAGTCATTAAACAGGCTCCTCAATTACTGCAATACTTATTAGGTTCACCAATTGCTATTGCTGCTGTCTCAGCGATACTTTTAAATTTACTAATGCCAAATGTCAAGGAATCAATTGCAAAAGTTAAGAGTATATAAAAAAGCCAGCAATCCATTTGGATTACTGGCTCTTTTGATCTCATTTATTCATCAAAGTCTCCATTTAAAACACGTTCGATCATAAATGAAACACCATTATCATTATTATTTTTAGTAATTGTCCACGATTCATCTTTAACTAAATCAATTGCATTATCCATAGCAACTCCATAGCCAACGTTTTTGATCATCTCTAAATCATTCCCGTAGTCACCAAAACACATAAATTCAGTAATAGGAATACTCTCGTATTCAGAAATTCTCTGTAAAGCCGAAAGTTTGGAAACATCTAATGCATTTACCTCAAAGTAGTCACTACCTGATCGGCTTATTGAGACATCCAAAGACGCAAGCGATTCTAATTTCTTTTTTAACTCTGGCAACCTCTTGGGTGATGTACTAAAGCAAACTTTATATATTTGAAAATTTTCATTTTCGTTGACAGATCTAAGTTTATTAAAATCTTCAGCCCTAAAATGATGACGATCAAATCCCTCATAATAAGCTGAGAAATTATGATTAGGATCATATATATATGAACTATTTAAACCATCTAAAACCACTTTAAAATTGCTGAACTCTACCCTTTTAAAAATTTCCTCAACAGTTTTTTTATCAATAGGTGCATCAACAATTTTTTTACCCTTAGGATCTACAACAACTGCTCCATTCAAGACGACCCTATATCCTGGTATTTTTAAATCTTTAGAAAAGAAACTATTAACTGAATGTAAAGTTCTTCCAGAACAAATTGCATATTTTATCCCTGAGTTCACTGCCCTAAGAATAGAATCAATGTTTTCTTTGGATATCTTACTATAACTATTTAACAAAGTACCATCCATATCAGTTCCAATAAATTTAATCATTAAGTAACCCCTTACATAATCTCACTACCGTTATCATACGATAATGAATAAAAAAAAAGAAGTTCCAAATGTCTAAAAGTTAACTAATTTCTTCAAGTCGGAAATAAAATTAGGATATGAAACATCTATGGCTTCAATGTTTTTTATTTGGAAAGGCGTTTTAGTTAAATTTGAAGCTATAACGAGCATCATCGCAATTCGATGATCTTTATGACTATCAACATCATCTTTAACTTTAACTTGTTGATTTCCCTCAATCACAATGGAATCATCATTTATTTGCATAACGATTCCTAACTTAGCCAATTCAGTTCTCATAATTCTAACTCGTTCACTATTTTGAAGATAAACATCTTGAACTTCTTCTATAACTGTTTTTCCAGTTGCTTGTGAAGCTATCAATGCTATCAAAGGAATTTCATCTATAATAGATGGAACTTTTTCAGCGGTAATTGTTGTACCATGCAGTGATTGATTCCAAACTGTTAAATCACCGTATGGTTCAATATTATCTACCCGATTACTAATTTCAATCTGTCCACCCATTTGTTTAATAACATCTAGTAAACCAATTCTAGTAGGATTCAAACCAACTCTACGAAGGGTTATTTTACTATCTTTAGATAACATAGCCCCTACTAAATAAAAAGAAGCTGATGAAAAATCACCTGGAATATTAAGACTTTGACCCTTTAGATGTGTCATTTTGGGATCAATAGTAATAATCTTGTCATTCATATCTATACCAGCTCCAAAATAATTAGCTAAAACTTCAGTATGATTTCTAGTTGGTATTTTTCTGATAATCTTTGTTTTTGACTTGGCATAAAGTCCAGCTAAAATTAAACTACTTTTAATTTGCGCACTAGAAATTTCTTGTTGATACGTTATACCATTTAAATCTTCACTACCAGTAATTTTTAATGGCAGAGCTTCTTCAGATACAGGAACATACTTAGCTCCCATTTCACTTAAAAGTCTCAAAGTGTTCTTTTGGGGTCTTTTCTTTAGGAAATCTCCTCCATCAATAATATATTCTTCTGGAACAGATGCCAAAACTCCTAATAGAAGACTCTCTAATTCTCCAACGTTATGAATTTCAAGTGGTGTATCTAATTTTTTGAATTGATGATTAGTACCTTTTATAATCATGCTTTTAGTACTAGGTTCTGAATGAATTTTAGCGCCTAATTCTTTAAAAACTCGCGCAGTTGTAGCTAAATCTTCAGAAAAAGAAAAGTTACTAAGTTGAGTTACTCCTTTTGCTAATGAGCCGAACATAATAGCTCTATGAGCAATACTCTTATCTCCAGGAACAGTTATTTCACCGTTTAGTGAATATTTTTTAGATTGTGTATTAAAGTTAAACATTTTACCAAACTTTCAAGGAAACTAAGTCCTTTCCTTTCTAAATAGAATTTGATTTATCAAAATACTTATTAACTCTAAATTAACCAATTTTCCTAGATAAAACAAATTTTTAGCACTTTTCTGAAACAAAAACACCGCGACTTATCCATTTAGGCGCGGTGTTATCATTATTGAAAATTAAAAATTGTACAAAATGCCAAAAACGCACAGGTGAAAATTATAAATATTAAAAGTAATTTCCAAATATATTTAAACCAAGTAACAATACTTACATGACCTAACGCTAACGATCCCATAACAATGGCCGATGTTGGAGTGACTAAATTAACTAGTCCTGAAGCAATCTGATATGCAGTTACAACGGTTGATCCTGGAACACCTGAAAACCTACCGATTGGTCCGATAATTCCCATTGTAGAAACAGCTAAACCAGAACTAGAAGGAATCAAAAATGACATCGGAATATAGAATATATACGTCAAAATAATAAATACTGACGATGATAAACCATGCAGACCAACTTCACCTGCATGTAAAATTGTCGCAGAAATATAACCATTATTCATAATAACTTGAATACCACGAGCAATTGCAACTATCATAGCAACTTCAACGAAATCTCTAACTCCGCCCATAAAGGCGTCAATAAAGTCCGCTTCTTTCATTTGATAAATTGCTTTGATTACAAGTGAGGCAAAGAAGATCAAAGTAGTGATCTCAACAAAACCCCAAGTTCCAAATGGAACCATATCTCGACCCACAAAAGAACCAATAAATGGCATACTATTCAGCCATTTTAGAAAATCTTCAAAAAATGTCCATTTAGGATTTAATGTTGACCACGGAACAAGCCCAACAATCATGACAACAAAAGTCATAATAAAGGCGAATAAAACCCATTTTTGTCTCTTTGTCAATTCAGTAACTTCGACATCATTTGAGGCAACAAATTCCTTAAGATCTTTTTCATAACGTTCATAAACCAAAGATTGATCAGGTTTGCCCTTAACTTTAGCAGCATAGCGCATTACATATATAATTCCGATTATTAAAGCTAACACTAAGAACACAACTCTTGGTAAGATACCTTGGCCTAAAGATATATGAATAGTATCTGACGCCACCCCTGTAGCAAAGGGATTAACAGTAGATCCCATACATCCAATTTGTGACCCGATCAAAGTAATTGAAATTGCAGTTATCGTATCATAACCAACACTCATCATAATAGGTATAACGATTGGTACAAAGGCGATTGTTTCTTCACCCATACCAAAGACAGTTCCACCTAGTGCAAACAGTGTCATTAAAAAGGGAATTAAATATTTTTCTCTACCCTTATACTTTTTTGCGGCTGAACCAATACCGTCCGCAAAAGTATTGGTTCTATTAACAACTCCTAATACACCACCAATAACTAAAATATAAAGTGATACCGGAATTGCTCCATCTGTTGTTTTTGTACCGATCATTCCATTTATAGGAGCTTCAAAAATATCCCAAAGTCCCTGAGGACTGCTACTTCGGCTTCGGTAAGTCCCGGCAATTACATTGCCCGCCTTAGTAGTAGCATATTCTCCAGCTGGAATGATCCAGGTTAAAATTGCTACAAGAATTATTAGGATAAACAATATGGTAAATGCCGAAGGCATATGCCATTTACTTTTTGTTTCCTGCATAAACTATCTCCCCTTATCTTGTAGAATGATACTAAGGATACGTTTATTTCTTATAAATTACAATATCAAATTAGATTTTTTTTAATTATTTTTAATTTAATGGATTTAATCACTTATCAAGTTTATCAGCAAAATAACTAAAAGACACTGAATTGGTATCTTTTAATATATTGAAGCTTCTTGTTTTGAAATCAACCAAGCTCCATTTTGCTTTTTGAAATACATTTTCATTTGAAGTGACCATGTATTTACTCCGCCACCCCAAACACTCGCTTTGACTTGGCTTTGACCAATCAGCGATGCGTAATCTCCAGATATTTCGATATCTTTAATGTTATCTTCAGTAGAAGAAAAATATTTCATTTGTCCATTTTGGATTTGATCGATCCATTCTAGTTTTGGTTGAACATACCCAGTCATATGTTTCAGCGACATATTTGGCAAAAGTATCTCATTCAATTTTGAAATATCTTTTTCCACCATCGCTTGGTTTTCTTGTCTATATAGTTCAATAATTTGTTCTTCATTCGTCATAGATATCACGCTTTCAACTGTTTATATATGTATGATATCAACAATTAATGTAGGCAGCTATTCTAATTTTTTGACTTAATGATAAGTTATTCTTATGTAAAATTTTTCTTGAGTAAATCTGCAAAAGTCTCGATATAATAGCCTGAATTATCTGCTTTCCAATATGCATAATACTTCTGTGACATAGTTTGCTTCCCATTAATAAGTTCAAGTGTTTTAACTGTATCTAAGTTCAACTGACCTTGAGTCCTGTCATTTACAATTAAATAACCTTGATTAGACGCAACTAAAATTTGTGCTTCATCCAATGTTTTAACTGCCTTGAATTCACTTCTTATTCCCAAAATATCTTGATAATATGATTCATCAGACTCCAACTCATCGTCTCCACTGACAAGAATACATGTCATATCAATCAATTGTTCTGAACTTATTTTAGTTGATAAACTTGGAAAACTAGAGCGACTAATAGCCACCATAAACTTGCTGTCAGTTAAAAACTCATTAACGTACTTGTTTGAAAGTGCTCGACGCTGATCAGCAAAATTCATATCTACTTGACCACTTCGAAGTAATTGATATAAATCTTCGTGATTTCCGCTTGTAATATTAATTTTTACTTGAGGATACTGCTTATTAAATTCTGAGACTGCACGTAAAAATTCCGTTGTTCCAAAACTTCTTAAATATCCAACTTTCAAATTAATTTGATCATCTTTGACAATCTTAACCGTATTATTAATTAATTGGTTGACGTCTTCCAAAATATCTTGACTATGTGTATAAAAATATTTTCCTGCATCTGTAACAGTAAAACTACGTCCCTTCCTTTCCAAAAGACTGACGCCCAAGCTAGACTCCAGTTCTTTCATCTGTTGTGAAATTGCTGATTGAGAAATATTACACTCTTCTGCTGCCTTGGTAAAACTATTATTTTTTACAATTGCGATGAAATATACCATTTGTTGAAACATAGACTCGCCTCATCTTTTTCTCTATTTCATTTTTATAACTAAAAGCAAATTTTTCCCTATTATTATAGCAACTAACTAAATTCATTGCTTGAAGAAGTAAAAACTGAATCACATTAAATTAATGAATATTTTTATCAAAAGCAAAAAAGCCAGCTTATGTATTCAAAGCTAGCTTTCATTTTTTCTTATTTATTAAATTTTATTATTCTGGAGTATTCAATCCAATACTGTCATGTGAATACAAACTATCGTCGTCAATCAATTTCTTGACCATATCAGCGATTGAGCTAACTGAAACATCATGTCCACCGAATGGTTCACCCTTTTTTGTTACTTGATAGTCAACTGGTCCATTATTAAACCATCCCGGTCTGATGATCGTATAGTTTAAATCTGAACTTTCAATTAAATCGGCAGCATCCCTATATGATTGCAACATCGGATTGCTTTGTAGATTTCCGCTTGCACCAATACTTGCTGGAATTTCATTATAAATTCCCATTGATGTGATGAAAATCAAACGATCAACATGATTGCGATTCATTGCTGAAATAATCTTTTTAGCAAATTTTGACAAATTTCCACTTAATGCAACAAACACAACGTCTTGTCCTGAAACTGCTTTATCCAAATCACTATCATTTGTGACATCTCCTGAAATCGTTTCTTCACGATTTGAAACAGATAATTCATTTGCTCTTCTAGAAAATAAAGTCAATCGGTCATCAGTTTCCTTTAACAATGTCTGACGGACTTTTGAACCAACAGTTCCAGTTGCTCCAATAATCAATACTTTTTTCATACTTTTATCCTTCTTCCGACAAATTTTTCAAATGATAATTAATCTAATAATGGTTTTCTACTTATCTGAAATAATTAATAATGATTTGATGGCAGTTCTCTTATCCATAGAATCATATGCATCTTCGATGTGGTCAAGATCAAATCGTTTTGTGAAAACTTTTCCAGGTTCAATTTTGCCATTTAATACAGCATCTAGCAATACATTTCTATCATAAGTTGTAACAGAGGCGATTCCACCTCTAAGTCCGATATTTTTCCAAAATAGATCATTAGTATTCATTTGAGATTTTTGAGGAACTCCAACTCGTCCAACAATAGCACCTGGACGTCCAACTTTGATTGCTGTATCAACGGACTGCTCAGTTCCAACACACTCTAAAATTGAATCTGCACCATTGCCATTAGTTAAGTCCAAAACTTTCTGTACAGCTACATCTCCACGTTCTGGAATAATATCTGTTGCCCCAAATTGTGTTGCTAATTGTTGCCTGTCCTCATGACGACTCATAGCAATAATACGTGTTGCACCACGTAATTTAGCAGCAATCACACCTGCTAGTCCAACAGCACCATCACCAAAGACTACAGTGGTATCACCTTTTTTAACTTCTGCACTTGCAGCAGCGTGGTATCCAGTTGCCATTACATCAGCTAATGCTAAAAAGTTGTTTAGCATATCATCTGAATAATCATCAGGTTTTCCGGGAATCTTGACTAATCCCCAGTCTGCATTTTCGTAACGGACATATTCTGCTTGATAACCATTACCACCGGATTGGGCATTAAGACAATTTCCATCAAAACCAGCCAAACATGCTGCACAATGCCCACAACCATGAGTGAAAGGTACAATAACAAAATCCCCAATTTTAATATTTTTCAAATCAGAGCCCACAGATTCAACAACACCGATTGCCTCATGTCCAGCAAGTGAATTACCATCTCGATGAGAGATACCTCGGTACCACCATAAATCAGAACCACAAACACAGGCGCGAATTACACGAATAACAGCATCTGTAGACTTTTCAATTGTAGGTTTTTCAACCTCTGTAGTAGTCATTTCTCCAGGTTTAACAAATAAAGCAGCTTTCATAATTAACTTTCTTCTTCCTCGATTATTGTGCATGAACTTCAGTTCATAGATTTATTATTGTTACTTAGTAGTCCCACTATCACGGACTTCTTCAACATCACCAAACCAATACTGTGCAGTAATTCCACCATCAGCAAGAAAATCACTGCCGGTAATAAACGCACTTTTCCGGTCCATCAATAATTCCGCTAAATTAGCAATTTCATCTGGTGTCCCTGGTCGTTTTGTTACCATCGAATCAAACATTTTCTTATATCCTGCACCTCGAGGACCATTTAATTCGTCCAATGCAAGTGGCGTCATGATTATTCCAGGGCTTATCGAGTTGATCCTAGCACCACGCTTTTGCCACTTAACTGATTCAGCTGCAACTCTCAAAACATTAGTACGTTTAGCATACTGATAGGCCGCTAGTGAATCTTTAATTAAATCAGGTTGTAAGATTGGCAAATTCAATAATTCTTCCGTTGGTGTCATTGCCAAAGCTTTATTGTCTTCAATAGACAATGCAGGTAGCCTATGTCCTGATTGTGATGAAATGACAATCCCTGCACCACCGGGCGCCATTACTTTTCCAAATTCCTCAAGTAATACTGATGTTCCGTATAAATCAACATGCAAAACTTCACTAGAAGACGCTTGTGATGGTGAAACTCCTGCTGCATTAACCAACCCAATAATGTCACCTAGTGACTGAGCTTTTGCCACAACTTCTTTGATTGATTTTCTTGAAGATAGATCAGCTTTAATGGTCTCAACTGAAAAGCCAGCTTCTTCTAAACGTTGTTTCATCGTATATAATTTCTCTTCACTATAATCAGCAATCAATAACTTTCGACCTGACGAAATTCTTCTAACAATTGCTTCTCCGATTGCTCCGGCACCAAATAATACTTCAACTTCGCTATTCATTTTATTTCCTCCAGGCATTTCTCATAACTTTTGAAGCTTATAATACAATCAAATTACTAATGAACCAATTCTTATTGAGGAGCTAATTGATAAGTTAAACTTATCAATACTTTTATTAAAGAGTACATTCGCTATTACACTAATAATCATATAAAAGAAAAATTGGCCGAGAAGATACCGGTAAAATACCGAAATCTTTTCGACCAAATTTTTGTATATAACGGATATCACTAAATTCTTAATACAATTTAACTATGCCTGAAGAAGCTTTACCTTCTAGTTTATACATAGGATCACTACCTACTTGACCATCTTTAAAACTAACTGTGTCATGTTTTAAAATAGCATTCTCAGGACTCTTGACGATTCCATTTTTAGCTTGTAAGTCAAAATAGTAGTTATTTAAAAGCATTGTTAATTTAACCGTTCCACTATTAGATTCTGCCTTTATATCACCTGTTAAATCAGTAATATTCAATGCAATCGTTCCAGAATGAGTAATTAATGAACCACTTCCACCTAAACCTTCACCTCTAATAGAACCGGAATGAGCTTTAATATCAAATCTAGATCCAAAAACATTATCTACTCTTAGAGAACCACTATGATCATCCAACTGTAGGTCACCATTTGCTTTTACGTTTGCCAATTTGATTCTTCCAGAATGATTACTTACTGACAAATTATTTACAGATATATTCTTAAAATATCCATTTCCACTATTGATCGTAGCCTTAATAGTATCCAAACCAGTAATGTTATTCATATAAAGTTGTCCAGATGAATTTGCGATTCTCATGCTATTTTTAAAATTGCTAGGAATAAGTATTTGAACTCTGATCTTTAAATGTAAAAATCTAGGATATCGACCTTGATTGATTCTAAGTGTACCTGATCCAAATGAAGTTCTAGCAAAATAGTCTGGATTATTGCGCGACATATATTCTCTTAAAATGATTTTGTCGCCATTACTTGGCAAAACTCTGACCGTAGCAGAACCATATGCAATGTCCAATCTTTCAACATCATCAACTAAGAATTCTTGTTCGTTTACTAAATCTAAAGTTTCAACATACACTTCTGTATCCACACTGTGGTCAAATTGATCATCAAACTTAGAAAAAGTCTCGCTTACATTTTCTTTATTCTGATCAAAATTTATTCCACGACCATCAATTGTCATGTTACCTAATTTAACGCCATTTTCATCAGCCTTAAAAATCTTACCATCACCTATCGATACACCAGATCCATCAGCTTTAAATGACTTACCTTTATTGATAAACATCCCTGTTTTATCAATTTTTAATTTATCTCCGCCATCAATTGTGATTCCCGATTGATTAATATCGATTCTGTGACCATTATCTTCAGCTGCTGAATCATCATTATTTTCAGATAAGACATCGTCTATTAGTTCAGTTATATCTCCAAACTCAACAAAAGATTCTTTTACGGCATCTTCAGCACTCTTACCTTCACTAACTTTATCTTCAGCAGAGGCAACTAAATCAGACTGTAATTCTTCAGCCAATTCATTAATATCTGCTGTTTTAGGATAGTCCTCAAATATATCATTTAACTTTTCATTTACTAATTTTATTATTTTTTCATTCATAGTTAATTTATCCTTCCAAGAATTAAATCATCAATTACATGCTTGGCGAAATTCCATTCTTTAACATTATTTTCTAAAGTTTCAGTACCTTGACTGGTGATTTTATAGTACTTACGTCTGCCACCTTGGCTTTCGTCACCCCAGTAACTTTCAATATCACCATTTTTTTCTAAACGTCTGAAAACCGTATAAAGTGTTGCTTCATTTAACTCATATGATTCATGACTCAATTTTTTTATCATTTTTGCGATTTCATATCCATAACTGTCACCTTGACTTAAAATGTTTAAAACAATCGTAGTTGTATGACCGCGAATTATATCCTTCGAAATTATTGGTTTCATAAAATATCTTCCTTTCGATAGGTATAATGTATCATCAACTACTGTGTGTGTCAAAGTAATTATTTCAAAACAGTAAAAAAAGAACATCCTAGTTTTTTGGATGTTCTTTTTCTATCTATATAAAATCGTTTTAGCATTAGCAAATTCTTTTATCCCTAAATCACTAAGCTCTCGACCATAACCTGATTTTTTAATACCACCAAATGGAATCTCCGCATGTGACGTCATAATCTGATTTATTGCAACCATTCCTGTTTCAATGTGACTTGCTAAATTCTGGGCCCGCTCCAAATCAGTAGAATAAATTGCTCCACCTAAGCCATAATTTGAGTAATTTGCCATTTTAACCGCCTCAACATCATCTTTAAAAGGCAAAATCTGGGCAACCGGTCCAAATAATTCTTGATCATACATTGGATTATTGGGAGTCATTCCTGAAATAATTAATGGATTAAATATTGCGTCTGATCCATCGACTTCAGTAGTATCTCCCCAAATAATTTGTGAACCTCCAGCTATTGCAGCATCAACCTGCTCTTTTAGCTTAATCTGTGCTGCCTTTGAAGATAATGGAGCTAAAGTTGTTTTTAAATCAAGTGGATCGCCGGAAACTCTTTTTGAAAACTCTGATATGATGCCATCAATAAATTCACCATAAACTTTTTGATTGACTATAAATCTTTTTGCGGATGTACAAGCTTGTCCTGCATTACCCAAGCGAGCGGATACTGCATTTTTCACGGCTAATTTAATGTCAGCATCATCCAAAACAATTAAAACATCCGTCCCACCAAGTTCCATAGTTGATTTTTTTAAATTTTTACCCGCTTCTGAGGCTAAAATTTTTCCTGCCTGCTCAGACCCAGTTAAGGCAACTCCTTGAACTCTCCGGTCAGAAATAATTTTATTCACCTGATCATAACTTACAAAAAGATTTTTGAATGCTCCTTTTGGTAAATTTGCCTTAATTATCGCCTCTTCAAATGCTTGCGCAGCACCTGGAACAATACTTGCATGTTTTAAAATCACAGGGTTGCCAATCAAATAATTTGGTGCAAATACTCGCATAACTTGCATATATGGAAAATTCCAAGGTTCGACTGCCATAATTGCACCGATAGAATCATATTCAACGTAAGAATAATTGTCAGGTATTTCATAAGGCTGAGATTTTAAAAAGGAACTACCATTTTTAGAATAATATTCAGCGAATTGGGCAGTTTTAATAACTTCTTGTTTGGATTCCTTATACAATTTCCCCATATTAATTGTCAATACTTTAGCGTAATATTCAACATTTGCTCTTAATTCATCAGCAACTTTTTTTAAATTTTTTTCTCTCTCCAAAATCGGTTGATGCTTAGCATCCATATAAAACTCATGAGCTTCATCTAATGCACGTTCAACTTCAGAATCTGTGGCATTAGGAAACTCTCTAATTAATTTTCCATCAAATGGATTAATTACTTTATAAGCCATATAAAATACCTCCTTTATTGATCGGCTCAAAGATACTTTCTTTAGAAGTCTTTGTCAATTCATTAAGCATTTTATATTCTCAATATTTATGAATAAAATTTTATAAAAAAAAGAGTGTGACAAAAGGCGGTCTGCCACCGGAACATAGTCTAGAATCACGAATGATTGGTACTGTCAATCATTTGTGGTTCTAGACTATGTGGAGGTTGCAGCCTGTTGTTACACGTTTAGGCTATAAAAAAGTTCGGAAATGTAAAAGAGGGGTTGCGACTTGCGTCACAACTCCTCTTTTCCAATTTAAATTGAATCTATTAAATTCTTTTCTGATAAATGTCGATTGATCTTTTCAATCAGACTTGGTCCGTTATAAATAAAACCTGAATATACTTGAACCAAAGTTGCTCCTGTTTCTAAAGCCAACTGTGCATCTTCAGGTGTGAAAATACCTCCTGAATAAATAATTGGCATATCTGGAAATTCTTTATGCAAAGTTTTGGTTAGATACATCGAACGAGCAAAAATCGGCTTACCACTCAATCCACCTTTTTCTACTTGATTATGTGAAATTAGATTTTCTCTTTTAGTCGAACAGTTAGATAGGATAATTCCGTCCATCAATCCGTCTACTTCGTGAAGATTATGGATCAACTCGTCTGTATCGATATCATTACTAAATTTACCAAAAACTGGCTCTTTGATTCCTAATTCAGATATTCCTTCAAGAAGAGGTTTTAAAACATCTAATTGTTGTAAAACAGTAACTCCAACTTGGTTAGGACAACTAAGATTTAAAGCAATATAATCAGCGTATTCGTGAATATCCTTTATATCTTCAATCATTTCTTGAACCATTTCTTCACTACTTAATCCATGTCCTGGAGCAATACTGATTCCCAACTTAGTTTTGGAGGGATGATTCTTTAAACGTCGTTTAGTTTCTTCAATACCAACATTATTTAACCCCATTCGATTAATAATACCTTGATCCTCAGTCAATCTGAAAATACGCTTCTTAGGATTACCCTCTTGAGGATTTCTGGTTACACTACCAATCTCAACGAAGCCTGCCCCAAGACCAGCTAAACTATTATAAAATTCAGCTTTCTTATCAAATCCAGCAGCAATACCAATTGGTGAATCGAAAACAACATCCTTTATTTGAACTTTTAAATTATCACGTTTGCGAGTATAAAATAATTTCTTTAAAAATTTGGGATGATCATTAAAAATTTTTAAACCACTACCAACAATTTTGTGGTCAACTTCAGGGTCAATTGCAAATACCATAGGGCGAATCATTTGATACCAATCCATTATTTGCACCATCCTTCTGGATCTTGATACCACTTCTTCAATAATTCCATATCTTTTTCTTCAACGTAATCTTTTTCATTAGCCACTTCGATCATTGTGGGATAGTTAGTTAAAGTAACTAATTTAGTTTTAGCATCTTCAAAATTTGACTTACTTTCAGGCAAATTATAAGAGAAGATGGCTACTGTCCCAATAACTTCAGCGCCAGCGTCACGAACCGCTTTAACAGCCTTTAAAATACTACCACCAGTAGAAATTAAATCATCAATTAAAACTACTTTATCTCCTCTTTCACAACGACCTTCAATTTGGCTATTTTTCCCATGATCCTTAGGTTTAGAGCGAACATAATTTAATGGTAAGTTTAAAATGTTTGAAACTCCAGCAGCATGTGGAATGCCTGCTGTAGCCACTCCACCAATAACTTCAACATCTGGATAATTTTCTTTGATCAAAGCTGATAAGTCTTTAGCAATTTGCTGTCTAAAATCTGGATATGCAATAGTCAAACGATTATCAGTATATATTGGTGCCTTTATTCCACTAGCCCAAACAAATGGAGTTTTAGCGTTTAAAGTAATTGCCTTGATTTCTAGTAATTTACTAGCTGTTTGATATGCTACTGATTCTTTCATTATTTATTCCACTCCTGACAAATATTTTTATATGCAGAAAATCCATCTTCTGATTGTGTAATTGGTCTACCAACTACTATCGCATCACTACCCAATTCTCTGGCTTCTTTTGGTGTTGCAACACATTTTTGATCACCAACTTGAGCCGTTTTAGGTCTAATACCTGGAGTAACACAGAGGAAGCTTTCATCTGTGACTTCTTTTATCATAGGAACCTCTAGTGCTGATGAAATTACTCCATCTGCACCATTATCAAATGCCAATTTAGCCAAATGAGTGACATAATCTTGCGATTTTTGTGGAATCATCAATTCCTCTGACAATTCGCTTTGTCCTAGAGATGTCAATTGAGTAACAGCTAAAAGATTTGTGTTTGATCCTTCGAGTCCCTTTTTAGCGGCGGCAATCATTTCAGAACCACCACTACCATGAACAGTAAGCATTTGTACATCCCATTTAGCAATCATTTCACAAGTTCTTCTAACAGTGTTAGGAATATCATGCAATTTCAAGTCTAAGAATATCTTGTATCCACGATTTCTCAAACTTCTAACGAATGGATATCCGAATTGACAAAACATTTCCAAACCTATTTTCACAAATAAATCTGTGTCCTTAGGGAACTGACTTAAAAATTCAATACACTCAAAATCATCCGCAAAATCTAACGCAACTATAACTGGCTTTGACATTTTATCCTCCTAAATTGAATATACTTCTTGACCATCTACAAACATTTTTTGAATTTGGCCATAGACTTCTTGATTAATAAACGGACTGTTTACACCTTTAGAAATGAAGTCCTCTTTTTTGATTTGATATTTTTTATTTAAATCTATAATGGTTAAATCTGCACTTTTACCTATTTGTATTTCACCCGCAGGTAAATCAAAAATTTGGGCAGGCTTAATCGTCATTAACTCTAATAATTGCTCTAAACTGATCAAACTTGTCTTAACAAATCGACTATACATAAGTGGAAATGAAGTTTCTATGCCTGTAATTCCAAACGCACTTTTTAAAAACCCTTGATTCTTTTCACTTTCAGCATGTGGTGCATGATCAGTGGCAATCATATCTATTGTTCCATCTAATAAACCATCAATAAGTGCCCTACGATCGATTTCACTTCTTAGAGGTGGATTCATTTTATAATTAGCATCATCTTCAATAATATTATCGTCACTCAATAGTAAATGATGAGGCGTTACTTCACAGGTAACATTTATACCTGCATCTTTAGCAAACCTAATCATTTTTACCCCATCTGCTGTAGATAAATGACAAACATGATAATGTACTCCCGTTTCTTTTGCCAAGATCAAATCTCTTGCAAGTTGCGAAGTTTCTGCAACCCTCTCAATGGCAGGAAGCCCCAACTCAACCGCTGCAGGACCTGCATTGATAACACCCTTATTAAATAGATTTTGATCTTCTACATGAGCTGCCAAATGACTATTTACAGCTTTAATTCTTTTCATTGCCTCAAACATAGTCTTTGCATTATTAATTCCATGACCATCATTAGAAAATGCCATTGCGCCTAACTTTGCTAAATCTTCAATTGGGCTTAAAGAATCAGTAGTTTCATTCGCTGTGACAGGCGCATATTGCAAAGTTTTAATAACTGACTTTTGATTTAAAGCTAGTTGATGTTTGAAATCATCTACATTATCTGGCACAGGTACAACATTTGGCATCGCTCCAACAGTAGTAAACCCTCCATGTGCTGCAGCTTTTGAACCAGTTAAAATGGTTTCCTTATGAACTTGACCTGGTTCTCTAAAATGAACATGGACGTCCACTAGTCCAGGTGCTACTAAATTATTTTTTGCATCAATTACTTGATCGGCTTTTTCATCTATTTTTTCAGCTATTTGAGAAATTTTGCCGTCTTTTATTAATAGTTCACTCTTATTTAATTTTTTAGCGTAAAACAAATTCGCGTTCTTGATCAGGATCGTTGTCAAATTGTTTTACCCCTAATAAGGTTTCTATCATTGCCATTCTCATATATACGCCATTTTCCATTTGCTTGAAGATATATGATTTATTACATTCAACCACATCGTCTGCAATTTCGACTCCTCGATTGATTGGAGCTGGGTGCATAATCATTGTATCAGCTTTCATCATTTCTACACGTCGCATATCAATACCGAATTCTTTGAAATATGATTCTTTAGAAAATTCTTTATTCTCATTATCAGCAAGTCTTTCATGCTGAACTCTTAATAGCATTACAATGTCCATTTCTTGGCAAAGTTCATCAACATTCATATGAGGTCCAATTGCTTTAAATTCATCACTGTACCATTCTTTTAATCCGCCAAAGTTTACTTCTGCTCCAAGATTTGTCAAAGCTTCAGCATCAGAATGTGCAACACGTGAGTGCTTCAAATCACCAATAATACCAACTTTTAATCCTTCAAAATACCCAAATCTTTCATAAATTGTCATCAAATCCAATAGTGATTGTGATGGATGTTGTCCTGTACCATCCCCAGCATTGATCAAATGGATCTTCAAATTTTTACCAAGTAATTCTTCATAAAATTTATCTTGTTTATGTCTAATAACAGCTAAATTCACACCCATACTTTCAACTGTTTTAATCGTATCGTATAGTGATTCACCTTTATTTACTGATGAATGTCTTGCATCAAAGTCAATTTGCTTCATACCTAACTTTGCTTCGGCCACTTGAAAGCTAGTATTAGTTCTTGTGCTATCTTCAAAAAATAAATTCATTGCGAATTTATCACTATTATTGGAACGTATTTTCCCTGATTTAAAGTCCATTGCTAAATGGATCAAGTTAAAGATTTCTTCGTTTGATAGTTGTGACATAGAAAGTATATTTTTCATTGTTTTCCTCCAATAAAAAAGGACACCCACAGATGCGGTGTCCTAAAGGCAGAAAATGCCACTCAACCTTTGAGACCTCGCTGGATCTGATTAAAAGTTCCTTTTATTTTTTATTAAGTAAACAAAAAACTCCCTACCCACAAGGAGAGGAAGTTTACGCGTGACGTGTTTAACCTTCCAAGCCTCACAGGACTTGTTTAAAAGTTTTCGTTGGAAATAATATAATTTAATTTCTCAACAACGTCAAGTTTTTTCAGATTTTATAAAGATTTCATTCTATCGAAAAGAGTGTTACATCAGCTTATACAGAGATAAATAATATCTTTTTTATAATTGAATATTATTTAGCATCCAAAACTAAATTTTTTGAAACAACTCTTTTTGAATTAGTTGATTTAAGGTAATTTTTACCAAAGACAAATGCAAAAACTACTGTCAACAATGGATTTAACCAAACGTAAAAAGCAAATGGAATGAAATGAACTGGACTAACTCCAAGAATACCGGAAATAAAGATACCACTAACACCCCAAGGAACTAAAGCATTAATATCAGCACCACCACTTGCTAAAACACGTGATAGGTATTGTGGTTCTATACCAAGATCCTCAAAATTTTTACGGAAAGTAGTTCCTGGAAGAATAATTGAAATGTATTGCTCACCAACTAAGAAGTTAACACCGATTGCACTTAACATTGAAGCAGCAACGACTTTTCCAGGTGTATTAACACTAGTTCTTAATTTACCAATCAAATTATCTACAACACCTAGTTTCAGCAATACTCCACCAAGTGTTAATGCAACTAAAATCAGTGAAATACTATCTAGCATACTTGAAACACCACCACCACTAACAATTGCATTTATATGCTTATCAGAAGACTTCAAGACAAATCCTTTCATAATAACATTGCTAATGGTATTAAACGAAGTATGGTTGATAAATATATCCATAATAATTGCTGTCAATGATCCACTTAAAAGTGTTGGAATTGCAGGTACTTGCAAAAATGCGCAAGTAATTAAAACTGCTATTGGTAATAACATAATTGGTGAAACAAAGAAATTAGCTTGTAGTGCATTAATAATATGGTGTACTGAACCCATATCAACTTGAGCGCTTGTATGGCCAACAAACAAGAAAATAACTCCGGTAATTGCAGCTGATATCAAAGCAGTATGAGAAATAGTTCTAATATGTTTAAAAACATTATCAACGCCAGCTATACCAGTAGAAAGATTAGTCGTACCAGAAAGTGGAGACATATTATTTCCAAACAAGGAACCAGAAACAATTGAACCTGCTGTTAAAACTGTATCAATTCCCATTACTTGACCTATACCCATAAAAACAATTCCTAAAGTAGAGATAGTTGTAAATGAACTACCTACGATAACTCCAACTAAACAGCAACTTACAAAAACTGTAAATAAGAAAAATGTAGGATTCAAAATCTCAAGTCCATAAACCATGATTGTCGGAATAACACCTGAAATTAACCATGATGCTACTAATACACCAATCATTACGAAAATTATCATAGGAATGATTCCAGGTTTTACACCATTTACTATTCCTTCTTGTAATTCGTTCCAACTAAAGCCACGGATTTTCCCGTAAAACAATAACAAGGTAAAAGTTAATAGAATCGGAACTTGAGGAGTCATTTTGAACTTTATCATCATCGTCCCCAATATTCCAAACATCACTAACATAATAATGACACTCTCTAAAACACTTAATCTATTCTTCTTTTCCATTTCATTCATCGCCTTAATTAAATTTATTTAATTTTGGCTAAGAAGTACTTTTTCTTTCCACGACGGATAACGATGTATTTACCATCAAATGAATCTTTAGGATCAATCATAATTGTTGTATCAGTTAGTCTTTCCCCATTAATTCTAATAGCTCCATTTTGAATATCTTCACGTGCTTGGCGTTTAGATTTGTCTACTTTTGTAGCAATCAATAAATCAACCAAGTTGATCTCTTCATTAGAGATCTCCTCACTTGGTACACCATGAAAGGCTTGTGCAACTTCATCTGTCGTTAGAGATTGAATTTCACCTGAGAAGAGTACATCAGTAATTTTTTCTGCTGTTTTAAGTGCTTCTTCCCCGTGAACAAATTTAGTAACTTCTTCTGCCAATGTTCTTTGTGCAACGCGTTTTTCAGGTTCTGTTTTAACTTTTTCTGCTAAAGCTGCGATTTCATCTTGATTTAAGAAAGTGAATTTCTTAAGAAGATTAATAACGTCTTTGTCATCTTGGTTGAACCAGAATTGATAGAATTCATAAGGTGATGTCTTCTTAGCATCTAACCAAACTGCTCCACCAGCTGTTTTACCAAACTTTGTACCATCAGCTTTAAGTAATAATGGAATTGTCAAAGCGTAAACCTTGGCATCTTGTCCTTCAGCTTTATGAATAAGATCCAATCCAGCTGTAAGATTTCCCCATTGATCACCACCACCGACTTGTAGTTGAATATCGTGTTGACGATAAAGTGTTAGGAAGTCCAATGATTGTAGGATTTGATAGGTAAATTCTGTGAAAGAAATACCTGCTTCCAAACGACTTGAAATAATTTCTTTATTAAGCATGGTATTAACATTAAATAACTTCCCGTAATCGCGAAGAAAATCTAAGATACCAATTGGTTCTGTCCAGTCATAATTGTTAACCATTGTGAAATCTTTGAAGATTTTCTTAGCTTGGTTACTAAGAGCCTCAACATTATGATTAACTTGGTCCATTGTTTGCATTGGTCGTTCAGCTTTCTTACCACTTGGATCACCAATTGAACCAGTAGCTCCACCGATAACGATATAGGGATGATGTCCCATATCACCAAAACGTTTCAAAGTCATAAATGGTAATAAGTGACCGATATGCATTGAATCTCCGGTTGGATCCATTCCGCAATAAAGTGAAATGTCTTTCTCGTCGACTAACTTTCTTAAGCCCTCTTCATCAGATTGTTGGTTGATCAAACCACGCCATGAAAGTTCATCAATAATATTCATTTAAATATCCTCCTATTAATTTGTCCGAATTACTGGGAATAAAAAAAGCGCCCCTGCAATTATATGCAGGGACGCTATTTGCGCGGTACCACCCAAAATTCAAATAGATCATAAATCTATTTGCTCTTTACTCCTGTAACGTCGGACACGAAATTCCAGCTAGGTATTTTATCATTTTATCCTGCATGACTCGCACCAACCGTCAATTCTCTGAACACCCAGATAAAAGATTACTTCTTGTGTAGCTGAAATTTAATTTATGTATATGATACTAGCAGACAATATAATTTTTGCAAGTAGTTTTCTTAAAAAAATTGTAAATAAATTAAAATAGCCCGTCTCACTTTTATTAAGATAACAAATCCTTTACAATCTTATAGGTATAAAAAAATCATGAGGAAGTTATATATGAAAAAGACTCTATATTTAATGCGTCACGGTCAAACTATTTTTAACGAACGAGGAAAAATGCAAGGATGGTCTGATGCTCCATTAACGGAATTAGGTCATAACCAAGCTAAAGTAGCAAAAAAATATTATGAAGACAATGGCATAACATTTGATGCTGCCTATTCTTCAACTTCAGAACGTGCTAGTGACACTTTGGAATTGATCACTGACATGCCTTACGAACGCCGTAAGGGTCTTAAAGAAATGTACTTTGGATTATTCGAGGGTGAAAACAACAAATTAAATCCTATCAAATCACACTATGAACTATTTAACGATGCTTTTGTTCAATATGGTGGAGAAGATATGCTCAATGTACAAAAACGTGTGACAAGAGAACTAAACGATATTATGAATCAGGATGTTAATAATGTTCTAGTCGTGAGTCATTATGTTTCAATCTTATCTTTCAATAATCAATGGAACGACTCAATCGAAGTGTTGAGAAGTGGTTTTACTAACTGCAGCATCTTAAAATACACTTTTGAAGACAATAAATATGATCTTCAAGATGTAATCAACCACGATTATTCAAATATTAAATAATAACTAGTCATGTTGGAATCTTTCCGACATGACTTTTTTTATTGCTGTAGAATCACTTACTGGCTTAATTCTACTGTCATTTAGAAAAAATTGATTACCAGACAATTCTTTATCGTCAAAGATCATAATTTCTTTATTTTGCTGTAAAGCAAAATTGATAGTATTAGTCGTCCCACTTCTCATACCTGTTTCGGCGACAATCAATCCATCGCTTAATGCACTTTGCCATTCATCCCTTGCAGCTAAATTATGTGAATATACTTTAGTTCCGTTAGGGTATGTTGAAACTAATAAACCACCAGTTTCAACTATTTTATTTGCTAAATCTCTATTTTCATATGGGTAAGTCGGCATATCTAATCCCTGACCTAATATTGAAATAGTCTGTTTGAGCCCATTAACCACATTCTCATGAACAGCAGTATCGATTCCTTTTGCTAATCCACTTATGATAACAAAATCTGACATTAATTCAGAAGTAGTATTAGAAACCCAAAATAGGCTATTTTTATTAGGAGACCTCGTACCAACGATAGCCAATGTATTGTCTGAATTTAGTAAATCTATATTTCCTTTCAAATATAACAATACTGGACGATTTGACATATTTTTTAGTCTTCTAGGGTATTTATCATCAAAATAATTTATAATTTCAATATTCTTCTTAATACTGTCTTTAAATTTTTTCAAAGAATTGGTTTGAGCATCTTTAAATGAAGTATCAGAAATCACTTTTTCATTGATCAATTTCTTTATCTTGAAGTTACGTGTCTTTTTTAATTCTGAATAAGAAAGATTCTTCTGACGATCTTTATTTTCCCTCAAATAATACAATACAGTTTGGTTCCCAATACCTTTAAATGACAATAAGCTCATAATAAATACTGTTAAACGATCCATATTCCACTCCATTCAGTTATTTAACTTAAATTACGTAAAAACTTTAAAAAAGTGAATTTTTTTATAAAAAAAACGACAATGCTTTATTTTAGCATTGTCGTTTAATATTTTCATTTTAAGTAAGATCTATCCAACAGTACCTTCCATCTCATAACTTATCAAACGGTTAAGTTCGACAGCATATTCCATTGGTAACTCTTTCGTAAATGGTTCAACAAATCCCATGATGATCATTTCAGTAGCCTTTTGTTCACTTAATCCGCGACTCATCAAATAGTATAATTGCTCCTCTGAAACTTTAGAAACCTTAGCTTCATGTTCCATTGAAACATTACCATTCAAAATTTGATTATAAGGAACCGTATCTGAACTGGAATCTTCATCCATGATGATAGTATCACATTCAACGTGAGCTTTAGACCCATCAGAATTTCTTTCAAATCTGACAGTACCACGATAATCAACGGCACCACCGTCTTTAGAAATTGACTTAGAAACAATGGAGGATGATGTATTTTTAGCGGCATGAATCATTCTAGCACCGGCATCTTGGTCAACATTATGTCCGGCAACAGCGATAGATAACATCGTACCTCTTGCACCTTCACCATCAAGATATACACTAGGATACTTCATAGTTATCTTAGAACCTAGATTACCATCGACCCATTCCATTGTGGCATTTTCCATTGCCTGAGCACGTTTTGTCTCAAGACTGTAAACATTATTCGACCAATTTTGAATGGTTGTATAACGTACGTATGCGTCTTTCTCAGCAAATACTTCAACAACAGCAGCATGCAAACTATCTGATGAATAGTTAGGTGCAGTACATCCCTCAACGTATTGAATACTTGCCCCTTCATCAACAATGATCAAAGTTCTTTCAAATTGACCACTATTTTCAGCGTTTAAACGGAAATATGATTGAATTGGAATATCCAATTTAACACCCTTTGGCACATAAATAAATGATCCACCAGACCAAACAGCACCATTTAAGGCTGCAAATTTATTATCATCTGGATGAACTAATTTACCAAACCATTTTCTAAATAGTTCTGGATATTCACGCAAAGCGGTATCTGTATCCGTAAAGATAATACCGAACTTAGCAAATTCATCACGCATATTATGATAAACAACTTCTGATTCATATTGAGCTGAAGATCCAGCCAAATATTTTCTTT
Source organism: Companilactobacillus tucceti DSM 20183 (assembly GCF_001434665.1). Classification (GTDB taxonomy): domain Bacteria; phylum Bacillota; class Bacilli; order Lactobacillales; family Lactobacillaceae; genus Companilactobacillus; species Companilactobacillus tucceti. Next base: position 35,560 of record NZ_AZDG01000002.1, on the reverse strand, counting down.
CAGCTTCAGGTACGCCTAATCGATTGAAAGTATCTTTTAATTCTGTTGGAACATCATCCCAATCACGATACTTTTTGTCAGTTGCCTTTTGATAATAACGCATATTTTTCAAGTCTAATCCTGATAAATCGGGACCAAAATCAGGCATTGGCATTTTTTTATACATTGCATAACATTTTAATCTAAAATCAAGCATCCACTTTGGTTCGCCCTTTTCCTTAGAGATAGCGCGAACAACATCTTCTGTTAATCCTCTACCAGTAGAGAAAACAGGTTTGACATCATCATGAAAACCAAAGTCATAATCATCTTTTAGATTCAACGATTTTACTGAAGAAACAGCTTCTTCATTATTTTTTGTATTTTCAGTTTCTGGCATATTATTCACTTCCTATTTGCTTTGATTAGTCAATGATCTGTGTAATGCTTTCCAGGCTAAAGTTGCACATTTGATACGAGCCGGGAATTTAGAAACTCCTTGCAATACAGCGGCATCTCCCAAAACATTTGTATCAACATCATCACCAATAATCATGTCCGAAAATACTTGAACCATATTATCAGCATCTTCGACTTTTTTATTAATGACAGCATCGGTCATCATGCTGGCGGATGCTTGGCTAATAGTACAACCATAACCACTAAACGCAGCATCTTTGATAATTCCATCTTTAACCACAAGTTGTAATTTTAATACATCACCGCAAGTAGGATTTTTCAACTCAATTTCGTTTGTTGACTTAGGCAATTCCCCATGATGATGAGGATTATCCGAATGGTCTAAAATCACTTGACGATAAAGATTATACATTTTAGACAGTGCCATTTTTAAAGAACTCCTTTGTTGCTTTAATTGCTTCAACTAGTCTATCTGCATCACTAATAGTGTTATACAAATAGAAACTAGCTCTTGCAGTAGCTGAAAGTCCCAAATATTCCATCAATGGTTGTGCACAATGGTGTCCAGCACGCACTGCCACACCTTCCATGTCTAATCCAGTTGCTAAATCATGGGGATGTAATCCCTTCAGATTAAAGGAAATAACCCCAGTATGATTTGCTGGATCTTTTGGACCATAAACTTCTAGATCATCAATATCTAACAATTTAGGTAAAACATGATCCACTATAGCTTGAGTATTTTTTTGAATATTATCTAGTCCAACTGACTCTAAATAATCAATTGCATATCCCAATGAAATTGCTCCAGCAATATTAGGTGTTCCAGCTTCAAACTTCCATGGTAATTCATTCCATGAACTATCAAATTTCTTTACAAATTCAATCATTTCTCCACCAAATTCAACCGGTGGCATTTGCTCCAATAATTCTTGTTTACCGTATAAAACACCAATTCCTGTTTCTGCCATCATCTTATGACCAGAGAAAGCAAAGAAATCACAATCTAAATCAGTTACATCAACCGGCATATTAGGAACAGACTGTGCTCCATCAACCACCATGACCGCATCATGACTATGAGCAATTTGAGCCAATTCTTTAACTGGATTTATTACTCCTAAGACATTAGATGACTGTGCTATTGAGACAATTTTGGTTTTATCAGTAATTTTCCTTTGAGCGTCGTCCATATCAAGCTGTCCATCATCAGTCAACTCAATATATTTCAAAGTTGCTTTCTTTCTCAAAGCCAATTGTTGCCAAGGAATCAAGTTACTATGGTGTTCCATATAGGAAATGACAATTTCATCTCCTTCGTGGATATTTTCTTCCCCGTAACTTTGGGCTACAAGGTTCAAAGAATTAGTTGCACCCTTAGTAAAGATGACTTCCTTATCAGAGTTAGCATTAATAAATTTTCTAACCTTTTCTCTTGCAGCTTCAAATTGTTCAGTCGAACGTTCAGCTAGAGTATGTACTCCACGGTGAACATTGGCATAATCACTATAGTAAAAGTTAGCTACTTTTGACATAACGTCTTTTGGTTTTTGTGTTGTAGCAGCGTTATCCAAATAAACTAGATCTTCATCATTAACTTTTTGATCAAGAATAGGAAAATCTTTTCTCCAAACATTATTGTTGTCCATTGATCAGTTTCCTCTCAATCATTTGAGTTAGGCTAGCGCGAACGTCTTTTTCTGGAATTTCAGAAATAACACTACTTAAGAAGCCACGAATAACTAATCTTTGAGCTGTTTTTTCATCAATACCACGGCTCATCAAATAATACATTTGATCTTCATTTACACGACCAACACTAGCAGCATGTCCAGCGGTAACATCATTTTCATCAATCAAAAGGATTGGATTAGCATCACCACGAGCCTTTCTTGAAAGCATCAAGACACGACTCTCTTGTTGAGCATCTGAACCTCTAGCACCTTTGACAATATGACCAACACCATTAAATGTAAGTGTTGATTTTTGCAAAATAACCCCATGTTGAAGAATATGACCAATTGTATGTTGACCATAATTTGTAACCTTAGTATCAATTCCTTGTACTTGATCGCCAGTTGTAATGGCAACCACTTTCGCCTCAGTGTGTGATCCTTCGCCTAATAGGTCAGTCCCAAAGTCACCAATTACATCACCATCATTCATAAATCCGATGGCCCAATCAAGTCTAGTATTATTACCAGTGCAACCACGGCGACTTAAATAAGTAGTTGTATCTTTTGAAAGTTGATCTAATGCTGAAAAATGAACTCTAGAGTCATCAGCTGCAATAACTTCTACAACTATATTTGCTTTATTTTTATATCCTGAACCAGTCGAAACTAAGTTTTCCAAATAAGTAACTTCACTGTCTGCCTCTGCAACAATCAAAACATGATGAACAAAATCACAATCGACTGAATTATCTTGGACAAACATAGCTTGAATAGATTTATTTATATGAACTCCTCTTGGAACATATAAGAAAATACCACTATTTAAGAATGCAGCATTTAAAGCTGTCAGTTTATTATCTTCAGCTTTAGTTACTTTAGTCATAAAATACTTTTTCATTAACTCAGGATAATCATTCATTGCTGAAAAGATGTCAGTTAAAATAACTCCTTTATCTGATAACTCTTCATCTAAACTACTTGATAGTGTTTGATTCCCGGCCTGATAAATATAATTATCAGCTTGAGGTTTATTATCATTTTTAATTTCTGAGTCCGCATTGATCACACCTGGTCTATCTAAACGCCAGCTACGATAATTGATTTTTTCATATTTAGGGAGAGATAATTCGTCAGCTTTAGCTAAACTATCAAGACGCACTTGTTTATACCAATCTGGCTCATTTTTAGATTCCGAAAAGGAAGTCACTTCATCTTTATATTTATCTATTAAATTAGCTCGCATAACTCCTCCTCCTAAATTTCATCCGTTAATTTAACATCAAGATGTAAGTCGTCACGTAGACCAGCATAACCCTCATCCTCTAGTTTTTTAGCCAAATCTGGGCCACCACTCTTAACGATTCTTCCATCCATCATTACATGAACTTGATCTGGAACGATATAATTCAACAGTCTTTGATAGTGAGTAATGATCAATGATCCAAAGTTATCACCACGCATTGAGTTAACACCACGAGAAACAACTTTCAAAGCATCAATATCAAGACCTGAGTCAATTTCGTCTAAGATGGCAAACTTAGGTTCGATCATTAATAGTTGTAAAATTTCATTACGCTTCTTTTCACCACCAGAAAAGCCTTCATTTAGGTATCTTTCTGACATTTCATCTGTCATATCAAGAATCTTTTGCTTTGCTTCTAGTTTTTTAATGAATTCCATAACAGGGATTTGTTTATCCTCATCACGACGTGCGTTTATAGCAGCACGCATAAATTCAACATTTGTAACACCTGGAATTTCAGCTGGATATTGCATGGCCAAAAACAATCCTAAACGTGCACGTTCATCAACGGGTAGATCTAATATGCTTTTACCATCAAGTAAAACATCACCCTGAGTCACCTTATAGGCAGAATTCCCCATAATTGCTTGTGATAAAGTTGATTTACCAGTTCCGTTAGGTCCCATAATTGCATGAACCTCACCTGTACTCATTGATAAATTTACGCCTTTTAAGATCTCTTGTCCTTCACCTTTTTCATCATCGGTTACTGAAACATGCAGATCTTTGATTTCTAAAGTAGACATTCATATCCCTCCATTATTGTTAATGCTTTCATTATAGTATTGTTTCAATTCGAAACCAATATATTTTAATATATTCTATTGTAATAAATTAAATTCCTCACAAATGTCGACAAAAAAAAGACCACCATAAATATTGTGATCTTTATTCATTCATTTTTGATTCTATCCAATCCCAAACTTGTTCTTTACCATATTTAGTCTCTGCGCTAAACATTTGTATATCATCAGTCTGGTTAACTTGCATTGTCTTCATTATTTGACTGCTACTCTTATTCCATTGATTCTTTTTAACTTTATCCATCTTTGTGGAAACTATTAATGTTGGAATATGATAATAGCTAACGTATTGATACATTGAAACATCATCATCACTTGGAACATGTCGACCATCCGTAAGAATAATGACACCCTTTAAAACTTTTCTAGTTGTTAAATATTCTTCGATCATCGTACCAAATTCTTCGCGTTGTTTCTTAGATACCTTGGCAAATCCATAACCTGGAACATCAACCAAATAAAGTTGATTTTCTATGTTATAGAAATTTAGTGTTTGTGTTTTACCAGGGGTACTTGACGTTCTGGCAAAGCTTTTACGATTGATCAAAGTGTTTATTAATGACGATTTACCTACATTTGAACGTCCCAAAAGAGCTATTTCAGGATAACCGTCATCCGGATATTGTTTGGCGCTAACTGCGCTTAAATTCATTGATACATTATTTACCTGCATAATTCACCTCAATGATTTTATTTTAACATACGAGATATATTCAAAGATATAAAAAAAGGCCGCCCCTTAGGCAACCTCTCCATCTTTTAGAATTAATTCTGGTTCTTTGATTTTACGGACGGCATCTTTAGTTACTTTAACCATCTTAACGTCTTTTCTTTCAGGAATATCAAACATCGTATCTAGCATTGTTTCTTCAACAATAGAGCGTAGACCACGAGCACCGGTATTTCTTTCAATTGACATCTTAGCTATTTCATTCAATGCTCCATCAGTAAACTTCAATTCAACACCATCAATTGACATCAACTCTTGATATTGTTTAATAAGGGCATTCTTTGGCTTTGTAAGGATCTCAACCAAATCACTCTCAGTCAACTTCTCAAGTGCTGTAACGATAGGAATACGACCAATGAATTCTGGAATAATACCAAACTTCATCAAATCTTCAGGAATGATTTGTTGCATCAAACTCTTTTCCTCATCAATATTTACATCGTGTTCTGCACCAAACCCAATTGTCTTATCACCTAAACGGTTTTTAACAATTTGTTCAATACCATCAAAAGCTCCACCTACAATAAACAAAATGTTTGTTGTATCAATTTGAATAAGCTCTTGTTGAGGATGCTTTCTTCCACCTTGTGGGGGAACACTAGCAATCGTTCCTTCAAGTATCTTAAGCAAGGCTTGTTGTACACCTTCACCTGAAACATCACGTGTAATTGAAACATTTTCACTCTTCTTTGAAATCTTATCAATTTCATCAATGTAAACAATACCATGTTCGGCTTTTTCAACGTCAAAGTCGGCATTTTGCAACAATTTCAATAAGATATTTTCAACATCTTCACCAACATAACCTGCTTCTGTTAATGTCGTAGCATCTGCAATTGCAAATGGTACTTTTAAGATACGTGCAAGTGTTTGAGCAAGGAACGTTTTACCTGAACCTGTAGGTCCAATTAAAGCGATATTACTCTTTTGTAGCTCTGTGTCACCATCTTTTGAATTTTCCATCTTATTAATTCTCTTGTAGTGATTATAAACGGCAACTGATAAAGCACGCTTAGCATCACTTTGTCCAATGACATAATCATCAAGGATCTTCTTAATTGCTACTGGTGTAGGGATGTTTTCAAGATCCAATGGTTTATTTTCACTTAATTCTTCATCGATGATCTCTTTACAAAGATCGATACATTCGTTACAGATGTATACTCCTGGTCCCGCAACAATTTTTTGAACTTGATCTTGTGTCTTTCCGCAGAAAGAACAACTGATTGTGCCTGTAGTTTCTGTACTATCAAACATATGCAATTTCTCCTTCAATAGTTCCAATACTTTGAAAGTCTAGCATTGAAGCTGTTAAGAGTAAAGTAATTAGTTTTAAACAAATATTACCTTAAACTTTAATAAACTGATTACCTAAAAAAAAGAAGCCCATTGGCTTCTTTTTTCAATAATTAATTAGTTAATTATTTTTCAACGGCTGAGTCAACGATAAGTTCGATAGCCTTCTTAGCTGAAATATCATGAGCTAACATATCATCTGTAAGTGCATTTCTAACAGCTTTTTCGTCCATGTTATATTCATCAGCAAGTGACTTAACTTCATCTTTGATTTCGTCTTCTGTAGGCTTGATGTTTTCTTTAGCAACAATTGCTTCGATAACAAGATCAGTCTTAACACGTTCTTCAGCATCATTTGAGAATTGCTTCTTCAAATCATCTTCTGTTGTACCTGTCATTTGATAGTACAACTTAGGATCGATTCCTTGACGACGTAAGTTTGATAGATATTGATTCATTTGGTTTGAAACTTCAGTATCGATCATAGCTTGTGGTACTTCGTCAATTTTAGCATTCTTTACAGCTGCAGAAATTGCTTCTTCTTGAATGTTTTCTTCAGCAGTTTGCTTCTTTTGATCCTTCAATTCATCATGGATCTTCTTCTTAAGTGCGTCCAATGTATCAACATCTTCGTCAACATCTTTAGCAAAGTCATCATCAAGTTCAGGCAATTCCTTTGTCTTAACTTCATGAATCTTTGTCTTGAAGATAGCCTTCTTACCAGCTAAGTCTTTTGCTTGGTAGTCTTCTGGGAATGTTACGTTAACGTCAACATCTTCATCAGCACTGTGACCAACTAATTCATCTTCAAATCCAGGAATAAATGAACCTGAACCTAATTCAAGTGAATAGTTTTGTGCACTACCACCATCGAATTCTTTTCCATCAACTGTACCAACGTAATCAATAACAACAGTATCACCGTTTTCAGCTTTACCATCTTTAAGAACAAGTTCAGCTTGTTGCTTTTGTAGTTCAGCAAGACGTGCTTCAACGTCTGTCTTCATAACATTACGTTTTTGCTTCTTAACTTCAAGACCTGTATAGTCACCAAGTTTAACTTCTGGTTTAACAGTGATTGTTGCACTGATAGCCCATGGTTTACCCTTTTCCATTGATTCAACACTAATTTGTGGTTGATCAACTGGTTCAACTGCAGTATCACTAACAGCTTTATCATATGCTTCTGGTAAAACAGCGTTTAAAGCATCTTCATACAAAGCTTCTTCTCCGTACATACGGTTGAAGATTTGACGAGGTACTCTACCCTTTCTAAAACCAGGAACATTTAAGTTTTTCTTTACACGATCAAAAGCAGTATCTAAACCTTTTTTGATAGTATCTTGGTCAATTTCAAATTTTAATTCACCAGTATTTTTTTCTTTTTTTGTAAATTCAGCCTTAGCAGACATTTTATCCCTCCGGTATTTCACGATCTCATACTTTGTAATATTACCTTAAATCAATAATATTGTAAATATTTCACGCTAAATATAGGCTTTTACGCCATTACTTTACTATTATAAGATAACGTAAAGCGTTTTCCTAATCAAATCTGATTAAAAAAAAAGAGCTGAGACATAGTCTCAACTCTTTTAATTAGAATCAAAGAGATTAGTCTAAGATATCAGTAACAACACCAGCACCAACAGTACGTCCACCTTCACGAACAGTGAAACGTGTACCTTCTTCAACGGCAACTGGAGCAATCAAGTCAACTTCAAAAGTAACTTGGTCACCAGGCATTACCATTTCAACGCCTTCTGGCAATTCAATAACACCAGTAACGTCAGTTGTATGGAAGTAGAATTGAGGACGGTAGTTTGAGAAGAATGGAGTATGACGTCCACCTTCTTCTTTTGTCATGATATAAACTTCACCCTTGAATTTTGTGTGAGTTTGGATTGAACCTGGCTTAGCAAGAACTTGTCCACGTTCAACTTGGTCACGGTTAACACCACGAAGAAGAACACCAACGTTATCTCCGGCTTCACCAAGATCCAATGTCTTACGGAACATTTCTAGACCAGTAACTGTAGATTTGATAACTTCTTCCTTCAAACCAACAATTTCAACTTCATCACCGACTTTAACTTCACCACGGTCGATACGACCAGAAGCAACAGTACCACGTCCTGTGATTGTAAATACATCTTCAACAGGCATCATAAATGGCTTGTCTGTTTCACGTTTAGGTGTTGGGATATATTCATCAATAATGTCAAGAAGTTCTTCAACATGTTTGATTTCCTCTGGGTCACCTTCAAGAGCCTTCAAAGCTGATCCACGAACGATAGGTGTATCGTCCCCAGGATAATCGTATTCTGAAAGTAATTCACGTACTTCCATCTCAACTAAGTCAACAAGTTCGTCATCATCAACAAGGTCTGTCTTGTTTAGGAATACAACGATGTATTCAACACCAACTTGACGAGCCAATAGGATGTGTTCACGAGTTTGTGGCATAGGACCATCAGTTGCAGCAACAACAAGGATGGCACCATCCATTTGTGCAGCACCAGTGATCATGTTCTTAACGTAGTCAGCATGTCCTGGAGCATCAATATGTGCATAGTGACGCTTTTCAGTTTCATACTCAACGTGAGCTGTATTGATTGTGATCCCACGTTCTTTTTCTTCTGGGGCCTTATCAATATCAGCGTAATCTTCAGCCTTAGCTAAACCTTTGTCAGCCAAAACCTTTGTAATTGCGGCTGTTAATGTAGTCTTACCGTGGTCAACGTGACCAATTGTCCCAATATTTACATGGGGCTTTGTTCTCTCATAATGTTCTTTTTCTGCCATTACAAAGAATCCTCCTAAAATTTCATTTCATAAGATTAATCCAAAGAAAATGTTCTTTAGATGACTCTTTACTGAAAAATTATACTACTTTCAGAAGCGAAAGCAAAGCAATTCAACGCAAATCGCCTACTAAAAATATACTCTTTGGATTATACGGGGCACAATCCAAATTGTAAATACTAATAACGAAAAAAATGCATATTTTCATTGCTGAAATACATTTATTAGAGAATCGAACCTGTCGACCCAGCTCTTCACTTCTGAATAGTGTGAATTGTCTTTAATATCAGACTCATCTATAAGACCATACCTCAAAAGGAAAAGGTTTGTCCAGAGACTTGGATTTTTTATTATATTTTCTCCAAATGGGTAGACCATAGCGGCATATAATGATAATTCTCCACATAAATTCTCAACTTGAGTCTCATTTTTACTATCTTCTAGAATTTTATCTAATTCATCACACATTTCTAGATAAACATCAGTTGCCATGATCGGTTTCAATTTAGAAGGTACAAATGTTTTCATATCCCCATAAAATGAAATGTCAATTTTTTCAGTGACACCTAACTTATAAAGATTTTCAGCCAATTCACTTTTTAATAATGGATGTAAAAGTGGATTACCAAGCAATAGCTTAGCAGCTTCTATATAATCTCTCTTATCAAATTCTCTCATACTTCTAATCAATTGAATCTGCCCTACCATAGGTCTTGTTACAATTGATCTTAGATGTGTGATTATGTTTGTCATATGTGGTTTAAAAGATCTTAAATGACGCTCTTCGGCTAGTGCTACTCGTCTTTTAAAATCGATTACAAATTCATCTTCAATAGTAGAAATGTTGTTATTATCATAATAATTTATGATTTGATTTGCCAACAAAAAATCATTATTTTCCAATACAATATCCGCAGCCAGTTTGGCGGCATCTGCATTGCTGAGGTAGTAATTAAAGTAATCTAATATAACGGCCTCAGCATCGTCAGCTTTTTTTAGGTTCAACAAAGAAGCAGCCAGTCCTTGATTTGTTAAAAAGGATGGCTGCATAGTATATGCCTCGGTATAAAGTTCAGTGGCTTCATCCCAATTACCCTTGTTGAATGCATCGTCAGCTGCGTCCAATATTTTTTTTAGGTTGTCTGAGTCGTCCATAAAATACCTCTTTACAGAAGATCAATTGATCTTACTTTTTAGATTTACGATGTCTATTTTGATTAACTTCCATAATAACTGGCAAAATAACAGGATGGCGATTTGTTTGTTCATATAGGAAGTGATTAAGCTTGTCTCTAACTCCTTGTTTTAAATCAGACCAATCAAAATCTTTACTATTTTGCAAGTAGTCGACAATAGTATCAACGATCAAGTCTGAACTCTCACTTAATAAATCACGACTGGCTCTCATATATACAAAGCCACGTGCTGTGATCTTAGGTTTAGCAATAACCTTTTTCTTTTTACGATCAATTGTTGCGACAGCAATAAATACACCATCTTCAGCCAGTAATTCACGGTCACGAAGAACGATACTACCGATATCACCAACACCGATACCGTCAATCATAGTATCTCCAGCTGCAACTCCTTTACCAAGATAGAATTGATCGTTTTCATAATTTAAAACATCACCCTTTTTAGTTAGGAAGATATTTTGATAAGGTATTCCTGTTTCATGCGCAATTCTTGCATGAGCATCTAATAATCTATACTCACCTTGAATTGGAATAACATTTTCAGGATTTAACAAATTAATCATTAATTGTAGATCAGTCTTATTAGCATGTCCTGAAGAATGAAGATCATCACCTAATGATTTTACTTCAGCGCCAGTTCTATAGATAGCATCACGTGTCTTAGCAAAACTTGTATCCATTGCGTGTGAAGGAGTTGTAGCAATAAACACTAAATCTCCCTCTTCAATTTGGAACTTAGTTTTAGCAGATGGATTTGCCATCTTGAGCAAAAGCTTGATAGGTTCGCCCATTCTACCAGTTTCAATAACAACTAATTTATTAGGATCTACATCATTTAGCTCTTTACCTTTAACAATAAGTTTCTTATTAGCTATTTTTAGATATCCAAGTCTCATGGCTGTTTTAAGGATTCTTTCAGCGTCTGTACCTGATAAATAAACTTGACGGCCAGTTTGATCAGCTGCGTCTAAAACTTGTTGCATTCTTTGAATATTGGAAGCAACTTGAGCAACTACAATACGACCGTTGTGATAATTAAACATATCAAGAATATATTCAAAAATATCTCGTTCATTTGAATTCTCATATGGAGACTCAGCATTTGCAGAATCACTTAACAATGCCAGAACTCGTTCACTACCAATTTTTGCAATACGGCCAAAGTCAGTTCTATATGTTGGTACCGCAGCTTGATCAAACTTGAAATCACCGGTATAAACAATTTGACCTTCACTAGTTTTAATATCAATTCCTAAAGAACCTGGAATTGAATGCGTTGTTTTAAAGAATGCAACAGTTGCTTCTTCAAAATCAATTGCCGTATTTTCATCAATTACATGAAAATCATTGAATTTTTTACTACGACGATCATTTGAACAAACAATTTTAGCTAATTCAATTGTCATCTTTGAGCCAAAGACAGGAATATCATAATCACCTATCAAATATGGCAAAGCGCCTATAGCATCAGCATGACCATGTGATAAGAAAATACCAACAACTCTATCAATGTTTTCTTTAATATAAGTCATATCCGGAACAACAACATCAATTCCGTATAAATCATTATCAGGATACTGTAAACCAATATCTAAAATATAAATCTCATTATTTACTTCAACGGCGTACATATTCTTACCGTTTTCACGAACTCCACTTAATAGAACAATCTTTATTTTTTTGCTCATTATTTCATCTCTCATTTCATAAATATGGATAGATAACAATATCTAATTGTCGTTTTGAGTCCCTCTACTTAAGACTACTTGATATGTACCTGATTGTTATTCTATCACACCACATAGCAAATTGAAATTTAGCAAAAAAAATAGGAAATTCCTTTTGGAATTTCCTAAAATATATTAACGACGTAGACCAAGTGACTTGATTAATTCACGGTAACGTTGAACATCATTATTTCTAAGATATTTAAGTAAGTTACGACGGTGACCAATCTTCTTCAACAAACCAACGTATGAATGGTGGTCTTTCTTGTTAACTTTCAAGTGATCATTTAATGAGTTAATATCATATGTCAAAACAGCAATTTGTACTTCTGGAGAACCTGTGTCTCCTTCTTTACGTCCATATTGCTTAATGATTTCGTTTTTCTTTTCTTTTGAAATAGCCATTTCATTCACCTTTTCCTTATTAATTTAGCCAAACTATGCAAAACGCTGGTGATTCGTCAAACAGAGCATGGTTAATACGATTAACTAGTTTACTATAAAACAGCTTCACTTTCAATATGAAAATATGTTTAATATTACTTATTCAATGTAAACCATTTGCACTAATTACAAATAATTTATTGCATTGAAACTATCAATTATGTATAATTCTATGTATTGAGTTTAAGTCACTAGGTAATCGGAGGTGAAATAGATGCCACAAATTAAATCAGCAATCAAGCATGTGAAGTCTGCAGAAAAGGCTAACCTTCGCAACGGTTCACAACGTAACGCTATGCGTTCAGCTATCAAGAACTTTGAAACTTCAGCTGCAAACAACGCTGACAACAAAGAAGATTTGTTCAGATCAGCAGTTCGCGCTATTGATATGGCTAAATCAAAAGGTCTTATCAAGGCAAACAAAGCTGCTCGTGATAAGTCAAGACTTGCTAAAATGAATTAAAACGTAAGCAACTAATTTAGTTGCTTATTTTTTTTGACATTATTATAGATACACAAAAAGGGGATGTGACATATGTCACATCCCCTTTTTACATTTCCAAACTTTTTTATAGCCTAAACGTGTAACAACAGGCTGCAACCTCCACATAGTTACGAACCACAAATGATTGACAGTACCAATCATTCGTGATTCTAGACTATGTTCCGGTGGCAGACCGCCTTTTGTCACACTCTTTTTTATTTTATGCAAATTTGGCAATAAACAGATCAAATAGTAATTCCTTATCACCTTGACCAGACTTAATTTGGTAATCTAAATCTACAATGGAGTGGAACATTAAAATCAATTGCTGAATCTCCAAGTTTCTAGCCTGTTTAAGAGACATCTTAACTCTATACGGATGTAATTTAAGACTCTTAGATATCGTTGATTCGGATAGTCCTCTTTCACTTAATATTTTTGTCTGTATCAGTGTTCTCAATTGAGACATTAATATTGCCACCAACAAGATTGGATCAATTTTTTGTAATAAAAATTGTTGATACAACTCCTCGGCTTGATAAATGTTTTGAGCCAATATTTGATTCATCAATTCAAAGACATTATCATCCAAACTTTGCGGAACCAATTCGCTAACCGCTTTTTCATCAATTACTTTGGACTGCATTGCATATAGTTTTAATTTATCAAGCTGATTAACTACTTGAGAATAATTCCCCTGCGTTTTATTTATTAGTAAATCTAGTGCCTCTCGATCAATACTATAACCATCATTTTTTAAGTCCATATTAACAGTATTGGCTAAACGTCCACTATCCATCTTACTGGCATCAACAGTAGTTACAGATTTTTTAAGCTGCTTTACTACTTTTTTACGCGAATCCAATTTTTCATAAGTGGCAAAAATAACCATTATAGTTGATGGTGTAGGATTTTTAACATATTCCGTCAATAAATCCATATTTTGTTCTACAAAACTTTTAGATTTTTCTCCAGTCAAAAAATAAGGATGATTAATGAATACTAATCTTTTTTCTCCAAAAAAGGGAGCAGATATTGCCTCATTTATTGCATCATCTAAAGAAGTATCCTCTAAATCAAATGAAGAGAAATTCATATCTCTTTCTTCTGGTAATAATAAATCTTTAAATGCATTTTCTACTTGCTTAACAAAAACCTCTTCTTTTCCAGTTACAAGATAAACATTTTTAATATTTGATTTTTTCAATTCACTCTTTAATTCTGATATTTTCAATTACTTCACCCTTTAAAAAAGTTTTTATCTTGTTTTCCTGAACAAACGGATAATAATACCAAGTAATCATACCATAATCCGCGGTATTCATATGAGCAACTCCATATTTATCGAGTCTATTAATCGTTTCCTTACTTGGATGACTATATCTGTTGTTTACCCCTGCAGATATTAAAGCTAAATTTGGCTTTACCTCATTTAAAAGATTATCTCCAGTAGATGTTTTAGAACCATGATGCCCAGCTTTCAAGTAATCTATTTTAATCTTATAGTCATTTAATATTTTTTCTTCACCAGCAATATCCAAGTCACCAGTAAATAGCCAGTTTTTCTGATTTACTTTTGCTAATAGAGTAAGTGAGTCACCGTTCTCACCTACACTCTTTCTTTTAGGCCATAAAACATTCCAGCTTATCCCGTTAGCCTCAAAAAAATCTCCTTGCTTTAATGAAGAAAATTTTATATTAGGATAATTAATAATAATATCTCTAATCGACTTATTATCTTGCATGCCTGTACCAAAGCTCACCTCTGAAACCGGAAACTTTTTCAATAAAGTGGGTAGATTACCCATATGATCTACATCCTTATGCGATAAAAACACTCTATCTATGTTACTTATCCCTTGTGATTTTAAATAAGGTATCGTCGAAGTCTCAACTTGATTTTTAATATTTCTAATTTGCCAATCTTTTTGCGGAAATGATAATTTGCCACCGGTATCTACTAAAAATGTTTTCCTGACAATTGGTGTCGTGGCCAAAATACTATCACCTTGTCCAACGTCTATTATCGAAACCTGTCCAAATAGAGGAAACTTATTAAAAGAAATCGCCATAGAAAAAGTAGCAATATAACTAATTAAATACTTATTTTTAAGCTTGGTCTCTGTTAAATTGAACAAACTTAAAACTATCATTATAAAAACAATTAATAAAGAAAATTTCCCAGTAATAATTATAAAACTTTGATCTTGCGAGATATCTTCTA
Source organism: Companilactobacillus tucceti DSM 20183 (assembly GCF_001434665.1). GTDB lineage: Bacteria > Bacillota > Bacilli > Lactobacillales > Lactobacillaceae > Companilactobacillus > Companilactobacillus tucceti. The sequence continues at coordinate 20,473 of NZ_AZDG01000002.1, read as the reverse complement.
AAAATGAGTAAACAAATTCGAAAAAATCATTAACAAAATTCCAAATTTTTAAATTGGGTAAAACAGCCACTAAAAGCGTCGTCGGAAGAATTATATATGTAAAAAATGGAACAAATATCAAATTTGCTAGCAAAACTAACCAACTGATCTGATAAGTATAATTACAAATTAAAGGTAAACTAACTAAATTCAACTTTGTTGTAGAAACTATAGAGCTACTTCCTTCATATAAGAATAGCAACGAAAAAGACAAAAGGAAACTCAGTTGACCACCCATATCTAAAATTGATTTAGGTTGAATAAGCAAGCAAATAATCATTGTTAGACTAAAAATATCTAATCGACTTAAGTTTAATCTACACTTCGAGATCACTATAGCCAGTAAAGACAAAATAATAGCTCTCCATATTCCTATTTTTGATCCAGCTAAGATTCCATACAGTGGCAATAAAATTAGTAAAATAAAATCCGTCGTTTCTTTGGTGATTTTAAGCGTCGAAAGGAATTTTCTAAAAAAAGTTACAAATATCAAAACATGTAATCCAGATAAACTAAAGAGATGAATAATTCCAAGTACACTTAAACTGTTGAAAAATTCTTTCTCGCTTCCATCATCGTAACCCAATAATAAACTTTGGCTGTGTATCTTTAACCATTTAGGTAATTTGTCTAATTCTTTAATGATATGTATTCGTAAAACATTTATTCTGTCAAAAGATGTTTTAGGAACATATTTTTCAATCTTATCTATTTTGGATAACTTAATTGAATAATAGATATTTCTATGGCTCAAAAAATTACTGTAATCAAATTCACCTGGATTTCTAGTTATCGGGATTTTTTCAACCTTATCAATTGAAGTTCTAACTTTAATTGGATCAGACAATGAACTAAAAAAGGCTTTCTCCTTTTGGCTCGTTAATCTATAAGTAAATTTCACCTTTTGATCATCTTTTATCGTATCACCACTAACTAAATCTCCATTTACTCTAAAATGATCCGGAAAGAAAACCAACTCCGATTCACCTGAATAAATTTCAGCCGTATGAGTTGTATTTGCTCTGACGAAAAAAAGTCCTCCAACTAGTATCATCACTACTAAAAGTACCTTATTTTTAAGAAAACTTACGCGCAATGAAATTATCAACAGTAGAACAATCCAAATAATATAAGACTTACTATTTAATGTTGCGGAAATACAGTAACAAAATAATGCCGGAAAAATCAGATAGTTCTTCATTTAAACAGTCAGTTGATCCTTTAAAGATTCTAATGTCTTGTCTCCTATTCCAGATACTTTTGTTAGATCCTTTAACTCTTTGAAAGTCCCGTTCTGTTCCCTAAATTCTATAATTTTTTGAGCTTTCTTAGGCCCAATACCAGTAACAGATTGAAAATCTTCAACTTTAGCAGTATTTATATTAACCTTCTTATCAGTTGCTTTTGTACTGGCCGAAATATTACCAGATGATTCATCAATTTGCGGAACAATGATTTGCATTTGATCGGTTACTTTTTGTGCTTGATTAATTTGTTTTACGTCAGCATTTTCAGTCAAGCCACCAGCAACTTTAATGACTTCTTGAACAATTGCACCATCTTTAAATTGGTAAACTCCTGGCGATTTAACTGCTCCTTGAATATCAACCATTAATAATTTATTTTGTTCTTTTTTGGGTGACTCAGACTTTTTCTGAATTGATTCTGATTTTATAGCCACAGATTTAGGTTGTGTATTTTTGCTGTGTGTCCATGCACCCAATCCTATTAAGATAAACACGCAAAAAATAATTATCATATTCTCTCGGAACAGTTTCAAAATTTTTTCCATTTATTTCACCTCAATAAAAACTACGGTAACAATTTTGAAAATGGCCGAAAAAAAAAGCATCGAAATAAAATTCGATGCTTTTAATTATTCTCAAGATATTTGATGGCTTCATTCAAAGACTTAACTGGTACGATTTTCATCTTAGTATTTATCTTTTTTGCAGCTTTCTTAGCCAAATGATAATTATTTACATAACTAGGATCATACTTCTTAATTTCTTTTGTAACTGGATCATCAGGCGCAAAGAAGATAGTTGCTCCTTCTGCAGAAGCAGCATATACTTTCTTCTCAATTCCACCTATTGGCCCAACTGTGCCATCAGGAGAAATAGTACCAGTCCCGGCAACAATACGGTCCCTTTTCAAGTTCTTATTGGTGATCTGTGAATAAACTTGTAATGTAAACATTAACCCTGCCGAAGGTCCACCAATATCGCCTGCATTGATTTTTGTTGGTGGTGTTCCCTTAGCTTCAGTATTATCAGTTAAAGTAATTCCTAACCCATAACGCTTAGTACTAGCTAATTTTACTAATTTACCACTTGCCGACTTCTTTTTGCCATCCCTGGTAAAATTGATCTTAACGGTAGCTTTTCTACTTTGCTTACGAACATATTTTATAAATTGATTTGAATTCTTAAACTTATAGCCATTGATAGAACTAATTGTATCTCCAACTTTTAGTTTATTCTTAAAATCTGAATTTCCTAAAATATCCATAACATAAACACCCATATACCTTTTGGTAAATGGTTTATCTGCTGCAGAATAAGCCGCTTGTACGGCATTATTAGTTGCTGATCTCATATAGTACTGCTGAACTTGCATGTATTGTTGATCAGTTTCTTTACCCATCAGATCTTCTCTGGAGTAAATAGTTTCAAAATCATTTCCAACTGAGCGTAATAAAGTAAATGGTGTACCTTGCATGATTCCAACAGTGGTTAATAAAAAGTCACCTTTCTTTTTATCATGCTTTCCATCTACCTTAACGTATTGTGAGGTCGATTCCGCACTACCAGGAACTTCCAAATAGTATTTGGTTGGAAAAGTAAAGAACGCTAAAACAATGATAAAAAGAAAAATCCCACCAAAAATCTTATTTCTAGTTTTATTAAATTTCAACAGATCTATTCCTTCCGCAATTTCTTAACCAAAGACTTAGCAACATCATCAGGGACAAATTTAGAAACATCCCCACCGAACTTAGCAACCTCTTTGATCATTGATGATGATATATTAGCATATTTAGAATCCGCTAATAAAAATACTGTTTCAATCTCTGGATTTAGGGATCGATTCATTGAAAAAACGCCAGCTTCGTAACTAAAATCACTGGAATTGCGCATTGATCGTACCAAAACATTGGCTCCGTATTCTTTAGCAAGCTTGGTTGTCAATTGCTCTTTACCATCAATTACTTTTACATTTTTTAAATCGCCTATTTCAGCTTCGATAAAAGCTTTTTTTTCTTCATAATTAAACATATAATTTTTAGAATTATTAGTCATAGTAGCGACAATCAATTCATCAAACAACTTGGATGCACGACGAATAATTGTTAAATGACCATTAGTTACAGGATCAAAACTGCCTGCATACATTCCAATTCTATTTGGCATAACTATCCCCCAAATTGATACATTGCAACTCTTGTATCTTTATAATCTTTTTCTTTAATAAGAGTAATTTTATCAGAAGACAACTTAACATTATAATCCGTTTCGTCAACAATAATTGCTCCATCATTTAATAAATTGGTTTCAATCATATCTAGAATTATTTGTTCAGTTATCTTCATCCTGTATGGTGGATCCAAAAATACTAAATCGAACTTAACACCTTCATCTGAAAACTGTTTTAAAGCCTCTGTTGCCGACTTTTTTATAATCGAAAACTGGTCTTCATGACGTGTCTTTTCTACATTTTCTTTAATAATATTAATTGCCTTATATGCCTTATCAACTAGATATGCTTTTTCAAACCCTCTAGAAACCGCTTCAATTCCTAAACTACCGGTTCCAGCAAATAAGTCTAATGCTGTGCCATTATTGAGATAAGGTGTCAACATACTAAAAATGGCCTCTTTTACTTTGGCAGATGTAGGTCTGGTGTTATTTCCAGGAACGGGTTTTAAATTTAATCCTCCAAAAGAGCCTGATACAACTTTCATAGCTAATCTCCTAACTCATCGGTTTTCTTTTCTTTTAATACATAATGATCATCAAGTTCTTTGCGATGAGCCATAGTAACTCGCTTAACATACTTTTTATTGATTAATTCTTTTCTAACCTCAGAGGCTCGATTTGAATTAACATACAACATTACATACTTCATTTTTGGTGAAGAATAATAAATCGTCCCATAACGTTGTAACTTCTTTTTCCATTTCATTGAGTAGACCCAGACGTACATAGCCTGACGTTCCACTTTTTTGTACATAAAATCACCTGTGTTTTTCTGTAATAAATTTGTCTGTTGCTTCAAGGTTTAAAACAATTCCTAACGAGAATGAAAGAATCAATAAACTTGAACCACCATAACTTATAAATGGTAATGTAACACCTGTTAGTGGCAATAGTCCTAATAGTCCGCCAACATTAAAGGCCGTCTGTGCAAATAACATAATTGCAACACCGTAATATACTAATACATTATATGTATTGGCAGACTTAATGCCTAAATAAAGTAACCTAAAAATAACCAGACTTAATAGTCCTAACACAATAAATACGCCAACTAGCCCTAATTCTTCACTAATAATAGCCAAAATAAAATCAGTATGGGGCTCTGGAAGGTATCCTCTTTTTTGAATACTATTTCCTAATCCAACACCAAATATCCCACCATTACTAATCGCATAAAATGAATTTACTAACTGGTTTCCTGAAGTTCTCTCTAACTTAAACGGATGGAACATAGCTAGAATACGTTGATACTGGTAGTTTTTTACAATAAAGCTGGGCTGAAATTTTGCTATCCAAAGTATTCCAGCAACAAAAGCGGCCATTAGACTACCATCTAGTTTAACTATATGACTAAAGGGAATAGAAGATGATGAAATCAAAACAATTGTAATTAACCCTAAAATTGCTGCACCACCAATATCAGGTTGACAGGCAACAAAAATTATAATTGCCAAAATCGTTATTACGGGTTCTCTTATAACTTTTAAAGAATCAAACAATTTGTCATTTTCCAAAAGACTACTTTTTCTACTAGTCAAAATATATGCTAAATATAAAATCAAAGTTATCTTAGCTAACTCAAGTGGCTGAAAGCTAATAAATCCTAAATTAAACCAAGCTGAAGCTCCATTGATCCTACTACTTGGATTTAATATAGCTCTGGCTAACAGCAATATTAACGATCCTAATGTGATGAACAACAATATTGCTCTAATTCTAGCACTCTTAAACAATCTAACTTTCAGCATAAAAGTTATAAAAAACACTATCAATCCCATAATTGAATACAGGCCTTGTTTTATCAGATATGTATTGGTACTTCCACCATGTGACATGGAATTATAAAAACTGGCGGAATACACCATTACAACACCAATACCCAGAAGTATGATGTATGGAATTAAAATCCACAAGTCAATTAACTTTAATTTTTTCACATTAATACTCCTAAAATCTAATAATAAGATTATACCACCAATCAAATATGGCGTATAGAATTGCAAAATACTGATAGAATAAATGATTTTAGGGTATAAAAAAAGGTATAACATCAAATGACGTTATACCTTATTAAGCTATATTAAGCCTTCTTAGACATTTTTCTTTGCTTGTCATACTTCTTACGTTCGTTAGTATTAAGAATCTTCTTACGTAATCTAACGCTTTCAGGTGTTACTTCACAAAGCTCATCTTCATTTAAGAACTCAATTGATTGTTCTAGTGACATTTCTTTAGGAGTCTTGATAGCAGCAGCATGGTCTTTACCAGCAGCACGAGTATTTGTTAGGTTCTTACCCTTTGTAACTGTAACGGCAATATCTTGATCACGGTTACTTTCACCAACGATCATACCTTCATAAACATCAACACCGGCACCGATAAATAATTGTCCACGATCTTCAACTGATTGCAAACTATATGTAGTTGATGGACCTTGGTTAATTGAAACCAAAGCACCAGTTCTTCTACCAGGTTCCCAATTCTTAACAACAGGTTTGTATTCTTCAAATGTGTGGTTCATGATACCATAACCACCAGTCATTGATAGGAACTCTGTTGAGTAACCGATCAAACCACGTGAAGGTGCTGAGAAGATCAAACGTGTTTGACCATTTCCAGTACTTTCCATGTTCTTCATGTCACCTTTTCTTTGTGACATTGAGTCAATAACTGATCCAACATATTCATCAGGTGTATCGATAGTTACCTCTTCAAATGGTTCACTATTTACACCATCAACATTCTTGTAGATTACTTCTGGACGAGATAGTTGTAATTCAAATCCTTCACGTCTCATTTCTTCAACAAGGATAGACAAGTGAAGTTCACCACGTCCTGAAACCATCCAAGCACCAGCTTGGTCAGTATTCTCAACCTTAAGTGAAACATCAGTATGCAATTGTTTTCTCAAACGTTCTTCAATCTTTCTAGCAGTAACTTCTGTACCTTCACGACCAGCGAATGGTGAGTTGTTTTGTAAGAACATCATTTGTAGTGTTGGTTCGTCAATACGTAATAATGGAAGTGCTTCTTCATGATCAACTGGACATACAGTTTCACCAACATAGATATCTTCCATACCAGAAACGGCAATTAAGTCACCAGCTTTAGCTTCTTGAACTTCAACACGATCTAGTCCTAAGAAACCAAAGATCTTTGTAACACGGAAGTTCTTTGTTGATCCATCCAGCTTCATAACTGTAACGTTATCACCGATTTTGATCTTTCCACGGAATACACGACCAATACCAATACGTCCAACATAGTCGTTATAATCAAGCAATGCAACTTGGAATTGTAATGGTTCATCTGAATTATCAACAGGAGCAGGAATTGTCTTCAAGATTGTATCAAACAATGGGTCCATAGTGTGTTCTTGTGCAGCTGGATCTGAATCATAACTTGATGTTCCGTTAATAGCTGAAGCGTAAATAACAGGGAAATCAAGTTGTGAGTCATCAGCACCTAATTCGATAAACAATTCAAGAACTTCGTCAACAACTTCTTCAGGACGAGCACCTGGTCTATCAATCTTGTTGATAACAACGATTGGTGTAAGATGTTGTTCCAAAGCTTTCTTTAGAACAAAACGTGTTTGAGGCATAGTTCCTTCGTATGCATCAACAACAAGCAAAACACCATCAACCATCTTCATGATACGTTCAACTTCACCACCGAAGTCGGCGTGTCCTGGTGTATCCAAGATATTGATTTTCTTTCCTTTATAATCAACGGCTGTATTCTTTGAAAGAATTGTGATACCACGTTCCTTTTCGATAGCGTTAGTATCCATAGCACGATCTTGAATTTGGTAATGTTCCCCTAATGTGTCTGATTGTTTTAGCATTTCATTAACTAAGGTTGTCTTACCGTGGTCAACGTGGGCGATAATGGCAATATTTCTAATATCTTCTCTTAATTTAGTCAAAGTACTTCTTCCTTCCATCAAATAGTAATGCGACTGGATTACTTGCAATAAAAAAACTGTGATTGTAATTCACAGTTTCAGTTATTATTTTTTAACTGTCTTTAATACTTCAGAAATAACTTTCTGAGTACCAACTATTACGACTTGTGATTTTAGCATATTTATTGGGCTATCGTCAATAGTTGCGACCCTCAAACCTAGACTTTCACAGAGTACTCGTCCTGCAGCTAAATCCCAAGGAGCTAAATAAGACATATATAAAACTTCTCTACCAAAAATCAAATGTTCAAAGATAATTCCCGCACTACCATATATTCTAAGTCCGCTACTCTTCTTAACAACGGCTTGAGAATTAAAACGATCAGCCATGACCATAGGCCAACTTATATCAACTAATCCTTCTGGTAATGATTGGTTTTTAGGACTGATTACTTTTTCATCATTTTTAAATACTCCATAATCAGGTCCACCATGATAGATCTCTTTTTTAACAACATCAATTATTGCGCCTAGAAACGGTTTGCCATCAAGATAAACTCCTATCATTGAGGCAAAATCATCGCGTCGTTTCACAAAGTTCATTGTACCATCAATTGGATCAACAAAGAAAACTAATCCTGACATATTATTAACTACATCGCCATATCCTTCTTCACTTACAATAGCAGCTTCGGAATATTTTTCTTTGATTTTTTCTACTACTAGTTTTTCAGTCGATTTATCAAAGTTAGTAACCAGATCAATTCGACTGCTCTTTGTGTCAACTGATTTATCTTTAGACGAATCAATTAATAGCTTATCTCCAATTTCACTCAGAAGGTCAACTAAAAATTCATCCATTTCTTTAATGTCTATCTTCATATCTAACCCTTACTTTCTCATTTTCAGGTGTTGTCTTACTTTGCTTAAATACTTTATAGATGGAATAACCTGATTCGGTCTCAAATTCATGATCCAGACGCTTTTGTTCCATCTTCATTGGTACCACCTGTTGAAATGATCGATATTTGTCCAAAAAAGTTTCTCGTTTAATACCATGCTCGTATGCTGCCTCAACAGCATTATATAGTGCCATCACCGTAATTATTTCATTATTATTCCAATCTTCATCTAATGGATAACTATAGTTTTCACGCATCAGTATTCCCCTTTTCAACCATTTACTATACTATACAAAAAAAGTGATGCACTTGCATCACCTATCCAATAATTTAAAAAGATGTCCAACCCAAAAAAGATCAGAAATCCCTCTCAGGAATCTCTGATCTTTATTTATTTGTATTAAATATGTGTAGGATAACCGATAAGAATATCAGCTGCTTCTTGAATTGGTTCACCCAAGGTTGGATGTGGATGAATTGTCAAGGCAATATCCTCGGCATTCAATTGACAGTTAACAGCAACACTTAATTCAGAGATCAAATCACTGGCACCTGGTCCAACAATTTGTGCACCGATAAGTGTACCTGTATCTTTCTTAGCAATCAATCTTACAAATCCTTCTGGAGCATCAAGTGATACGGCACGTGCATTACCAGCAAATGGGAACTTAGCTGATGATACTTCAATACCTTTATCTTTTGCTTCAGCTTGTGTCATACCAACACTCGCTAATTCAGGGTCTGTAAAGCAGACAGCAGGAACACCGATAAAGTCATTAGCAGTCTTCTTACCTGAGATTGCACCAGCGGCAGTTTTAGCTTCAAAGAATGCCTTGTGAGCCAAAGCTGGTCCAGGAACAATATCACCAATAGCATAAATGTTTGGTACGTTTGTACGGCCTTGTTCATCAACTTCGATAAGTCCACGATCAGTAGTCTTAACAGATGTCATTTCAAGACCAAAGTTGTCTGTATTTGGACGACGTCCTACAGTTACCATGCAGTAATCTGCAACAACTTTTTCTTCTTTACCATCAACTTCATAAGTAACAGTAACGTTGTCTTTAGAATTTTCACCCTTCTTAGCCATAGCGTTATTAATAATTGTAACGCCCTTCTTTTCAAGGTTCTTCTTAACAACTGAAACCATATCTTTTTCAAAGTTAGGAATGATTTGTGGTGTACCTTCAAGGATAGTAACATGTGCACCTAAATCAGCATAAGCACCAGCTAGTTCAGTACCAACATATCCACCACCGATGATTACAAGTTCCTTAGGAACTTGTTTAAGGTTCAAACCGCCAGTTGAATCAATAATTCTGTCTTCAAACTTGAAGCCTTTGATTTCAACGGGACGACTACCAGTAGCAAGAATTAAATTCTTGAACTTGATTGTTTGTCCACCACCGTTGTCCATAAATTGACGAGGGCCAGCAGGCATTATACGTAGTTGTGTATCATTATCCAAGTATGCTTCACCTTGAATTAATTCAACCTTGTGTTTCTTCAAAAGCATGTTGACACCATTTGTCATACGTTTAACAACTTTTTCGTCTTTCCATGCTTGTGTCTTTGTGAAGTCAACTGTGGCTTCCTTTGTTGTAATACCATATGTCTCGGAGTGTTTAGCTTGTTGTAATCTGTGTCCAGCAGTAATCAAAGCCTTTGAAGGCACACATCCAACATTTAAACAAACACCACCAACGGTATCTGATTTTTCAATAACGGTTACTGATTGTCCTAATTCAGCGGCACGAATAGCGGCAACATATCCGCCGGGTCCTGAACCAATGATAACAGTATCTTTTTCTACAACATTATCTGCCATTTTTAAACTAGCCCTCCATTAGTAGCATATCTGGTTCATGCAATAATTTCTTCAATAGATTCAAGGCATTTTGTGCCAAGGCACCATCGATTAGTCTGTGATCATAACTCAATGAAAGCTTCAACATCTTACCAACTTGGATGTTTCCGTCTTCATCAACGTAAGGTTCATTAGCAATCTTACCAACACCCAAAATAGCACTTTCAGGTTGGTTGATAACTGGTGTAAACCAGCCACCACCGATTGAACCAACGTTACTGATAGTGATTGAACCACCAGACATTGACTTAGCATTCAACTTGTTATCATATGCAGCTTGTGTATTTTCTGAAATTTCCTTGGCAATTTCGAACATTCCCTTGGAATCAGCATCTTTAATATTTGGTACATACAAACCATGATCAGTATTTGTAGCAATACCAACATTGTAATAATGTTTGTAAACAATTTCTTCAGTTGTATCGTCAATAGAAGCGTTAAATTCAGGATATTCCTTCATAACAGCAACTAATGCCTTAACAATATATGGTAAGAATGTTAACTTAATATCCTTATCAGCGGCAACTGCCTTATATTTCTTACGGTTAGCCATCAATGCTGAAACTTCAACATCATCAAAACTTGTAACGTGTGGAGTTCTGTGCTTAGAATTTGACATTGCCTTAGCAATTGCCTTTCTAGTCATAGTCATCTTTTCACGTGTTTCAAGTTCAGGATTATCTGACTTGTAAGGTTTGATAGCTGTTGCAGTTGAAGCAGGTGCAGCAGCGGCTGCTGGTGCTGCTTCTTTAGCAGGTGCAGTAGCAGCTGAACCGTTGAATCCTTCAACATCAGCCTTTGTAATTTGTCCATGTTCACCAGTTGGTGTAACTTGTGATAGATCAACACCCTTATCACGAGCTAATTGACGTACTGATGGCATTGCAAGATAGTCAGCATTGGCAGCTCCTGTTGCTTCCTTAGCAGGTTCTGCAGCTGGTGCTGCTTCTTCTTTTTCAGCTGGTTTTGCGTCATCATCTGATGCAGCAGCTGGAGCTTCATCGTCGTCACCTGTATCAGCTGATCCATCATCAATAACGATCAATGTATCACCGATTTCTACAGTTTGTCCTTCTTGAGCAACGATTTGTTTAACAGTACCTGAGACTGGTGATGGTAATTCCTCAACAGACTTATCATTTTGGATTTCAACTAAAGAATCATCTTCTTTAACTGTGTCTCCTTCTTTAACAAGCCAGCTAGCGACTTCACCTTCGGCCATTCCTTCGCCTAGTTCTGGTAGCTTAAATTTAAATGCCATGGCTAGAATCCTCCCCTTCAATTACCTATTATTAGTAGTTTTTATTAATAATTTAAGATTTCTCTTACTTTTTCTTCAATTTCCTCTTCGCCTGGAATCCAAATATCTTCGGATTGAGCAAATGGGTAAACACTGTTTGGAGCGGCAACTCTACCAATAGGTGCATCAAGAGACATAATGGCTTTTTCTGAAATAGCTGAAGCAACTTGTGCTCCAACACCAGCCATCTTTTGAGCTTCTTGTACAATTACAACTTTGTGTGTCTTTTCAAGTGACTTGAAAATTGTTTCTGTATCAATAGGTGAAACCGTTCTTAGATCAATAACTTCAACTGAGATCTTTTCTTCAGCTAATTTATCAGCAACTTTAAGTGCTTCGTTAACTTCTGCACCGTAAGCTACGATTGTGATATCTGTACCTTCACGTGAAACATTAGCTTTATCCAATGGAACTGTATATTTGCCATCAGGAATATCATCCTTCATTGAACGATATAGCTTAAGGTTTTCCATAAATAGAACAGGGTCATTGTTTTCAACTGATGAAATCAATAGTCCCTTAGCATCGTATGGATTACTTGGCATAACAACACGTAGTCCTGGTGTACCTGTGAAGTAGTTTTCCAAGTTATCAGCGTGCATTTCAGCAGTATGTGTACCACCACCATAAGGTGTACGGATAGTAACAGGTGCTGTTTGTTTGCCGTCAAAGCGGAAGCGCATTCTTGCTTGTTGTCCAACAATTTGATCAACAGCTTCAAATGAGAATCCCATAAATTGGATCTCAGGAATTGGACGCCAGCCAGTTACACCTAGACCAGTAGCCATACCTAAAATACCTGATTCAGCTAATGGAGTATCGAAGACACGATCTTCGCCATATTTTTCTTGTAGGCCTTGTGTAGTTCTAAATACACCACCGTTTTTACCAACATCTTCACCGAAGATTAATGTCTTTGGATCTTCGTCTAAGACAATGTCAAGTGCGTCAGTAATTGCTTTAATATAGGTTTTCTTTGCCATCGTTACTTCGACTCCTTTTCTTCAAATTTTGCAATTTCTTCTTTAATTTCTGGAGTTGGAACCTCAAATGTACGTTTCAACATAGCTGGTACTGTATCTGGTTCAACAGCATCTGCTTCCTTGATAGCGTCCTTGAATGATGATTTGTATTCATCAACAAGTTTTTCTTCGTCCTCGTCTGACCATAGACCTTTGTCTTCAAGAACTTTTCTTAAACGAATCAATGGATCCTTATCGAACCAAGGTTTTGTTTCTTCTTCAGTTCTGTAACGTTTAGGATCATCACCAGCACTTGAGTGAGCACCGTAACGATATGTTAATGTTTCAATCATAACTGGACCATTACCAGCTGTAATATATTCACGTGCAGCTTGAGCAACCTTGTAGCAAGCCAAAATATCCATACCATCAACTTGTACACTTGGAATACCAGCAGCAACAGCCTTTTGAGCTAGTGTTGGAGCAGCAGTTTGTTTCTTACGAGGTGTTGAAATGGCAAAGCCATTATTTTGAACAATGAATAATGCTGGAGCTTGGAAAGCACCTGCAAAGTTCATTCCCTCATAACTATCACCTTGAGAAGTACCACCATCACCAGTGTATGTAAATGCAATAGCATCTTCACCATTTTTCTTGAGACCTAATGCAACACCAGCAGCTTCATTATAAGCAGCACCAATAATGATTTGTGGCATCATAGCACGTGCATCATATTTGTTACCTACAACATGTCCTCTTGACCAAAGGTATGCTTCTGTAACAGTAGCACCATGTTGAATCAATTGAGGAATATCACGATAAGCTGGTAATAAGTAGTCTTGCTTCTTCATTGCTAAGACAGTACCCATCTCAGAAGCTTCCTCACCTTCTGTTGGTGCGTAGAATCCCATACGTCCTTGACGTGAAAAGTTCATAGTTTGTTCGTGCAATGCACGTTCCCAAACCATTTTCTTCATAAATTCTACTAAGTCATCATCTGAAAATGAATCAAATACCTTTTGATCCACAATTTCAGCGTTTTCATTTAAAACTTGTATTGGCTTTGGATTATTTGATAAATCTTTTTTAATAGTTTCAAAGTCAACAATCGGTTTGTTTGCCATTCTCTACAGTCCTTTCATTAAAGAAACTCACCCGTCCAACCTGCATTGAAAGGGCTTTCACACTCTTAATACTATCATTGTTTATGAAAAAAACAAGGGGTTTTTAACCGCTTTCAATAAAAAAATTCATTATTTAGTTTGTGAATTAATTAACTATTTTGCTAATTTAATCTCATTTTTTGAGGTACCAGTTTCTAGCTCTTCTACCATAGAATCAAGAGAGATTGTAGCCATGTTCTTTACCGCTCTAGTAGTGTAAAAGGCGATATGTGGTGTGATGATAAATTTAGGGTTACTAACCATGGCCTTTAGAAGTTCATCATTTAGTTCACCATTGGAAAGATCACTATTGAAAATTCCAACCTCATTTTCGTAAACATCCAAGACAGCACCATCTAATTTACCGCTCTCCACTGCATCGTATAGGTCTTTTGTTTTAATTAAATCGCCACGACCAGTATTGACTACAATAGCTCCATTTTTCATTTCTGAAATTGTTTCTTCATTAATAACAGTATTACCCTTACCAAGACTAGGAAGATGTAATGTTACTACGTCAGAATTTTTTAGAAGTTCGTCTAAACTATCAACATATAGACCTTGCTTCTCAATATCTGGATTGTGAAATTTATCGTAAGCGATTACATTTGCACCAAAACCTTGATAAATTTTAATAGCAGCTCTACCAATTCTTCCGGTACCAGCAACACCAACAGTAAGCGAATTTAACTCTCTTCCGATATCTGGAGCCCATCTAAAGTCATGATTATCGACTTTTCTGATCATTGATTTCATGTTTCTTAATAGTGCCATAAGACCAGTTACGGAATATTCTGCAATAGCTTCTGGTGAATAACTTGGAACATTTGTAAGTCTAATATTATTTTTAATAAGTGCATCCATAGGTAAGTTATCAGTACCGACATTTCTCAAAGAGATTACATGGATTCCATATTCATTCATCTTGTCAAAAATAATCGGATCATAAGGTAATTGTTGATATGCAACAACTCCATCGTAGCCTTTTGCGGCTTCAATAGTTTCTGCTGTTAAAAGATCAGTAACAATCTTTACTTCAATATCATTTTCCTTTGACCAATCCTTGATATATTGCATTTCATCTTCTCTTACACCGTAGTCAATAAGTTTCATAATAATTTCTCCTTAAAAAAGTTATTTTAAACCGATCAATCGTGCAAATAATGGAACAACAATATTGGTTACAATTCCAACAACGATAACGGCAATCGATGCCATTGCGCCTTCAATGGAACCAAGCTTTACTGCCTTGGCTGAACCGATTGTATGTCCAGAAGTACCTAAACCTAATCCTATACCAATTGGATCAGTGTCAAGCTTCAGCCACTTAACAAGCTGATCCCCTATTGCTAATACAATCACCGAATTTAAAATTACCGTCATAGCAGTTATGGCAGGTATACCGCCAATACTTGTTGATAATGGTAATGCAATAGCCGTAGTGGCTGACTGAGGTAATAATGAGGCAATTTCTGAATTGCTTAAATTCAAAGCTCTACATATATAGTAGATAATAATCAAACTAATAAATAATCCAACTACCAAAGATAATAATATTTCGAGCCAATAATCTTTAACAATATCGTTTCGTTTATATAAAGGAATTGCAAAAGATATCGTGGCTGGTCCTAAGAACCAAAATAAAAGATTGGCACCAATAAAATTATCTTTTCCTCCATGCCAAAAAGCGTCATAGATCAAAGTAGAAGAAACTCCCATAGCATGTTCTAAAACCCAGAGAACAAAAATACCTAATATCATTCCGACAAACAGTGGTTGAAATAAAAAGAAATTATTAAAACGATTAAATAAATATAGCCCTATTAAATAAACAACCACTGAAACAAAGATTCCAAAAAAAGTATTATTGATAAACTGCATAATCATTCCCTCCTGTTTCTAATTTTTCTACTAATAGAAATAAAAAGTCGTGTAGTAAAAGTAACAGTTACCAATAAGACAATTGTTGAAGCAATGATCGCAATGAACAAAGTAATTCCGTCCTCTTTGATCAAATCCAGACTCTTGTACATTTGAATACCAGATGGAACAAAGAAAACTCCAATAATTCCAATTAAAAAACCGGAAAGCTTTTCGACTTGATGTAGTTTAACTACATGCGTCGTTAAAAGCACATAGAGAATTATTAATCCCCACACTGGTACAGGTACTGGAAAAGCCTTGGGCATTATTAATGACAAAATATTAGATACAAACAATACCGCAGCAAAAATTCCGAGCTGAATTATTACTGGAGAAGCATCTTTTTGCTCCTCTTCGATAATCCGTTCTTTTTCAGTTTTGTTCATAAGTATATTCCCCTTCTAGCTATGCTGAAAACGGTTACATCGGTGTGCGAGCTAATCTTATCACGATTCGTTCAAGGTTGACAACTAAGTTAGATTAATCACATTCAATGACTGAATATTATAAATAAATTTTAAAACTCTTTATTATCAATAAGAAATAACATTCATTATAGTTATTTGATTCACAATTATCATTTTATTGTCATTTATTAATAAATTTTGCAAAAAAATATTTTAAATGGATATATACAAAGCCCAAAGGCTATTAACCATATAGCCATATCATCAATAGTCAAATATCTTTGAAAGAACTGATGAATACGTAAATTGCAACTTCTAAAAATATGAAAAAGTGAAAACTACCTTTAAGAAAACATATCTTTACGAACATTGCTATAGAATTTGAAATTACTAATAACTATTCTTTATAAAGATTTCACGAAGTCGATCAAAAACACTTGAATTTACTAATTTAAAATTTTCAAAAAATATCTCTGAACAGTCGAAAATTTTATTTATTAATATCATAGATAAAAGCTTATAACATCATAATCTATTCAAGAAAAACACATCGATTAATCGAAAATCATTTCAGAAAGTTTTACGTAAAACTTGAAAAATCATTTTCCGTAATTTGCGTATTTTAAGTGGTTTTTAAAAAGGAACACTCACAAATCAATGAAATTTTTCCAATTTCAAAGTTAAATTTTCCAAATATTTTTACCGATCAAATTTTGGACAGATCCAACTATATAGTCTTAAAATTAATAATGTAGGAATTTTGTAAAGTAATTTAAGTTATATTTCATTTTTTAACGTAAAATAATTTATAATAGATAGTATCGATATAAACTCAAATCTAAATATCTGGAGGAAATTATGTATTTAATGAAAGACATCGTTCGCGATGGTGACCCTGTATTAAGAAAAGTATCCCAAAAGGTTGAATTCCCTTTGAGTGACGAAGACAAAAAATTGGCCGACGATATGATGGAATATCTAATCAACAGTCAAGATGAAAAAATTGCTGAAAAGCATCAACTACGTGCTGGTGTTGGACTTGCTGCACCTCAAGTTGGTGTATCCAAAATGATGGCATCTGTTCTAGTTCCAGCAGAAGATGGCTCTGATAAACCACAATTGAAGATAACGTTGATAAACCCTGTTATCGTTAGAAATTCTGTACAAAATGCTGCCCTTTCTGAAGGAGAAGGTTGCCTCTCAGTAGATAAAGATGTGCCTGGTTTCGTACCTCGTTCAGATCGTATTACTATTAAGTATGATGATTTTGACGGTAATTCTCAGACATTACGTGTTAGAGATTATCCAGCAATTGTTTGCCAACATGAAATCGATCACTTAAATGGACATTTGTACTACGATAAAATTGATAAAAAACAACCATTTGAACTTGATCCAAGTACCGTAGTAATTTCATAAAAACCGCTAAGTATACTTGATAACAGTTATATGTTACACTGATGTCATCTGTATTATTGCACGTTTAATGGACAAGAAAAGAATAAACGAAGCTGACCTGTTTCGTTAATAACCAAAAGGAGAAAACAATTTGATTTATAAAGTTTTGTATCAAGAAAGCGAACTAGATAACCCCCGTCGTGAATTTACTAAGTCACTCTATGTAGACGCTGACTCAAGTATCGAGGTTCGTGAAGAAGTTGAAAAAAATACAAAGTACCACATAGAATTCATTCAGGAGCTTGATGAAAAGCATTTGGAATATGAACAAAAAGACCCTTCATACAAGCTTACGGAGTTTTAATTAATGTCGTTTAAAGTTAAAAATAACGAAGTTGCCGTTTTTGCCATCGGGGGCCTTGGCGAAATTGGTAAAAATATGTACGGTGTTCAATACCAAGATGAACTAATAGTTATTGATGCCGGAATTAAATTTCCCGAAGATGACTTATTAGGAATCGACTACGTCATTTCTGATTATAGTTATCTTGTTCAAAACCAGGATAAAATCAAGGGATTATTTATCACTCATGGTCACGAAGATCATATTGGTGGTATTCCCTTCTTACTTCAAAAGTTACCTAATATACCTATATATGCCGGTCCATTAGCCTGTGCTTTAATAAAAGGTAAACTTGAAGAACATGGTTTACTCAGAACTACTAAAATGTACCCCATTGAAGAAGACGCAGTTATAAAGTTTCCTAAAACTAGTGTTTCATTCTTCAGAACAACTCATTCAATTCCAGATACCTTAGGTGTTGCTGTTCATACACCACAAGGTACTATTGTAGAAACTGGTGACTTTAAGTTCGACTTAACACCAGTAGCTGGTTTACCAGCGCCTAATTTACAAAAAATGGCACAATTAGGACAAGAAGGTGTTTTATGCTTACTATCTGATAGTACAAATGCTGAAATACCTACTTTTTCTAAATCAGAAAGATCAGTTGGATTAACGATCCACCAAATATTTGAAACAATTAAAGGAAGAATAATTTTTGCTACCTTTGCTTCTAATATTTATCGTGTATCTCAAGCGGTCGACGCTGCAATGCAACAAGGACGAAAAATTGCAGTCTTTGGACGAAGTATGGAATCCGCAATTGCAAATGGACGTGAGCTTGGATATTTAAATATTCCTGATGATATGATCATCGATCCTCACGAACTTAATCAAACACCAGCAAGTGAAACATTGATACTATGTACCGGTTCACAAGGTGAACCTCTTGCAGCTTTAAGTAGAATTGCAAATGGTACTCATAGACAAATCAGTATTCAACCAGGTGATACAGTTATCTTTTCAAGTAACCCAATCCCTGGTAATACAATCAGTGTTAACCATTTGATCAACCAATTATCTGAAGCTGGTGCTGAAGTTATTCATGGTAAAGTTAACAACATTCACGCTTCTGGACATGGTGGTCAAACTGAACAAGAATTAATGCTTCGTTTAATGAAGCCAAAGTTCTTTATGCCAATCCACGGTGAATACAGAATGTTAAAAATCCATACTGAGTTAGCTGCTTTATGTGATGTGCCAATGGATCACTCTTTCCTACTAGAAAACGGCGATGTTTTAGCATTAACTAAAGATTCAGCCCATGTAGCCGGACACTTCCCTGCTGGAGATGTTTATGTCGATGGTAAAGGTGTCGGAGATATTGGTAATGTAGTTATTCATGACCGACAAGTACTTTCTGAAGAAGGTATGGTCGTTGTCGTTGCAACAATTGACTATCAAAAACATATTGTACTTGCAGGACCTGATATTTTATCACGTGGTTTTGTTTATATGCGTGAATCAGGGGAATTAATCAATCAAGCACAAAAACGTGTCTTCCACTTGATTAAGAGTGCTTTTGATAATGAGGAAAAAGTTACTGAAGCGTCATTGAAACGAATTATAATTGAGGGATTGCAAGAATTTCTATACAAGCGTACAGCAAGAAATCCTGTAATTTTACCAATGATAATTTCCACTTCTATTTAAGCAGATCAATTGATCTGCTTTTTTTATTTTTAAGGGGTTTATTATGACAAAGATCAAAAAATTGGAGATAATTCTCAATCGCAAAGCCGGAAATGGTGAATCAGTGCGAGTCTGGAAAAGTATAAAGATGTTTTTGAAAAAAAATCAGATAGATTTTCAAATTCATTCAACTCAAAAAAATGGTGACGGGATTAGGATTGCTAAAAATCTTGCCGACAAAATCGATAAACAGACAAAAATATTAGTTTTAGGTGGAGATGGAACTTTAAATCAGTCAGTCAATGGAGTAAAACTTTCTAAAAATCCAAATACTCCTTTAGCCTATATACCAGCAGGATCTGGAAACGATTTTAGTAGAGGTATCAAACTAAATCATGTAAAACCAATAGTATTACTACAAGATATCCTATCAATGCAAGAACCACGATCAATTGATATTGGCAAGGCTACTTTCTCTGATAAAACAAAGTATTTTGTAAATAACATCGGTATTGGCTTCGATGCTAATACAGTCTATACGACCAACCATTCCAAAAGAAAAGATTTACTTAATAAAATGAAACTAGGAACGTTGGCGTATGTCTCCAGTTTGATTAAAGTTATCAAGGAACAAGGGGCATTTCCATTAACAGTTACAACTAAACATGGCATGAAAAAATTTGACCAAGCTTATATTGTTTCGGCTACCAACCATCCCTACTTTGGTGGTGGAATTGCTATCGATCCATTAGCAACACCGTTTGATGGCAAATTAGATCTAGTTGTTGTCAATAAAATAAAAGGTAAAACCTTTATAAAACTATTTACTAAACTACTGACGGATGGCTCACACCTAAAGGATGAAAACGTCTGGCATATTCAATCCAGTGAATTTACCTTAAGCAGTTTACATAACGAATATGGTCAAATGGATGGCGAAGAATTAAAACCTCAAGAATTTGATATAAACTTTGAGGTTTCATCACATCCATTCTGGTTACCAGTTGAAAAATAAAACATGAAAAAAGAGTCGTATGGTACTGCAACTATTTTTTGAGACAATAAAATAAAAGCACTTCTATTATTGGGTT
>NZ_AZDG01000019.1 GCF_001434665.1 Companilactobacillus tucceti DSM 20183 | reverse complement strand
CAATAATAGAAGTGCTTTTATTTTATTGTCTCAAAAAATAGTTGCAGTACCATCCGAACGGGATTGTCTACTTTTTTAGTTCAAACTCTTCAAAACATAGTCTGCCAATTGATGTACACGAGCATAGTCATCATCATCTGGATATTCATTGATCTTAACTGAATCAGCGACTTGATCACCATTGCTAGAATTCATTTCCATAGTAAAGTAATCTACTGCTCTACCAAAATGAATATGCGATTTAGAACTGACACCTAGTACAGCAAATTTTGTTTTAGCTAGATCTACATCTTGTAAATCTTCAAAGAAATCCTGCGCTTCTTCAGGTATCTCGCCATCATTATATGTATATGTTTCTATTATAACGGCGTCATACTCAGGTAGATCAAAGGCATCTGCATCGACCAATTGGTCTAATACTACCTCAACGCCCTTTTCCTCTAAATAACTTGCCAAATGTTTAGCAACTATCTCATTACGTCCCGAAAGACTTGTATAACCTAAAAATATTTTACTCATTTAAACACCTACCATCTAACACTGATACGCTCTCTTTTATGCTTAGCATTCACAATCTCATCAACCATAGCTATAGCGTAATCAGCGTAACTTATTTTACTCTTGCCATTTTCATCAAATGTCATTTCTTCTCCAGCTAGAACATAACTACCCGTTTTGGCCGATTCAAAATCAAAATCATCAGCTGGACTAATATAAGTCCAATCGATATCACTTTTACGTAAGATATCCAATGCCTTTCCCATTTCCTCACTAAGTGGCTTTACAAAATCAGGAAAATCATCTTGCTCAAATCTTCTCTTTGTATGTTCTTTATTCACATACAATGACCCTGCACCACCTACAACCATCAATCTGGTATTAGTATTCTCCAGTATATCAATCAAATGTTTCGTAGAAGGGACAAATTCTTTTACCTTATCACCAAAGAATCCTAAGGCATCTACTAAAACATCAAAATCCTTAACATCATCATGCGTCAAATCATAAACATCCCTGATCAAAAATTTTTCAGTTGGGGATTTTTTCTCACTTCGAACGATCGATGTAACATCTAAGCCACGTCTAAATGCTTCCTCAACAATCATCGAACCTTGCTTACCATTCGCTCCAATAACAACTACTTTCATATCAAATACCTCCCACTACTTTTTACTTTACACAAGTAGACAAATAATTCCCAAAAATTAGGCTCATTAGAACAAATCTTTTTAATTTGACGGTAATTGATAGACATGTAGTATCATTAAGATGATAAACCTTTAGGAGGAACAAAATGGCAAAATACCAAATTTATTTAATTCGTCACGGTCGTACTTGGTTCAACCGTTATAACAAAATGCAAGGCTGGTCAGATACACCCTTAGCACCGAATGGAGTAGAAATTGCCAAAAAAGCTGCCGTTGCTTTAAAAGATGTTGATTTCAGTGCCGCTTTTTCATCAGATGCTAGACGTGCAATTGATACATGTAAATTAATCGTTGATGAAAATATGAATAAAGACAAATTAAAGCCAACAAAGTTGATGGAATTCAGAGAACAATTTTATGGTTACTTTGAGGGAATGAATTCACCTGAAGCTTGGTTTATGGTAGGACAACCACATGGTGCCAAAGGTTTCAGCGATATTATTGAAAAATACGATCTTAATGCTACAAAAGACTTCATGAAAGAAGCAGATCCATTCCACGACGCCGAAAACGCTGAAGAATATTGGTCAAGAATCAATCGTGGATTTGATGCAATTGATAAAGTAGCTAAAGATGGAGATAAGATACTACTTGTTTCACACGGAACAACAATTAGATCAATCACTGACCGTTATAGCGATGGACAATTTGATGTAACAGACAGTCCAAGAAACTCAAGTTTAACAATGCTTGAACGCGATAATGGTAAAAATTTAGTTACAAGTTATAACCAAATGATTATCTAAAGAGAGTGCAAAGAGGTTTGCCTCTTGGAACTCGTTTAAAATAAAGCACAAAAAAGACGGAAACCATATAAGTTTCCGTCTTTTTGCATTTCTGAATCTTTATAACTCTAAACATGTTCCGGTGGCAGACCGCCTTTTGTAACACTCTTTATTCAGCAGTAACATCGCTTATTCCAAATAATAGAACTAAAATACCAACTGCTAAAACAGCGACAAACATCATGAATACCATTGAAATGCTCAATCCCATACCTAGTAATGCACCGATCAAGAAAGGACCAAGAGTTGCTCCAATTCTTCCGATTGATTGAGTAAATCCAACCCCGACACCACGAATTTGTGCTTCATAATGACTTGGTGTGAATGCGATCAGTGTTCCCCAAGCACCTAAGTTAAAGAATGATAATAATGCACCACCAATAAATATAGCAATTTCACTATTAGCAGTTCCAAAAATAAATGCACTGATAATTGTACCTAAAAGATAAATAATCAAGATTCTCTTACGACTAATTTTCCCCATTAGCCATGCTGCCAAGTAATATCCCGGTAACTGTGCCAAACTCATTAGTAATGTATAAGCGAATCCGTGAAATATTGTAAATCCTTTTAATACCAAAACACTTGGTAACCATAGAAACATTCCATAGTATGAGAACATAACTACAAACCATAAAACTGTTAAAACACTAGTGGCACGTAGATATTGTCCTGACCAAATTTCCTTTAGCGAATTAAAAATATTGATTTTCTCTCGCTCTGTTTTTTCATATTCATCTGGTAAATGTCTTCTCATAACAAAAGCATACAAAGAAACAAAAAATGTAGCTATAACGGTAATTCTCCAACCGAAAAATGGCATTATTAAAAATGATAATAGTGATGCAAGAATCCAACCAATAGCCCAGAAGCTATCTGCTAAAACTAACATTCTAGCTTGAGTTTTACCTGTAAATGAATCAGCCAACATTGTAGCAGCAACTGGCAATTCTCCACCTAGTCCAACTCCAGTAAGAAATCTAACTAACATAAATGTATTTACATCTTGGGTAAAAGCTAGTAAAAGATTTCCTGTTGAAAATAATATCAAAGTCCCGATCATAACGTGCTTACGACCAAACTTGTCGGCTAAATAGCCACATCCTAATGACCCAAAGATCATACCTAAGGATGTTACAGCACTAAGGTATCCAATTTGTGCTGGAGCAAGTTTCCACTCACTTTGAACAATTGGCATAATAAATGATAATAGTGCCACATCCATGGCATCAAAGAGCCATGCAGTACCAATAACAAATAATAATTTGTTACTTTTAGTTAAAACATTTTGCATATTACATCTCCGTGTTTATATTTTTTATAAAAAAAGTAATTTAGGTACATTTTACTTTTAAAACTTCAAAAGAATAACATGACAATAAAAGTCATGTCAAGTTCACTATTTTAATTGATAAACTTTCCCTGGCCTGCCGGCCCCTTTTATGTTTTCTGTTCCTACCTCTTGAAACAGCCGGCGATGCGTCTTACGGAAATTTGAGTTATCGATTTCTGAAATTGAAATACGTAACAGTATAGAATAGACCATTCTAGCTTGTTTTAGTGTAAATGTTGGTCCTAAAATTCGTAATATTGTTGGCGAATAGTCAAGACGGTTCTTCAATCTACTGAAAGCCGTTCGTAAAATCAAACTGTGATCAGAAAACAATCCACTGTTCTTACGGTATTTCTCAGAATGAGCGTAAAATTTATTCCTATCAACATTTTCTCTTAAAGTTTCAAACTGCAATTTTTTATACTTCAATAAGTAATTATCATGACCAGACGCTACACTAAACCACTGCGCATCATCTGCGCCATATCCAGGAGTCAATTTAGGCATATCTGGTAAATAAATCATATAAGTCAAAGCAAGTTCTCTCTTTTTACTACGATGAATATCTGTAAATGTAGCTAACTGCTCAGTATTGACCAATGGAAGATCAACCCCAATTTTCTCTCGTACTAAGCGCAATGAAGCTTCTTCAGCATTTTCATCTTCACGTAAATAAGTTGTGGGCAGGCCCCACATTTTATCTTCTGCTCTTTTCAATAAAAGAACTAACAATTCTTTTGTTTTACTATTAAAGCTCCAAATAACGTTAGTAATGCTTATCTCTACCATATTAAATTGCCCTCCTTAATTAATTTTACAATAAGTGCTAGGCAATTAACTATGTTTAATTTGTCGGAATTATTATAATTGTATTGTAATTATTTTAATCAAAAAAGATTTTTTTGTTTTTTTATACTTAACATTAGAAATAATGCTGCACTTGTTAAAATGAAGTGATACACCAGTGGTAGCTAATGTTATCCGCTTACCACAATTATTAGAAAAAACGTTTTCATTTAAATTATTTATTAAAAAAATCTCATTTTCATTTAACTTAGTGTATAAGTTTTCAGTAAAATGTTTTAGAATGTAGTTTAAGTCTTTAAATTGAAAGGGGAAATTTTATATATGTTGAAACCATCAAGCGCTGTTGAAACCGAAGGATTTTATATTAATCCTGATCGTTCAGTAGCTGTAATCAACTATAACGAAGAATACGTTCGCGATATTTTTCAACTGATCAACTCAGAAAGCTTTGCCAAATTAGTAGAGCTTTATCTCAAAGAAAGCAAAAAAACATCAACTAATGACTTTGAGAAATTAGATGCCAAGACATACACAAATACTTTGAAAGCTATCTTAGTAGATAATAAATCTGGATACGAAAAATACGACCGAAGTTTGATACTAAAAAGTATTGAAGATTTGTACTCGTTCTATCGTTCATACTTTAGAGTTTCTCTGATCAATAAACATAATAGTGAAATCGTAACTAACGATTTTATGGATATTGATAACCGATTTAACGAAATCGTCCTCCAACTATATCGTGCAATTGAAGAGAAATTACAAGGATTTTCTAACCGAGCATATCGTCAAGTAAATGCTGGTACTAATGCTTGTGTGCTAACACAATCTATTTCTTGGCCTACACCTAAGGGATATGAAGCACTTCAAAATATCAGATTCCTAGATACTCTTATGTTACGTCCTCCAATGATGATGCACACTAAGAGTAATAAACGTGAAGGTGTCTTCGATGCTGTTAAAGACAATCCAATTGCTAAATTTGACGGTGATCAAAAAGATTGGTTCTGTTTCCCTGCTAAAATCGGAGAAAGTTTAGCCTATATTTACTTCCATCGTGACTATTTTGTTAGTGGTATTGCTCTAGCCAACTTGTTTGAAGTTGCTGACACAGCAAGCATTGAGGGTAAAAAGCCTGATGAGATCTTACTCTTTGGTTTAGATAAAACTGAAGGCGACGTTTGTCACTATTATCATGATGAAGAAAATGACCTTTGGGTCGGTGAAGTTCCTTATAATGACAAAACTACTTACTTTGGTTACATGAAAAAGATGTGCTTAACACTTCATAATCTTCATATGATTTATGAAAATCGCCTTCCAATTCATGGTTCAATGGTTAGAATCAGCTTCTCAAATGGTAAGACTAAGTCAGTTGTTTTCTTCGGTGACTCTGGTGCCGGAAAATCTGAATCAATCGAAGCCTTACAAGAAATTGCTGATGATAAAATTCTAAATATTGAAACTATCTTTGATGATATGGGTAGTTTTGCATTTGATGATGAAGGTAATGTTTACGCACAAGGTACTGAAACTGGTGCTTTCGTTCGTCTAGATGACTTAAGCAGCTCTGTAGCCTTCAACAACATGGACCGTGGTATCTACTTAAACCCTGAGCTAAAAAATGCTCGTGTTATTCTACCAGCTAATACATACAAACGCGTGGTGGAACATCATCATATTGACATGTGGGTATATGCTAATAACTACGATTCTGAAATAGGATTGCATCAATTCCCTAATGAAGATGAAGCTAAAGCAACTTTCATCGCTGGTAAGAGAAAAGCTCTTGGAACAACTGATGAAGTCGGAATGAGTACTACATTCTTTGCTAATCCATTTGGACCAGTGCAAGAAGAAGAAAAAACTCGCCCAGTTATCGATAAAGTTTTCAACAAACTTTACAAAGACAACGTTTATGTTGGTGAGATCTATACTCATCTTGGCTATGATAAGTCAAAAGATAGTTTACAAGAATCAGCAAAAGAGTTATTAAATCAATTAATGAATAATTAGACAACAAAAAAGCAGGTCGCCTGATCTGCTTTTTTTATTATCCTAAATCCTATTTTACTTAAGTAGCTTTTCAACTGCTGGTTTCAAGTCGGCTTCGCTCATATCTTCATACTTCTTAGCTTCCACCGCTGTCTTATCAGTGTTATGATTTGATGCTTCCATAAAGTGATCCCAGATAGCATCTCTAACTGGTAGTGTTGAGTCACTCCAATCAAAAACTTCATTCATTCTCATATCTAATAAACTTGTTTTATCTACTGATACAGCCATTCTTAAAGCTTCCTTTCTTTATTTACAACTTCTATTGTAGGTCACTTAAGTTAGAATGTTTAGCAAATACACCTATTTTATTTTTATTTTCTGAAACGTCAAGGTAGTCGCTTGTGCCAGTAAGGTAACCACTTTCAAAGCTAATTTTCAAATTATCTAAAACAATAACCTTGAGTGAACGGGAACATGTGAAGTGCTGGTATGACTGTAAATATAAATAGCACAGCTACAACAATACCAATAATAATAGGTGCTCTATTCTTATTAAATTTAAATGATTTACCATCATTCTTGGAAAATACATACCAAACTAATGCCAAAAGAAGAACTACTACAATGGTTGAACTGTACATCATGACCCTATCCCCTTTTTGCGAAAAGAATAGCATGATTTATTTATTATGGCTACTGTTTAGTTTGCAATTCAAAAACTCAGTTAAATCACGTAATTGATCAACTTTTTCATCATTTTCAATATTCCTAATATCTAAATTATTCAATTTCAATTGACCTTTATTAAAAGTCCAAAAATTAAATAAAGGCGCACTCACTTGATACTTTCCTTGATCTTTTACTATCCCTGTAACAAATTTACTACCAATTTTAGGCAGTGGGAAAGATTTTTTCTGATATAAATATTCCTTATGTGATATCCCATCCGCATTATTTCCTTCAATATTTGTTTCAATTTTATCCTCATACCCAAAACCTGAAGGAAAAACAGTTGTTATATATTTACTAAATTTTTTACCAGCCAATACTTTATCTACTTTTACTTGTACCGAAGTAGTAGGAAACATTGTCTGATTTTTATTCTTCTTATAATCAATAACAGTTCCTAAGATGATCGAATCATTTTGTTTTTTAAATTTATGCCAAGTCAATGGTTCATTGCTATAATCCATCATTCCAAAGCTGGGGCTTTTTTTGACCTCAGCTTTTTTGGTCTCTTGATTCCATCGCTGTTTATTTTTTGATATTACAGATTGTTGTTTATTATGATGACAACCGACCAGCATTAACATCGGCAACACTATCCAAAATATTCTCTTCATACCAAAATAATAGCAGGACTAAGATAGCCCTGCCATTATTTGTCAGTATGAAATTTTATTATCTACACGATACTTAATACAAACCAGATGACGTTCCAAACTGTAATTTTAATTTTATTTGTTTGATCGATTTTTAAGTTTTTCCAATTCAACCACATCATCAAACCAAATCCTATTGCTCCTGTAATTATTCTATACAAAATATTGGCGTCTTTACTTATAAAGGCAAACACTAACGAACTCAAAATTGAAGTTACAACAAGTCCAACAATGATGTTTACAAAAACAACTCTCATATCAGCCTTAGTATTTTTCAATAAAAGATAGAAAATACCATAAAAAACGGCAAAGGATAATATTGCTTTAATGGCAAAAATAAAAAATTTGAATTTCATGGCAGCTGCTGGCGCACCTACCATATTTTTATCACCAAGAAACAACATGATGATTTCTAAAAAGAAATACATTAAGAAAATTCCAACTAAACTTACTTTATCTAAATCATATATTTTTTTCATAAAGTCCCCTATTCTTCTTTAAGCAGTCCTACAAGTGGAGATTTAGCAGCTTTATTGGCAGGAATAAATCCAAAGACTAATCCAACTCCTGTAGAAACTGACAGTGACATAATAATTGCATATGTTGTTACCATCGCTTTAAATGGCAAAAAGCTGTTGATGATCGATACTACTCCATAACCCAAAAGTATTCCTATCAATCCACCTATTAAACAAAGAACAAT
Source organism: Companilactobacillus tucceti DSM 20183 (assembly GCF_001434665.1). Classification (GTDB taxonomy): domain Bacteria; phylum Bacillota; class Bacilli; order Lactobacillales; family Lactobacillaceae; genus Companilactobacillus; species Companilactobacillus tucceti. The sequence continues at coordinate 41,841 of NZ_AZDG01000019.1, read as the reverse complement.
ACTTTCAATAAGAAATTGATTTCTTATATCACCAGCAGTTGCACCAAAGGCACGCCTGATACCAATCTCTTTTCTACGTTCTGAAACAGTAATATACATAACGTTCATAACGCCGATACCAGCGATCAATAATGATATTCCTGCCACAAATGCAACAAAATAAGTAATATTATTTAAAGTCTTAGTAAAACTCTTACTAATTTGATCAGGATGAGAAATTGAATATTTACCAAGTTTGGCATCTTCACCGAACTTCTTCATTTCATTGACCGCACTCTTACCCACAGCTTTTTTACTGGCTGATGGATTTACAGATATTTTGGCCTCATCTTGTGATATCTGACTTGCAAATAATTGCTTGAATATAGTTTTAGAAACGTATATATCTGGACGATATTCAAAGTCACCGATTTTATAAATTCCTCTGACAACAAAAACATTGTCATTAATAACTAGACTCTTATTTAACGCCTTACCTTTAAAAGCTCGATCGGCTAAATCTTTAGATATAAAAATATTTCCTGTATCGCCAGCATCTACTTTTGTCCCAAATCCCTTATAAAGTTTCAATTTTTTTGGTGATTTGTTTAAAGTCGCAGACGTTTTTTTAGTCTTGTGTTGAACTGTAACGCTAGCTTCCGGATTACTACTTGTTAACTTAACGTGATCGACACCTTTTATTCCTTCTAAAACTGCTAAATCATTTCTAGTGAATCCACTTTTAGTATCCTCATCAGACGAAGCGGTAAATTCCAGAGTAACTTTATTTTTAGTGTTATGATTTTGCATCCCCTTAGTAGCGACATGAGTAAATCCATCCCCAATGGCCAAAATACATATAACACTAGCAATTCCAATAATGATGCCTAACATTGTTAAGAAATTACGGTTCTTATTTTTATCAATTGATTTGAGTGCCATCATAATTTTATCTATCATTATTTTTTCACACTCTTTTCGTCATCATATAGATGTCCATCATGTATATAAACTGTTCTCATCGCATAGTCCGCAACCTCACTATCATGAGTAACCATTATGATCGTGGTTCCAGTTTTATTAAGTTCGGTAAATATATTCATGATTTCGGTACTTGTTTTTGAGTCTAGGGCACCTGTTGGCTCATCAGCAATAATTAAGTTAGGGCGATTAACAATAGCTCTAGCGATGGCTACTCGTTGTTGTTGACCACCTGATAGTTCTGATGGGAGATTCTTTTCTTTTCCTTCTAAACCAACTTTTTTTATCACATCTTCTACTAATGCATGTTTATTAGTTTGTTTTTGTTTGCTATAAATTAAAGGAACTTCTATATTTTCATAAACACTATAAGTAGTTAATAATTTAAAATTTTGAAAAACAAAGCCCAATTGATCGCCACGAATTTTTGATAAATAATTATCATTAGTTTCTTTATAAGACTTATCTTTTAATAAATACTCCCCAGTATATTTTTGGTCTAATAAACCTAAGATATTAATTAAAGTCGATTTTCCAGAACCAGACGGACCCATAATTGCCAAAAATTCTCCGTCTGCAACTTCGAGATTTATATTTTCTAAGGCAATGAATTTACCATATCTTTTACCAATATTGGTTACTTTAAGCATATGATCACCACCTAAAACAAGACTAGCTTGTCGCCGGCCTTGATATCTTCTTTAGTGTAGTAAGCATTTCCATGCTTAGTTAAGTTCAAAATCACTTTATGTTTCTTATTATTCTTTAATAGATATACTGTGTCTTCATCTTTAACCGCACTTGCAGGGATTTTGTATCCTAACGATTTATTTTTTATTTGGACATGCATACCATATGGCAATTTTTCATCTGTACTTACTTGGAAATGATAATAAGAGACAGCTGCATTATTATATGGAATAGCATCTTTTTGTGAATATGTACCAGCAATTTCTTTACCATTATTTTTTACAACAGTCACACTTTTACCGATCTTGATTTTATCCAAACTAAATTCATTAACATTACCAAGAATAATCGGATTACCATAAATATAACTATGACCTTCGCTATCCTTATAGTAAGTCCCTGAAATTGGAGCTGTAACAACGCGATTTTGTTGTTTATTCAATTTGTTTAACTTATCTTGAGCTTCAGCTAGACTTTGTTGATCTTTGGCTAATTCCATTTTGTCATCAGTAGTTTTAGTTGTATTCTTATTTACTTCTTGAATAGCTAAATTAATTTGACTGATTTCTAAATTCACACTATTTATTTCACTAGTCATATCCTCATAAAAAGTAAAAAGTGTCTGACCCTTAATAACCTTTTGTCCATTGTTGACTTGTGTTGAAGCCAAAACTTCATCAGAAGACTTTGGATCAGCACTTACTGCATTTTTTTCATCAGCTTGCACAACACCTGTAAAATAGTTTGTACTCTGAGCTTTTACTGTATAGGTAGTATATTTAGGTTCGTCTGTATTTCCTTTACCTAACGCTAAAAACAAAACTATACCAACTAAAATGACATTAATTCCCCAGATGGCGACCTTAACTTTTTTCATTCAATAATTCTCCCTATATATAGATAATTTTAAGGATAACAGTTCATCTTTTAATTTCAAAATAACCCAAAAAGCGTAATAACAACTATTTGATTAATATAGTCGTTATTACGCTTTTTATAGTTAATAAAATTAAATATATTGAATTTTAAATCATTTTATATCTATTTAATTGACGTTTTGCCAAATTTTATGCAGTCACTGCTTTAGAGTTTTTAACTGACTTTTTTGAACTAGATAAACGTTTCAATCCAATTCCAGTAAATCCACTAATAATAGAAAGAACTGGTGAGAGTAAACTGAAGAAACAGAATGGTAGAAATTCTAAGGTTGATACTCCAAGCGTATTGGCAGCGAAGGCACCTGCAACACCCCAAGGAATCAAGTAATTAATAACTGTACCACCATCTTCAAGTACACGACTGAGAGCCAAATTATCAAGACCACGCTTATTAAATGTTTCCTTGAAAGCTTTACCAGGAAGAATAACTGATAAGTATTGTTCACCAACGAAAATATTAACACCGATACCTGACAGAATTGTAGCTGTAACTAATGGACCTGATGTCTTTAGACGTTTAGCAAGTGGTTGCATGGCTGTTTGAATAATATCAAATTTCATCAATAAACCACCTAATGATAATGTAAGGAAAATCAATGAAACAGTTCCCATCATAGAACTTATACCACCACGAGTAAGTAAAGCATCAACACTAGCATTACCAGTCTTTGAAACAAATCCTGATTCAATAAATCCAGCAACTGACTTGATTGGTGTTGAAGGATTTTCGATAAAGATCATACCAATGGTAACGGTAATATTTAAGATCAATGTAGCAATTGCAGGAACTTTTAAGAAAGCACAAATGAATAGTAAGACGATTGGTAAGATTGCCCACCATGTAATTGTAAAGTTAGAGTTTAAAACATTTAAGGTAGTATTTATTTTTCCTAAACTAGCACCTGATCCACTTTTTCCAATAACAGCGTATAAAATCAATGAAATCAAAAATGCAGGAATTGTTGTCCACATCAAGTTTTTAATATGGCTGAATAAGTCTGATCCAGCAATGGCTGAAGCCAAATTAGTTGAATCTGAAAGTGGTGAAGTTTTATCACCAAAGATAGCACCTGAAATAATTGCGCCAGCTACTAATGCTGGATTAACGCCTAGTGTTGTTCCCATTCCAAATAGTGCAATACCGATAGTTGAAATAATTGTAAATGCACTACCGATAGAAGTTCCGATCAAAGCACAAACTAAGAAAACTGAAGGAACAAACCATTGAGCCGAAATCATATGGAATCCAGCTACCATCATTGAAGGAATAATTCCAGCAGCGATCCATGTTCCGATCAAAGCACCAATTAAAATAAAAATAAAAATTGGCACAATTCCGTTTTTAACACCATCCATAATTCCGTTATGAATATCATCCCAGCTACTCTTTCTTATTTTTGCCCAAAGAATGAGTAAGCCAATAACTACCAAGACTGGAGTTTGTGGTGAAAGACCAAACTTGATAACACTAGTACCTAAAACTATTAACATTACTATTAGAATCGTAATTGATTCTCTAAAACTTACTTTATTTTCCATAATTATAATCTCCTCGAATTTTTTGCTTTAAATCGTCGAATCAATATCGAGGATTACCGCCTGAAGTTTCCATTTAAATACCCCCTGAATATAAAAAAAGCCGTTCCTGTTATATCTAAATAACAGGGACGACTTTTACCGTGGTACCACCCAATTTGAGAATAGTCTAAAAACTATTGCTCCACTCTTGAGAGATAACGGCTCTCTTTTTTACCGCTTGGATAACCAAGTCATGTTTGGTATTTCTGTACTATATCCTGACCGATTCGCATCAACCACCGGCTTTCTTACACACAGATACAGCATTACTTAGTTCAAACACTTAATTTGTTTATGTGATTGATATGAATACTAACAGTGTTTAAATTACAAGTCAAGTTATTGTTTTAATAATTTTCTAATTTTAAATTACGCCATTCGACTATCGATATATTTTGAAAGTAGTGACAAAGCATAACAAACGACAAAATACATTACAGCCATAATTACAAAGACAGGAATAATGTAGTTAGGATTTTGTCCATATACTACTTGTCCATGTTGCATCAATTCTGGCACAACGATGATTGTTGCAAGTGATGTATCCTTGATCAATGAGATAAATTGACTAACCAATGCTGGTATCATCTTTTTATAAGCCTGAGGCAAAATAACATGCCACATTGCTTGTCCTAATTTCATACCTTGAGCACGAGCTGCTTCCATTTGACCGATATCAACAGCCAAAATACCTGAACGAATGATCTCTGCAATCATCATCGATTCAAAGAACGTCATCGCAAGTATCGCGGCTGGAATCGTATCTGGTTTGAACCCAAACGCAGGCAATCCGAAATATGTAAAGAAGATAATCAATAGTAAAGGTAAATTACGAACAACATCGATAATAAACCCTATAATTCTTGAAAAGTACGGAATTTTAGCATATCTAATAATCCCTAAGATTGATCCAAAGATAAAACTCAATACAACTGAAATAACGGAAATTAAAATAGTGATTCCCAACCCTTGGAGAAGGAATCGTATATTTATCCATGAATAAGCATCTATCCAATTTTGCATAATACGTCCCCCTCTAAGCTAATTTTCTTTCTAGATGTTGCATATAATAACTGATCGGTAATGTTATAACCAAGTAGAACAAGCCAACCACGATATATGTATTTACTGTTTCAAAGGTTGTTGAAGCAATAGCATTTCCTTGATACATCAAATCAAATCCAGCAACAAAGGCTAGAACTGACGAATTTTTAACCAAATTAATAAATTGATTTCCTAGTGGAGGAATTACTAACTTGAAGGCTTGTGGTAAAACGATATAACGCATAGCTTGCCAGAAAGTCATACCTTGAGCACGTGAAGCTTCCATTTGACCAATATCAACTGAATTGATTCCTGAACGAACTGTTTCAGCGATAAAGGCTGATGTATAAATCGTTAATCCAATCGTACCTGCTGTAAATCCGTTGATCTTAACTACATATAAAGGAATTACCAAGTAGAAGAACATAGTAATAACTAGTAGTGGAATATTACGAAAAATCTCAACATAAACGTTCCCGATCACACGAGCAACTTTACTAGGCATAACTTCTAAAATTGCAAAGAGGGAACCAATGATCAAACTGAAAAACAAGGCCACAATACTGGATAAAACAGTCCATCCAAATCCAGAAATAAATGATGACCAATTATCTACAAGTAGTTTTATCATTTTCTGAGCACCTCCTTATAGTCAAATCCAGGAACATTTCCAAACCACTTCATAATCAGCTTGTTATATGTACCATCTTCAATAACTTCTTTTAGGCCCTTATTAATTGCTTTTTTAAAGTCACCTTGTCCCTTATTGATACCAATACCATAAGGTTCAGTAGTGAAAGTACCACCAACTAATTTATAACCAGGGTTTTCAACCGCAAGACCAGCTAAGATGACATTATCAGTCGTCATCGCTTCACCTTGTCCAGACTTCAAAGCTGTCAGTGCTTGAGCAAAGTCTGGTAATTGAAGTACTCGTGCTTTTGGAGCAATCTTTTGAATATTATCAACAGAATTAGATCCCACGGCACTTGTAACGGTCTTACCGTTTAAGTCTTTAACGCTCTTAATTGATGAACCTTTTTTAACTAAGATCGATTGTCCAGCATCAAAATATGAATCTGAGAAATCGATCACTTTTTTACGATCAGGCAAAATAGACATTGTTGCAATAATCGCATCAATATTTCCATTCTTTAATAAAGGAATTCTAGATTGTGATGTAACGGTTACAAACTTTGCCTTACCATCTTTACCTAGAACCTTTTTAGTAATAGCCTTAGCCAAGTCAATTTCAAAACCTTTTTCTTGGCCGTCTTTAACATCAATTAAACCGATCAATTTTTGATCAGCCTTAACTCCCCAAGTAATAGTGTTAGATTTCTTATCATTTTCTAAAATATTTTGAGATGACAAAGGTTGAGATCCACAACCCGCCAACGTCAAAACAAGGAGTAAAGACGTAATCAAAAGTGTTACATATTTAAACTTTTTCATATCTGCTACTCCCCCTCTTTAATGCTTAATAATCTTACCTAAGAACTGACTAGCACGTTCATTTGTAGGGTTCTTGAAGAATGTTTCAGTTTTGTCATCTTCAAGAATTTGTCCATCGGCCATAAAAATAACACGGTTGGCAACTTCTTCTGCGAATCCCATTTCATGAGTAACAATGAGTGATGTCATATCACTTTGACTTGTAACGTACTTAATAACGCCCAAAACATCATCGATCATTTCAGGGTCAAGGGCACTTGTAGGTTCGTCAAATAGCATACAACGAGGTTTCATAGCAAGTGATCTAGCAATTGCCACACGCTGAGCTTGTCCACCAGATATTTGTGAAGGCATATTATGAGCTTTGTCAGCCAATCCAACTTGATCTAACAAGTTCATAGCTGTCTTTTTATTTTCTTCTTCACTTAACTTCAAAACAATTCTAGGTGCCAACATAACATTCTCTAAAACATCTTTGTTTGCATACAAATTAAAATGCTGGAACACCATACCAACATCAGTTCTGATTCTATTAATATCAGTTGTTTTATCGGCAATATCACGTCCGTTAACAATAAGCTGTCCTTTTTGAATAGTCTCCAAACCATTAACTGTTCTAGCTAAAGTACTCTTACCAGAACCTGAGGGGCCTATCAAAACGACAGTTTCCCCTTTATCAATTTTTAAGTTAATGTCTTTTAGTGCATGAAACTTTCCGTAATATTTTTGCACGTCACGAAATTCGATCATTGATGACATAAACTTTTCTCCCTTCTTTTTCCCTATATAATTCTTACTGAAAAAAATGTATTAAAGAAATTTTAATGTTTTAAAAAACATTTAGCAACAAAAATCATTTAAGTGACCCACTTTGTTCGGTTTATTAAGCGCCCAAATAAATCACCTAATCACTGTAATACCACCATTTGTTTAATAATTAAACCTCAGATTTAGATTTTTTTATTTTTTAAAACTTTTTATTTATTTTTAAGAATATGGCAATTTCCGAACATAAACTTAATAATATATTTAGTGATTTTATTAAATCTAACTCATTACAGAAAATAATATGAAAACGCTCAAATAGAGCACACAAAAACCCCTGTTATTCCTAAGTCTAGAAATAACAGAGGCCTTTTATTTACGGGAAATTTGTTGAGGATTTCACACATTAATAAACGGGGGATTGGAAGCTCCTCATTTGAGGAGCTGGGGTCTGTGGGAAGGATAGTTCCTGCAGACCCCAGTTCCCCAAAGGGAACTATTTTAAAACAATTTTCTTGTATAAGTAACGGGTAATAAAGTAATAACCTAAATACAAAACAATAAATATTCCAAATGGTATTTCAATATTCATATATGGTTTATATAAGATTTTTGAAAACATTTGAAGACCAATTAATACATGAACAATACCTAATCCAGCTGGTACTGCGAATAATACGGCAATTTCTTTATTGATAGTCGAACGTAAAACCTTTGCTCTTGTACCAATCTTATAAAGCATGTTGTAGCGTTTAACATCACTGCTAGCTCCTGATAGGATCTTGAACATTAGACAACTTGCTAACATTGCTAGAAAGGCGATTCCTAAGAATAGACCCATGAACTCTAAACCTGAGAAAATTCCATTTACCATAACGTAGCTATCATATTTACTTAAACCAGCGTCTTTAAGTTCCGGATAACGCTTTTGTTCAGCTTGGTTTATTTTCTTGATTGCTGCTAAGTTTTTGTTGAATGACTTTGTTCTAACTAAAGTTAAACTACTCTTTTTAGAATCAATGCTATTAAATTTAGCATCATCAACTACAGCTACTCTTGAAGTTCTATACCTTGGTAAATTAGCATTCAATAGTTCAAATGATACATCGGCATTGGAAGGATCAGTTGTTGATGTTGTCTTACTGATCATTGATTTCATATTAAACTTTTGATACTTAAATGGTGTCTTCTTAAACTCACTTGCTTGGTAGTAAATAGTACCCTTAGAAGCTTTATATGAATAAGTTGTCACTTTTTTAGTATCTAGTTTATCGATTCTTTTTTGTTGAGCATCATTGATATTATTTACTGTAACGTCGTAATAGTTTTGACCTTCAACTACTGTTGAAATTTGATTCTGGAATCCTAATCCAACAGTGATTGCACCTAATGCTAAGGCAAACATCATTGCGACCATTGAAAGAATCTTTGTGTAATCTGAAATTCTAAAGCTCAATTGTGACAAGGTAAAATTATTTAGACCTTTTTGAGAAAATTTCTTATTCTTCTTTAAAGCTGATATAACGGCTGTGATAACTGCATTGATCATAAAGTAAGTACCAATAACAATTGTAAACAAAGCAACTGGTACACCTAAATAGATCAAAGCTGCATTACTTCCCATAAGTATCATTGTTGCATAACCAATTGCTAAAAAGATAATTCCCAGAATAACTTGAAATGCTTTTAAAATAGGATTCTTTTTAATACGAGCAGGTTGACTATCTTTATGTAATAAAGTCAAAACTTTAGTTCTTCTGATTGAAATCGAATTCTTTAGAGCTGAGATAATAAATATCACTATAAAAAATGCAAAAGTACTAAGTAATGCGGGTAAATAGAAACTATTAAAATGTTTAACTTGCATATCTAGTGCATCTATTACTAATCGACTAACAAATCCAGTCGCTATGATTCCTATAACGCTACCCAATACAGTTGCAATGGCACCAATTGTAAATGTTTCAACAAAAATCATTTTGGAAATTTTACTACTCTTGGCCCCAAGCATCATAAACATTCCGTACTCTTTTTGCCTCATACTGAGTAAAAATCCATTAGCATAACTTATATAAACTATCGTTATGATTGCTAATAGTACAACTCCAAATCCGTAGATGAAGCTAGTAGCTTGCGCAGGTGAATTTGATTTTAAAAAGGCACTATTAGTGGCTAGTGACATAAACATGTAAAAAATGGCTGAAGCTATGATAAGTCCTGAAAACAATACACTATAGTCTCTCAAGCGGTGTTTGATACCACTTAAAGCTAGTTTATTTAACAATTTTTATTCCTCCTTTCTTCTTATTCCGCAAATGTTCCTAATGAATCCAAGATTTCTTGATAAAATTCACCACGAGAATGATCGGCTTTCTTTAATTCTTGTCCGATCTCACCATCTTTAATAAAGATAATACGGTCACAGTAACTTGCTGAAAATGGATCATGTGTAACTAAAAGAATTGAAACATTATCTTCATGATTAATTTTGCTCATTGTATCTAACAAAGCACGAGCACTCTTAGAGTCAAGCGCTCCAGTAGGTTCATCACCAAAAATAATTGAAGGATCATGAACTAAGGCACGAGCCGCTGCTACTCTTTGTTTTTGACCACCTGATAATTCAGTTGGATAGTGGTTTAAGATATCTGTTAATCCTAACTTTTCAGCAATGCTATTAACTGCTGGATCGATTTTTTTAGCGTTAGTATTTTGTAAAGCTAAAGGTAAAGCAATATTTTCATAAGCTGTTAAATTCTCTAATAAGTTAAAATCTTGGAAAATGAATCCAATTTTATTGGCACGAAAATCAGCCATTTCATTAGTATTTAATTTTGTTATGTCTTGTCCACCAATATGAACTTGACCACTTGTTGGAGTATCTAAAGTAGATAAAATGTTTAATAAAGTCGTTTTACCTGAACCAGATGCCCCCATAATACCGACGAACTCACCAGGTTCAACTTCAAAATTAACATCTGATAAAGCTTTATATTGTTTTTCTCCAGCTTTACCATATATTTTTTCGATATTTTTTACTTCTACGATTTTTTGCATTTGATCTCTCCTCCATTTGATATATCTATCTTAAGAAAATTGACGTTTAAAGTCGTTTGATTCTTCTTACAATTCCTTACAAATTTGTAAGAAGACAATTTAGCGAAAAAAAAGAGGGCCGTGACATAAGTCACAACTCTCTTTTCCGTTTTTTAATTTTTATAGACTAAACGTGCAACTCTTCGCATTAAAGCTGGATCTTCTTTATCATCATTAGATTTACTATACGATCTTAGAAGTACTTCTTTAATATTATCCAACTTAGGATCATTTGATTTAGACAGACTATTGTATAAACTGTGCATTGCTTCTTTACCTTTATTTAACATACACGTTTCCTCTAAAAACATTAAAACTTTATTTGGCAAATGGCCAACTAAATAACATCAGGATTTTGCTCAACTAAATCCTTATAAAAATTAGCATTAGTCATACATACATAAGGTATAACCCAAATCAAGGCTATTCCAAAGGTAATGTATCCTAAGAAGTACCAACCAATATAACTAAGTTGTAGAACAAAATAACGCCATTTATTGCCATCCATCAACTGACGACTCTTAGTAATATAATCGGTGAAAGTATATTTATCGCCGTCACCTCGTGCTTGAACGTCTTTATAAATAAAATATGTTTGGGAATAAGAACAAATCTTAATATAGCCAGGAATAACTAACAATAATAGCCATAAAATCGTGAAAAATCCTTTGATCAAATAGATAACTATCAATTGCCACCAATCAGGATTACGGTAATACATAAAATTACTCTTTAATGGTGAAAAATCTAAATCTGGATTTCTTAACCAATCTAAACTTCTAAAAAACACTGATAATACCAACACTAAAACAATTAAATATATAATTCCACCGGTAGATATCAATTTAAATGAATGCATATATAAAGTGGACGGATCATAGGTTGCCGTACGTACAGTCTCAGTTCTTGAGTAAAAAATATTTATTATACTCGATAAAATCAATATCAAATACAGCATTATTGCTTTTCCTAAATCCTTTTTCAATAATGCTTTCACTTCCCTTTTTAATTCTCTTCTAGTACGATAATTTTTCAAATTTAACTCTCCCTTCCCGTGTCTAAAATCATACAGAAAAGTGACTGTAAACAAAAGACTGGTCGTCTTTCTTCCTATTATGGTGAGTTTTATCAATCCATGTTATTATTTAAGCAGACTATCGAAAGGATGGACACTGCACATGTGGTTAGAAATAAGATTAAGAGACGCCCATATTTCAAACAAATAATTAAACGGCATTAATACCCTGGGGTTTTGGTGCCACCAGGAGGATCTATGAAAGAATTAAATAATACAAAAGAACGCGTTATTGTTGCCGGAGTCAGCCATCTACAGCCTGACTTTGAATATACAATGGAAGAATTAGCTTCATTAGTCGAAGCTAATAATATGGAAGTCGCTGATACTATCAAACAAAAAGCTGATAGTGTCAGTGCCAAAACTTACTTTGGTTCTGGTAAAGTTACCGAGATCAAAGAAATAGCCAATGCCGATGATGTTAAAACAATCGTTCTAAATGATGAACTAACACCATCTCAAATACGTAATCTAGAAAAAGAAACAAAATTAAGCTTTATGGATAGAACAGAGTTGATTTTACAAGTCTTCTCTAATCGTGCTCATACCAAACAAGCTAAACTACAAGTAGAAATCGCAAAGTTACAATATCAATTACCACGAATCCATCCATCAGGTAATCCACTGGACCAACAATCAGCTTCTGGTGGACTTGCTAACCGTGGTGCTGGTGAAACAAAACTAGAATTAGATCGTCGTGTAATTCGTAAAAGAATTACCTATTTAAAGGACCAATTAAAAACAGTTGATAAAACAATCAATGTTCAAAGCAGAAAGCGTACCAACACAACTATGCCACTAGTTTCATTAGTTGGTTATACAAACGCTGGAAAATCTACAACTATGAATGGTCTTTTAAACTTTAATAAAGAAGATTCGGATGATCGTAAAGTTTTTGAAAAAGATATGCTCTTTGCAACACTTGATACTAGCGTTAGAAAAATTGATTTAGAGGATAATACTAGTTTCCTACTATCTGATACCGTTGGTTTTGTCAGCAAGCTCCCTCACAATTTGATTGAGTCTTTCAAAACTACTTTAAAAGAAGCTAAAGATGCTGACTTATTAGTTCAAGTTATCGATGTTAGTGATGAACATTGGAGAAATATGCTTGAAGTAACTGAGAAAACTCTCAAAGAAGTCGGCGTTAAAGATAAGCCTATGATTTATGCATTTAACAAAGCTGACTTAAAACCTGATCAAGTCTTCCCTTCAATTGAAGGAGACAATATCTACTATTCAGCTTTGGATAAAAAGTCAATTGATACTTTAGTAGATTTAATTAAAAAGAAACTCTACGCTAACTTCAAAATGACAAATCTTCTGATTCCATATGATAAACAAAAAGTTGCTGAAAAAGTCCTCAGAAATTCTCAAATCATCAAAAAAGAATTTCTCAATGAAGGATCATCTATTACAGCAAATCTAAGTCCAGATGAACTCAACGAATACAGTGAGTTCATTAAAGAATAAGAAAAGACATGATTCCGAATCTAATCGGATCATGTCTTTTTTATGGAAGTAAAACACCTAGAAATCTAAGAAATATACGTTTTAGGCATTTTATGCAATATTTTATTACCCTTTAACAAAATATTAGAGGTTTTTTAATAAAAAGTTCTTGTATTTAATGTTTTATGGTGTACTCTAATTATTGTGATGCTTTTAGGGAGGTTAAGTAATGAAATTTAAAAAGTATTTGTTAGCACTATTTCCGATTTTTGCGATAGCGCTGATTTTGTCTGGCTGCGGTTCTAATACTGAAAAAGATGATAAAAAAACTCTTTCTATCAGTTCTAGTGATGTAATCGCAACTATGGACTCATCAATGAATACCGATGTTATCGGTTCGCAAAATCTTTCCAATACAATGGAAGGTTTATACCGATTTGATGGTAAAAAATTGCAACCAGCTGTTGCTAAAAAAATCGTCAAACCTACAAATAACGGTAAAACCTATACGATTGAACTACGACATACTAAATGGTCCAACGGTAAACCCGTAACGGCTCAGGATTTCGTTTACGCATGGCGTAGAACTGTCGATCCAAAGACAGCTTCTGAATATGCCTACATTTATAGTGGAATAAAAAATGCTGATAAAATCAGCGCTGGTAAAAAACCAGTTAATACATTGGGGATCAAAGCTCTTAATAAATACAAACTTCAAATTGACTTAGATACACCAATTCCATACTTCAACGCTTTAGTTGTAAATTCACCATTTCTACCATTATATAAACCAGCTGTAGAAAAAGCCGGTAAACAATATGGTTTAAAGAGTGCTGGTATGGTGTTCAATGGTCCATTTAAATTAACTAATTGGAATGTTTCTGATAATAACTGGACTGAAGTTAAAAATAATAAATACTGGAATGCTAAAAAAGTTAGATTAAACAAAGTCGAATATTACGTTGTTAAAGATGCTAATACTGGATTGAATCTTTACGATACAAACAGAATTAACCGTCTTCAACAAATCAGTGGTGATACTGCTCGCCAAGTTTCAGGTTACAAATCATTCAGTATCTCAGAAACAGCAAGTAACTACTACTTGGAACTAAATCAAAAGAAATATAAATTCTTTAGAAATAAAAAGATCAGACAAGCAATTTCAATGTCGATCGATCGTGAACAACTAACTGACAATATCCTAGGTAAAACTGGTGGTATTGAAGATACATTAGTTCCTACAAAGATGTCTTATAATCCTAAGACTGGTACAGACTTTACTAAAGAAAAGACCTTAGATTCAGTAAACAAGTACTCAGAATACAATCCTAAACTTGCCAAGAAACTTTGGAAAGAAGGACTAAAAGAAACTGGTCAAAAAGATCTCAGCTTTACTATTTTAGGTGATGATACTGACGCCGCTAAGAAACAAAATGAATTTATTCAAGGTCAAATGATGAAGACATTACCTGGATTAAAGATTTCCTTACAAAATGTCCCATTTAAATCACGTTTGGATAAATCTATCAGCGGTGACTTCGATATGGTTGTTTCAGCTTGGACAGCCGACTTCCCAGATCCAATCAGTTTCTTAGATTGCTTCACAACTGACAGTTCGATCAATGATGGTAAGTACTCTAATAAAGCCTATGATGCTTTAGTTAAAAAGAGTAAGACTACTGATGCTAATGATGAAGATGCTAGATGGCAAGATATGCTTGAAGCAACTAAGATCTTAACTGAAGATCAAGGTGCTGTTGTTCTTTATCAATTGAATCAAGCTAACTTGACTAAATCTAATGTCAGAAACTATCGTATTTCACCAAATGGCGGTTATAACCTCGTTACTGCTTATAAAAAATAATTAAAGTTAGGGAGATTAAATATGGCAAAATATATTCTTAAAAGAATTCTTTACCTATTTTTGACCCTCTTCATAATTGCTACGATCACTTTCTTTCTAATGAAGATGCTTCCTGGTACTCCATTCTCTAATCAGAATCGTCTATCACCAGAACAATTAGCAATCGTTAAAGCACAATATGGATTGGATCAACCAATATTAATTCAATATATTCGTTATATAGGTGGACTTTTCCAAGGAAATCTTGGAACTTCATTCCAATTTAACAATGAACCTGTTACACAACTAATCGGCCAACGTTTAGCACCATCAATGCAAATTGGTGCTCAAGCAATGATACTTGGTACTATTTTAGGTATCTTACTTGGTGCCATCGCTGCCATTAGAAAAAATACTTGGGTCGATACTTTGGCAACATTCGTATCAATTCTAGGTATTTCAATCCCATCATTTGTTTTGGCTGTTTTATTACAATTTTACTTGGCCTACAAATGGCACATCTATCCAGTTGCTCTTTGGGACAACTTCCAATCAAGCGTCCTACCTACTATCGCTTTAGCTGCGTTACCTTTGGGTAATGTCGCCAGATTTATGAGAACTGAAATGGTCGACGTGTTAAGTAGTGACTACATTGAACTCGCTAAATCAAAAGGTAATTCAGAATGGCAAGTAGTTGTTAAACACGCTTTACGTAATTCATTGATTCCTATTGTTACTATTATTGGACCTATGGCCGTATCAACTATGACTGGTTCAATGGTTGTTGAGAACATTTTCTCGATTCCTGGTATCGGTGAACAATTTGTTAAATCAATTACTACTAATGACTACCCAACTATCATGGGACTAACTATCTTCTATTCATTCTTATTGATTTTAGTCTTCTTAGTTGTTGATATTTTATACGTACTTATTGATCCAAGAATTAGATTAGGAAACGGAGGTAATGAATAATGGAAATTCCTCAAATACCCAAGGATAAATTTAAATTTTTAAATAATGAGGGTAATAAGGAACAAGAAAAAATCGGCACACCTTCTTTAACTTACATGCAAGATGTCCGTCGTCGTCTTTTTCAAAATAAAGTTGCTGTTGTTTGTTTAACACTACTTTCACTAATTGTTCTTATCTCTGTCTTTGCCCCAATAATTGCACCATATAATCCAAATGCTCAACATGCTACCCTATCTAACCTTCCTCCAAAATTAGGTAATCTAAATATCCCTGGATTCAACGGTTACCAAAATATGGGTGGCAAGATGGTTGATGCTTATCAACAAGTTCATGCTCCAAAAGGTACTTACTACATCTTAGGTACTGATTATCTTGGACGTGATTTATTATCAAGAATTATCTATGGTACTCGTCTTTCTCTAATAGTTGCTGTTTTGGCTACTTTGGTAGATTTATTGATCGGTATCCCTTACGGTATCGTCTCAGGTTGGAAAGGCGGAATGACAGATAACGTTATGCAACGTATCGTTGAAATCGTTTCTTCAGTTCCTAACCTAATCGTTGTTATCTTAATGATGATTATTTTAAAGCCAGGATTGATCTCAATTGTTTTAGCCATCGCTATTACTGATTGGGTCACAATGGCTCGTCTGATTCGTGCTCAAACCTTCCAATTAAAAGAGCAAGAATATGTTTTGGCAGCACGTACTTTAGGAGAATCTTCAACTAAAATTGCTACAAAACACTTGATTCCTAACCTATCTTCAACAATTATCATTCAAACAATGTTTACAATTCCAAATGCTATTTTCTTTGAAGCCTTCTTAAGTTTCATTGGTATTGGTATCCCTGCACCAAATGCATCATTAGGTACACTATTATCTGATGGACAAAAAGCCTTTAGATTCTTACCATATCAAATGTGGGCACCTGCAATTATCTTAAGTATTATTATGATTGCTACTAACTTACTAGGTGATGGTCTACGTGACGCCTTTGACCCACAATCATCAGACTAATAACTAAGGAGAAAGAATAAGCAATGGATAAAATTCTAGAAGTAAAAGATCTACACGTTAACTTTGCTACCTACAATGGTACTGTCCAAGCTATTCGAGGAGTGAATTTCGATCTTTCCGCCGGTGAAACCTTAGCTATCGTTGGGGAATCTGGTTCTGGTAAGTCGATCACTGTTCGTTCAATCTTGCAGTTACTTGCAAAAAACGCTGATATAAATAAAGGTACTATCCTCTATCATGGAGAAGATCTACTTAAAAAAAGCAAAAAAGAAATGGATGCTATCCGTGGAAATAAAATTTCAATGATTTTCCAAGATCCTATGACATCCCTTGATCCAACAATGACAATTGGAAAACAAGTTGCTGAACCACTTTTGATCCACAATAAAGTTTCCAAAAAAGAAGCACTTGGTCGTGCCGAAGAAGTTTTACGTTTAGTCGGTATACCTAATCCTAAAGAGAGAATGAATGACTATCCTCATCAATTCTCTGGTGGTCAAAGACAACGTATCGTTATCGCGATTGCTATCGTAGACTATCCTGAAATTCTTATTGCCGATGAACCAACAACTGCTTTGGACGTTACTGTTCAAGCTCAAATTATCGATTTATTAAAAGAGTTACAACAAAAAATCGGTACTTCTATCATCTTTATCACCCATGATCTTGGTGTCGTGGCTGGTATTGCTGATCGTGTAGCCGTTATGTATGCCGGTAAATTTGTTGAATACGGTTCAGTAGATGAAATCTTCTATGATCCTCAACATCCCTATACTTGGGGATTATTAGATTCCATGCCTACTTTAGATACAAGTGAAGAGGACCACCTTAATTCAATCCCAGGTACACCTCCTAACTTGTTAAATCCTCCTAAAGGTGACGCTTTTGCACCACGTAACGAATACGCCATGCAAATAGATTTGGAAGAGCAACCTCCTTTCTTTAAAGTTTCCAAGACTCATTATGCTGCAACGTGGCTATTGCACCCAGATGCACCAAAAGTTACTCCTCCTAAGGGAATTCAGAAACGTTTCACCAAATTTAAAAAGTTAGGAGACAATATATAATGGCAGAAGATAAACAAGCAATTGTCCAAGTCAAACATTTAAAACAATATTTTAATATTGGTAAACCTAACGAAGTAAAAGCTGTCGATGACGTTTCCTTTGATATATATAAAGGAGAAACATTTGGATTAGTTGGTGAATCTGGTTCTGGTAAGAGTACTACTGGTCGTAGTATCATCAGACTTTATGATCCAACAGCTGGTCAAATTTTATTTAATGGTCAAGATATTAGTAAAATCAAAAGTCATGGCCCACAAATGAAAAAATTCCGTCGTGAAATGCAAATGATCTTTCAAGACCCATATGCTTCACTAAATCCTAGAATGAAAGTTAAGGATATTATTGCTGAAGGACTTGATGTCCATGGATTAACAAGTAGTAATGAAGAGCGTGACAAACGTGTTCGTGAATTGCTAGATATGGTTCATTTGAACCCCGAACATATGACACGTTACCCTTATGAATTCTCTGGTGGTCAAAGACAACGTATTGGTATTGCTAGAGCTCTAGCCGTTGATCCTCAATTTATCATTGCTGATGAACCTATTTCAGCACTTGATGTATCTATCCAAGCTCAAGTTGTTAACTTGATGCAAGATATTCAAAAAGAACAAGGATTAACTTATATGTTTATTGCCCATGACCTTTCAATGGTTAAATATATCAGTGATAGAATCGCCGTTATGTACCATGGTAAAATCGTCGAATTGGCTGATGCCGATGAAATATACGATCATCCGCTACATCCATATACAAAGAGTCTCTTGTCAGCTATTCCCGTTCCTGATCCAGAAGTTGAAAAAACTCGTCAAAGAATCGATTTTGATTATAAGAGCTCTTTCCATGAAGGACAAAAGCTACAAGAAGTATTACCAGGTCATTTCTTGTATTGTGATGACAAAAAAGCTGCTACATTTAAATAGACAAGAGTGTGACAAAGGGCAATCTGCCACCGGAACATAGCCTAGGACCACGAATGATTGGCACCATCAATCATTTGTGGTTCGTAGCTATGTGGAGGTTGCAGCCCTTTGTTACACGTTTAGGCTATAAATGCAAAATGAGACTGTGGAATACACCACAGTCTCATTTTTTAAATATATATCTGGGGAGGAAATATATTTTATTTGTATATAAGGGATTATTTAATTAGGGGATTAAATAAGGGATCTTTTAATTTATGAAGAAATTTATTTAGAGATTGTTCATATCTCTATCACTCACCTCAAGTTTCTATATTTTATTCTTGTAATCAATTTTTTATACATCAGGGAGGATATATTTTAAAATTGTAAATCTTCTTATATCAGGGGATTATTTAATTAGGGATTAAATTTATAAGTAAAAGCAGGATCTACCGTAGAGGGTAGGTCCTGCTTTTTTTGAAAATATATATCAGGGGGGATATATTTTCGTTTATATAACCTATTAGGATTATTTAATTGGGGGATTAAATAATAAATAAGGATTTTTTAGGGATTAAATTTATAGGGGATTAATCATTTTTGTTGTGTTTATATAAGTGAGTTTTTAAGAAAACATTATCTTGTTTTAAGGGGGATTAAAACTTGATATAGAGTTTAATATTTCATCCGGTCACCTCTTCTTTGCTTTTGACTATGCTTAAATAATAGCTTTCAATTATGAATAATTAATTTCCAAATTACGAATAAACAAATAATAATTTGTGAAGAAATTGTGAGGTTCTTGTAACAATACAATACTAAATCACAGCGATATTATTATGTCTGTTCTATAATAATAAGGAAAACATCATTCAAAGGGGGAAAATCATGAAACTATCAAAGGAACAAAAGAGTAATTTAAAGTCAGCAATCATTGCGGGAACTTTTGCTGGCGTAATATCTGGTTTCGTCAAATTAGGTTGGGAAAATGTCTTGCCACCTAGAACAGAAGAACGAGATGAAACTAATCCACCTCAAACACTACTTCAACAATTTGGCATTCCTAGCAAATGGACTCACGCTACTTATACATATTCTGGACACAAATTACCTTGGGTAAGTTATTTAGTTCACTTCGGATTTTCAACTTCTTTCGCTATTATTTATGAAGTCTTAGCTGAATATAAACCTTTCATCAGAAAAGGCTCTGGTAGTATCTTTGGATTGGCAATTTGGGCCGCCTTCCATCTTGGCATCATGCCTATGATGAAGACTGTTCCTGATGCTAAAGATCAGCCAACAGAAGAACATATTTCAGAGGCATTAGGACATATCGCTTGGATGTGGACTAATGATGTCGTTGGACAAGAATTATATCGTCGTCTAACGTCAAAGAAGTAGGCGATACCGATGAATAAATGGCAAACGTCTATTACTGAACGACTCAGCTATGGGTTGAGTGATGCAGCAGATAACTTAGTATTTCAAATGATGACCATGTATCTGCTGTTTTTTTATACCGATGTTTTTGGACTCACTCCTAACGAAGCTGCAGTATTATTCGTCGTAGCACGTGCAGCTGACGTATTTGAAAGTTTAATTATCGGTGTCATGATTGATAACACGCATTCTAAGTGGGGAAAAAGTAGACCATTCTTTCTTTGGTTCTCATTCCCATATGTTATCTTTGCAGTTTTAACCTTTGTTACCCCAAATTTCTTACCTCATACTGGTAAATTGATTTGGGCATATGTGACCTATCTTGGATTAGGATTCTTCTATACGGCCGTTAACTTGCCAATTACATCAATTTTGCCAACAATGACCGAAAATGAAAAAGAGACTACTTTATTAGGTGTTATTAGACAATTCTTTGGTAGTTCTGTACAAATTATTGTCGCTACTTTTACCATTCCTTTAGTAGCCTTATTTGGTAAAGGTGATCAACAAAAGGGATTCTTGCTAACGATTGTTTTATTCGGAGCAATCTCTCTAGCTTTGATCTTGAACACCTTCTTCCACGTTCGTGAACGCTTTTCTAATGAAGAGATAAATCATCAGCCACTAAGTGCCGTTTGGAAAATGTTGAAACAAAATAAACCTTGGATGGTTATTTCAATCGTAATTTTCCTATATTGGATGACAACAGCAATTAAAAATCAAACTATCATCTACTATTTTAAATATGTAATTCATAATGAAAGCTTAGTTTCACTCGCTAACAGTTTTACGTTAACAGCCTTGATCGGAGTTGTTTCAATCTACTTTGTTTCAGCCCATTTAGGTAAAAAGAATACTATGTTAACAGGTATTGGTACTGCTTTTATTGGACAACTAATTATTACTTACGCAGCTTATAGCGAGAATATGCCGGTTTTATTCTTCGGAATTTTTGTCAATTCTATTGGTAATGGTTTCATAATCGGACTAGTTTCAATTATGATTGCTGATACAATTCGCTATGGTACAGCTATGGGAATTCAAGCAGAAGGTGTATTAGCATCTACTGACGATTTTGGAGTTAATTTAGGACTTGGATTAGGTGGACTAGTTACCGCTGAATCATTGCAACTAACCGGCTATGTTTCAAATAAAACACAGTCTGCTTCTACTATTTCTGCAATTAATTTGAACTTTGCTTTAATACCTTTAGGATTGTATGTTGTGATGTTTTTGATTTTATTAGCTTATAACGAAAGTAAGATACAATCTAAGATTAAGGAAATTACTGGATAAGTTTATATTACAAAAAAGCCTCCGTATTTTTTAAAAAAATACAGAGGCTTTTATTTAAATAAAGTAATTAGGGAAAATTTCCAAAACATCACTTTCTTCATCAATCATCAAGTGAAGATGGTTGATAGACAATCTTTCCGCTTCTTCTGGATCATGCTTACCAACCGCTTGGCAAATTTTTTGATGTTCCTTAATCAAATTATCCCAATTCAATTGAACAACTTTTAATCTTAGCCATCTAAAACGCAGTAATTGATCATTAGTTACTTGTAGCCAGTTCCAAACAATCATTTTATTTGTCATTTTATAAAAGTATTGATGAAATTTTTCATCTAATTCAAAGAACATCTCATGATCACTATTCTTTGATGCCGCCAATTGTTTATCCAAAATATCATTTAAATATGAAATATCAGATTCACTAGCTACTGCAGCAGCTTCGACCATAACTTTTCTTTCAACACTTTCTCTAACAAAACGTGCATTTGTGGCTTCACTTAAATTAATCTTGGAAACATAAGTTCCACTTTGAGGGACAATATTGATCAAACCGTCCCTCCTCAATCGAATCAACGCTTCTCTAACTGGTGTTCGTCCAAGATTTAAATCTTGTTCAAGCAAACTTTCAGAAATCTTATCACCTGGAGCATAGGTAGAGCGTAATATACGATGATTTATTTCTCTGTATGCCTTATCTTGCATATTATTTACATCCATTATATCTATCACTCTTCCTATGCTATCTAATTTTTATGACTAAGCTTTATTTAAAGCTTCCCACAATCCGTTTAAGTAAGCAATACCTAACGCTCTATCATATAATCCATATCCAGGGCGACCTTCTTCACCCCAAATATCACGTCCGTGGTCAGGTCTTACGACACCATTAAAGTTTGTATCATGTAATGCTTTCATAATTTCATACATATCTAATGAGCCTTCTGATGACAGATGAGCTGATTCGTGGAAGTCACCTTCATTACCCATAAATTTGATATTTCTGACATGAATAAATGGTGCCTTATTCTTTTTAACGAATTCTCTAATGATTGCCGGAACATCATTTTTAGGATTTTCTCCTAAACTACCCGTACAAATAGTGAAACCATTATATGGAGAATCATACATATTTTCAATTTTACGCATATCTTCAACGTTTTTATAAATTCTTGGTAGTCCAAATAATGGACGAGGCGGATCATCAGGATGCATTGCCATTTTGACATCATACTTCTCACATGTTGGCATAATAGCTTTCAAAAAGTACTCCATATTTTCTGCTAGTTTATTCTCATCAACATTTTCATATGCTTTAAATAACTTCTTAACTTCTGCCAATCTTTCTGGTTCCCAACCTGGCAAAATAAATCCATTTGAATTCTTTTGAACTGATTTAATAATATCATCTGGAGAACCTTCAACGATTTTATGTTGAAATGCTAAATCAGTTGACCCATCAGCTAACTTATAATGCAAATCTGTTCTAACCCAATCAAAAATTGGCATAAAGTTATAGCAAATAACTTTAATTCCATATGCTGCTAAATTTTTGATTGTCTCTTTATAATTCTCAATATATTTATCTCTAGATGGTAAACCAATTTTAATATCATCATGAATATTAACTGATTCAATAATTTTAATTTTTAATCCTGCTGATTCTACTTGATCCTTTAAACTCTTTATCTCACTCTTAGGCCAAACTTCACCAACTGGAATGTCATATAAGGCACCCACAACTTGCTTTGTGCCAGGAATCTGACGGATATCTTGTAACTTAATTGGATCATCTTTTTCACCGTACCAACGGAATCCCATTTCCATAATTACTTAAACTCTCTTCTCTTTTTAAAATTTCTTACCTTTATTTGATACTGTATCTGAAATTGTTTTTCTAATAGCACCTTTGCCTTGAATCATTTTACTAAAGTAATTTTCTACCTTATCAGCTAAACCAATAGCATATAAATCATTTGCAAAAATACTTTGATTGCTCAAAATTGGTTTCAAAACTTCAGAAACATTAACTTTGTCATCTAATTTAATATCTTTAACGTATGGTTGTAAGTCGTCTAACAAAGGATCGTTGCTTAATTCAAATTTATTTCCATTGTCATCGATTCCCATTAGATATCTACACCATCCAGCAAGTACCAAAGGAATAAATTCCAAATCTTTAACATCTTTATCAGTTGCATCAACGTAATGCTTAATTGTGACACCGTATCTAATTGGAATTTTTTGTGATGTATCAGTAGCAATTCTTTGAGGTGTATCAGGTATATTTTTGTTAGGTAATCTTTTATTAATTAATTGATCTATAAATTCTTTAGGGTTAATAATTTTAGGGTCAATAACAACTGGTAAATCTTCTCCGTAACCTAAATTCTTAATCAATCCAAGTAAGTCCTCATCACTAACTTCATCTGAAATCTTCTTATAATCTAGGAGGCAACCAAAAATAGCTAATGAAGTATGAAGAGGATTTAAGCATGCAGTAACTTTCATTTGATCAGCATCATTAACAGTATTTCTATCTGCCATCAATACTCCAGCTTTTTCAAGAGCTGGGCGTCCATTTGGAAAGCTATCTTCAATTACTAAATAATGTGTCTCTTCAGTATTACCAAATGGTGCAATATTTGTATGTTTTGTCGTATGAACAATATCAGTGTCTTCAAAGCCTTCATCATTTAATCTTGAACTAACTGATTCTGAAGGATTTGGAGTGATTCTATCTATCATTGACCATGGAAAACTTACTTTATTCGTATTCGTTAAGTAATCCACGAATTTTGAATCAACTAATTTATTTTTAACCCAGCCTTTGGCAATCAACAAAACAGCGTCTTCCAACTTCTGACCATTTTGTGAAAAGTTATCTGTACTTACCATTGCAATTGGAAAAGCACCATTTTGGAAACGTTTATACAATAAGTATGTAACAATACCCATATTTGTCTGTGCAAAGTCAGGCCCTTTTTCAATATCTTTAACCGCTGCTGCGATTAAGTCGCCATTAATATTAACTAAGTTATATCCTTTTTCGGTAATAGAAAATGTTGTCATCTGTAAGGATCTATTCTCAAAAATATCAGTTAATTTATTAAAATCATCAGAATTATCTCTATTTAAGTAAATACTCTCCCCAACACTGGCAACAAGCTCTTTATCAAGTGAACCATCGCTCTTCATTGTGACACTCAAAAATCTGTCATTATATGGATGATAAATTTTATTAATGACTTCATCATCATAAGTTTCTGCAACTACAACACCACTATCTAATTCACCTTTGTTCAATAAATCCTGAGCAATTGTAGCATGAAAACATCTAAATAGATTTCCGCCACCGAAATGAACCCAACGAGGATTCTTTTCTGTATCCTGTTTTACCTTAACTTGATCAAATTCAGGAGTAGTAATTCCTACACTTGAAAAAGCATCTTTATTAGTTAAGTAATCATCATTTAATTTAACCATTTAATTATCTCCACTAAAATTTATATTATTTAAATCTAAAAAACGAATCTTGATTTTACACTGCTTTAACATATATAAGTTTTTGATTTTAAGGAAAAATATACTTTATAAAAATAGTATCTGATATATCAGATACTATATCAATCAAAAAAATAAATAAGATCGACTAGATAACAAGACTTAATCCCAATACCATCAAAAGACCAACAAATGAATTAACAAATTCAAGTGATCCCCATGTCTTAAATGTATCTTTCATAGAAATTCCAAATGATTGTTGGAACAATAGGAATCCCCCATCGTACATTAAGGTCATAGTATTACTACCACAGGCACATGCTAAAACCATTAATACTGGATTTACATTAAATGCGGCAATCATAGGAGCTACAATTCCTGCAGCAGTTATAGCAGCAACAGCACCTTGTCCTGTTAAAATTCTAATCACGACAGTAATGATCCATGCAAGAATAAGAGGTGAAACAGGTAAGTGACCAAGCATTCCGACAATAGTATTACCTACACCAGTATCTATAATTACCTCTTTCATTACTCCACCTGCAGCTATAACAAGCAATACATTAGAAACACCTTCAATGGCGTTAGTTAATTGCTGAGTAATCTCAGTACCAGATTTATGCTGTTTATATCCAAATACAACCATGGCTACCAAAACAGTAATTAGCATACTTATCTCAGCACTACCTATGAATTCAGTAATTTTATATACTGTAGAACCAGGATTGATAAATAGTTTAACGATAGAAGAAATAATCATTAAAATTGCTGGTAATAATGGTACTAAAATGCTGATTGCAAAAGATGGTAATTCTTCTTTTGGCTTTCTATCAACGGGCTTCATGACATTGCCAAGGGGCATATTATCAAGTCCAGGAATGAATTTACGTATAAGCACACCTGAACAAATTATTGTTGGTATTATAACAACAAATCCCCAAATATAAACTTGGGCTATATCTGCATGAAACGCTGAAACTAAGGCCATTGGACCAGGCTGTGGTGGAAAAATACTATGCCCCATAGTTGCACCAGCTATTGTTGGTATTATTAGTCGCATATATGGGATTTTAGCTTCCTTTGCAATATTAATAACTAATGGTGCAGTTATTAAAAATGCAACTTCATAAAACATGGCCATACCAAAAATCGTTCCAATTATTAATAAAGCAAACGGTAATAATTTAACTCCCATTTTGGAAACTATAGTATCGGCAATCTGTTGAGAAGCACCTGAATCCGTCATTAATTTACCGATTATGGCACCAAAAATAACAATTAAGGCTAAAGTTCCTAAAATACCACCTAAACCTTTTTGAATAGTTGGTACTACTTTAGTTATTTTCATACCTTCCATAAATGCAATAAAAAGACCAGAAATTAGCAATGCAACAATATTATGAAACTTCAGTTTAACAATCATGAATACGAGTAGAAGAATACCCACAAGAACCCAAAGTAGAGATAGTACGTCAGCACTCAAAATAAAAACCCCCTTTTATGTAATATACTAGTATATCAGTATACTAACTCTTATTGTATGCGTTTTCAATAACATATCTATTTTTTTATACTTATGTATCCAACTATTGCTTAGTTAACTTTTAAAAAAGATATGACAATATCACAAAAGATTTTTTTTCATGAGATAGCAAACGAGAGTGAATAAATCCTGATTTCATTAGGATTTATTCACTCTCGCCTTGCATTACTTATATTCTAATTAAGGATTGAAATCTCCAAAATAAACTTTAATACTCAAGTCATTACATTATTTAACAAAAACAAAGAATAACCTAGCCGGAAGGAACAAGAAAATTGGGCCACTGTGAAGGTGGTGTTAGGTCGGTGGATTTCCGGCCTTACAGCACAGGACGACTTTTGAATTTTGCGCACTTTGCGAAGCTCAAAATCGAGACCCAAGACCGAGGCTCGGGTCAGTCCCATAGCGGATTAATTTTCTTGTTCCTGGAGGTGGCATAGTACTACTCCCAAAACATATTATCCTGCTCTCTTACTTTTTAATTTACCTTCAAAACAATTCTCTTACCATGATCAAGTCCCTCTTCAAGCATCCTATGTGCTTCAGAGGCTTTCTCCAAAGGTAATTCTAATATTGAATCATCTAATAATTGATTATTCTCAAAGCCGTAATTCAATGCTCTACCAGCACCTCGTAATTGCTCTAAACTAGCATGACTTATAACAAAACCCTTTATAGATTTACTACTCGTATAAAATTCACGCACATCAAACTTAAACTGATTAGATTTAGGAGCAGTTATCATCCCTATTTGACCATACAAGTTCAACAAATTTAAATTATCATTTAAATCTACTTTTCCAGATGTATCAACAATATAATCAAACAATTCATCTATACCAGATATTTCTTGATGATAATCAATAAGTTCATTACTGCCAAGTTTTTTTAAACGATCAAAGTCTCGTTGATTACTGGTAGTTGTAACGTTTAATCCCAATAATTTGCTTATCTGCAATAACTTTGTGCCAACATGTCCAGCAGCTCCTTCTATCAAAATATTCTTATTAGATTTCACTTTTAAGATATCTGATAAAAGTATTTGTGCAGTAGCTGATGAATGTACTGATGCTATCAATTGTCTTTCATCAACATCTGGAGCTTTGAATAGACGATTAGTTGGGACTGCCACAAATTCACTGGTAATCCCAGATCTTCCATCATAGCCCATGCTATTAGTCCAAACTCGATCTCCGACCCTAAATTCTGTCACTTCATCGCCGATTTTTTGAATCGTTCCAACTGCATCTCTTCCAATAACAAATGGATACTGCATATTTGTCTTAAATCCACCTGCTCGAACAAAAGTATCAATGTGGTTTACTGATACATAATCTACTTTCAACAGTACTTCTGAAGATTTAACTTCAGGAATTGGTAAATCTCCAACTTTAATTTTTTCATATGATCCTGTCTGTTCTATATAAGCTGCTTTCATCTTTACACATCCTAACTTGTCCTATTATAATGCAATAAAAAAAGACCGCCATATGGCAGTCTTGGGCTTTAATTTTGAATTTATCGTTAAATTACTTATCCTAGTTTACGTGAACAGCAAATGAAGGCATGAAGTAACCTGAGATTGTAGCAACACTAACTGTGTCACCAGGCTTTGGAGCAGCGATGTATTGGTTGTTACCTAAGTAGATAGCTACGTGGTATGTTGAACCTTTGCTACCCCAGAACAATAGGTCTCCGGCTTGAGCTTCTGATACTGATTCTTGTTGTCCAGCACCTTCTTGAGCAACTGTGTATGAACCAATGTTCTTACCTAGTGCTTCGTTGTATATGTATGATGTGAAACCTGAGCAGTCAAAACCACTTGGTGTCTTACCACCCCATACATATGGTGTACCAATATACTTTTTAGCAGTACTGATAACTGTGTCAGAAGTTGATTCTGTTGTAGCAGCTTGTGTAGCTGAGTCGTCAGTTGCTTGTGATTCTGTGTTTGTTGTAACGTCTGATGCTTGTACCCATGCGTCAGTACCGATGAAGTACCAAATGTTACCTTGGTCATCCATAGCTTCTTTACCTACAGCCCATGGAGTATTAGCAGCAATAGCACGTCCTGTTGTATCACCATCTTTAGAAGGTGTCTTGTATAGCATAGCTGTCTTGTTAGCAGTAACTACTGATGGAACGTTTTCTGTAATGATTTGTGTTGCGGCATGTGTTGTTAAACCTGTCATACCTAATCCTGTAACTGCCAATGATGCAGCTGCTGTAAATGAAATTAAACTCTTTTTAATTTTAGTATTCAAAATTGAAATCCCCCGAATGGTTTGTTTTTTTTTGTTTTTTTTAAATGTTTAAATTTTCTTAATTAATGTTTCCTTATCACTCAACGATGACTATAATACTCTCCGAATATTTCAGAATTGTTACAGCAATTGTATAAGAATGTTACACTTTATTACTTAAATAATACAAAAAGCCTCAAAACACTGGTACTACAGTGTTTTGAGGCTTTTTGCTTTTATGTCATTTATTCAAGATTTAGAGCTTTCATTAGCTTATCTACCTTGATTTTAGTAATATTCATGTCTTTATTGACTATTTCGTAGGCTTTTCCTTGTAATTCTTGTGGAATTTTAAGATCTCGATGGAATTCCTCACTATTTATTCTTTGGATAATTCTATCTGGATTATCTCCTCTTTTTTTCAATCTTTCCGATAAACTAGGAAGATCTAATTCTAAAAATATAACAATAGCTTGTTTACCATATTTCTTCTTATATGCTATTGCACCCGCGGTATCGACAACAATACTTGCTACATCAACTTTATTCCACATAGATTCCAGACCTTCTTCTGAAGATCCATATTTATGACCACTATATTCTACCTTTTCCAAGTAATGATTTTCTGAAAAACTTTTATCAGTTTCAAAATAATAATCGACGCCATTTTTCTCACCATCACGTGGCATTCTAGTAGTATGCGTAATTACGTTAGGAATTTGATAATTCTCTTTCAAGTAATGACTAATAGTGGTTTTCCCTGTACCACTTGCACCTGTTATGACAATAATTTTCTTATTCATTGCATTATCCTAGCTTTTGATTTGAAATTTCTATTCTACTATATTAATATACTATGCTGTTAAGTAAAATTTTAGGAGATCTTGTTCATGAAAATAGAAGATTTAAAAGTCGGCGACACTTACGAGTGTAAAGTAGATGAAGATATGGATCATCCATTTAAAGGAAAAGTCGAAAAGATTTACGAACATTCAGCTTTGATGGAAATTGTTGAAAATGATCCCAAAGATAATTCCAATAAGATGGAATTAAACAATAAAATAGTTGTTAGCATCAAGAAAATCAAAAAGATCAAATAACAAGTAATAGGTAATAAAGGGGCAGTGACATTAGTCACAACCCCTTTTTTCTTTTCCAAATTTTTATAGACTAAACGTGCAACCAAAGGCTGCAACCTCCACATAGCTACGAACCACAAACGATTGATAGTTCCAATCATTTGTGGTTCTAGGCTATGCTCCGGTGGCAAACCGCCTTTTATCGCACTCTCTTACTTACTGTGACTTACATCAATAAATGAACGAGCAGGCACTCTTAACACACGATATTCCGTTGCTAGACGTCCAGCTTTCAATCCCAATCCATTGATAAAGTTCTTTTTGTATTTTGCTTGAGCAGTAATAACATAAGCTGATTGATACTTATCATCCATCTGCTTAAATTTATCTACTGGCCAACTGATACGTACTCCCGAAAAATTGAAAGGCAACGTCGCATCTGAAATAGTCGCATCACGACTAGATACATTGTAAGTAGAATTATTTACCCAGTATTGGTAAACATCATT
Organism: Companilactobacillus tucceti DSM 20183; assembly: GCF_001434665.1. Taxonomy (GTDB): domain Bacteria; phylum Bacillota; class Bacilli; order Lactobacillales; family Lactobacillaceae; genus Companilactobacillus; species Companilactobacillus tucceti. The sequence continues at coordinate 11,368 of NZ_AZDG01000019.1, read as the reverse complement.
ATTACCATGAGAATTACCTTTACTTATTTTGACATAGTATCCTTGTCCGTCTTCAGTAGTTTGAATGATCATTGGCTCATATTTGTAAGACATTGAGATATCTTTCTTACTACTCAAATCAGCATTTGAAAATAGGCATGCATATAACATCCCTACCACAGCTGCAATAACGACAATAATTTCAATCAAGTCGGTCAACACTGTTTTCCAAGTTATTTTTTCTTTTTTTACTACTAAAAGTTTTAAGTGACGATTTCTAATATTGAAAACGACCCAAACTAACAAAGCAATGACAACAACCCATGCAATAATTCCAATTAAATTCCAAGAACTCATAATTTTCTCCCAACTAAAATTAATTGTCTTTTAGTACTTTCAATTTTAACTAATAAATCTATAATAGTCATTACGGTAATTTTACCACGACTCAAGTAAATTATAATAAATCGAGTGCTTATCTAAAAGATATTACAGTACTAGGTTTCACCATACATCATATGGTATTTATGTAGATTTACGAGAACTATATGTTGTGTTAGTCAGAACAAATGTTTTATACTAGAACATGACATTAACATCAAAAAGAGGTATCAGACTATGAACAATGTAATCGTATATAGCAAAAATAACTGCATGCAATGCAAGATGACAAAGAGATTTCTCAAAGAACACAACGTTAACTTTGAAGAAAGAAACATCAACCAAGATCCTAAATATTTAGACTTTTTAAAACAACAAGGTTTTAAGAGTGTGCCGATCGTTATGCAAGATAATACTGACCCTATTGTTGGATTCCGTCCAGACAGTCTAAAGGAATTAGTAGGCTAATAATATGATAGATATAGCCTTTTATTCAATTACCGGTCAAACAAGACGATTTATGGACAAGACCGGCTTTACAGGATATGAAATAAACGATGCCGATCCGTTCCACGAAATGGGTCGGCAATTTATTCTTATAGTACCTGCTTACGACGATGATATGATGGATTCTGTCATTGATTTTCTTCAATATAAGACAAACCATGACAATTGTATCGGTGTTGCTGGCGGCGGCAATAGAAACTTTAATACCTTGTATAATCACACGGCAAGAGATATAGCTACTGGACTAAATGTCCCAGTTGTTTTCGAGTTTGAATTTAATGGAACTAATAAAGACGTAGAAAATTTTAAGAAAGTAGTGAATAACCTTGGGACTAAACAATCTGGACGTAACTAAAGTAACTTACTTTAAATTAAATAATGAAATAAACATCCCCGTAGATGGCAAAATTCCTTTAAACAAGGATCGTGAAGCTATTAAAGCTTTTTTTGCTGAAAACGTTGAACCAAATACTAAAAAATTTGCTTCTCTTAAAGAGCATATCGATTATTTAATTGATAATAACTTTATTGAAGAAGATGTTATTAATAAGTATTCATTTGATTTCATTGAAAAGTTATACCAAGAATTACTTGATAAGCATTTCCAATTTAAGTCATTCATGGCTGCTTATAAACTTTACAATCAATACATTCTAAAAACAGATGATGGCGATCTATATTTAGAAAACTATGAAATGAGAATTCTTTTTAATGCCTTGCTTTATGCTGATGGAGATCAAGAATTAGCTCATACCCTAGCAATTGAAATGATCGAACAACGCTATCAACCTGCAACTCCTTCATTTTTAAATGCAGGTAGAAAAAGACGTGGCGAATATGTATCTTGTTTCCTTCTTCAAGTAACTGATGATATGAATAGTATCGGTCGTACAATAAATAGTGCCTTACAACTTTCAAGAATTGGTGGAGGTGTTGGTATTACTCTGTCTAATTTGCGTGAATCAGGTTCACCGATCAAGGGTGTTGCCAACTCTTCATCTGGCGTTTTACCAGTTATGAAGTTGTTAGAAGACAGTTTTAGTTATAGTAATCAACTGGGCCAAAGACAAGGTGCCGGTGCTGTTTATCTTAATGTATTTCACCCTGATATCATTGATTTTCTTTCTGCAAAAAAAGAAAATGCTGATGAAAAAATCCGTGTTAAAACTCTTTCTTTAGGTGTTATCGTTCCGGATAAATATTACGAACTAATTAGAGAAGATGCCGATATGTATCTTTTCAGTCCTTATTCTGTTGAGCGAGTTTATGGAAAACCATTCTCATATATTGATATCACAAAAGAATATGACAACATGGTGGCTGATCCTCGTATTAAGAAATACAAGATAAATGCTCGTGAACTTGAAGACGAAATTAGTAAGTTACAACAAGAATCTGGATATCCATATGTTTTGAATATCGATACTGCTAATCGCGATAATCCAATTGACGGTAAGGTTATTATGAGTAATCTTTGTACAGAGATTCAACAAGTACAAACTCCTTCAGAGATCAATGATGCACAAGAATACGTAAAAATGGGTACTGATGTTAGTTGTAATCTTGGTTCAACAAACATCTATAACATGATGAAAACTCCAGATTTTGGTAAATCAATTCGTGCTATGACTCGTGCCTTAACTTATGTCAGTGACGTCTCAAATATTCAAGCTGTACCTTCAGTTGCAAATGGTAATAAATTAAACCATTCAATTGGTTTAGGTGCTATGGGACTGCACACTTATTTAGCAAGCCAACATATTGAATATGGATCACCTGAATCAATCGAGTTTATCGGAACTTACTTCATGCTGTTAAACTATTGGACTTTAGTTGAAAGCAACAACATTGCTATCGATCGTAATGAAACATTTTATAATTTTGAAAATTCAAATTATGCAAACGGATCTTACTTTGACAAGTATCTAAATACCAGTTTTGCGCCAAAATCCGAACTTGTGAAAAAACTATTTGCAGGAATTGATATTCCTACGCAAGCAGAATGGTCTAAACTAAAGGATAGCGTAATGAAACATGGATTATATAATGCTTATCGTTTAGCAGTTGCCCCTAATGGATCAATTTCTTATATAAATAATACAAGTGCCAGCTTACAACCTATAACTCGTCTAGTTGAGGAAAGACAAGAGAAGAAGAATGGTAAACTCTATTTCCCAGCTCCACTACTAGATAATGATACGATCAAATTCTACAAATCTGCCTATGATACTGATATGCGTAAAGTTATTGATATTTACGCATCAGCTCAAGAGCACGTAGATCAAGGTATGAGTTTGACACTATTCATGCGTTCAGAGATTCCTGATGGTATTTACGAATGGAAAACTGATTCTAAACAAACAACGCGTGATTTAAGTATTTTACGTAATTATGCATATTATAAGGGCATTAAGTCACTCTATTACGTCAGAACATTTACAGAGAATAATGATGAAATCGGCAGTAACGAATGTGAAAGCTGCTCAATTTAGGAGGAATTTTTAAATGGTTGATACGTACTATAAGGCCATGAACTGGAACAAAATTGAAGATGTCGTTGATAAGGCTACTTGGGAAAAGTTGACTTCTCAGTTCTGGTTAGATACACGTATACCTTTATCAAACGACTTAGATGATTGGCGTACTTTAAGTAAAGAAGAACAGACCGTTGTTGGACATGTTTTTGGAGGATTAACATTACTTGATACACTACAATCTCAAGATGGTATTCAAGCAATGCTTAAAAATGTTCATACTCAAGCTGAAACTGCTGTTTTTAATAATATTCAATTTATGGAATCAGTTCATGCTAAAAGTTATTCCTCAATTTTTAGTACATTAAATAGTGCTGAGGAAATTGAAGAAATTTTCGAATGGACAGATCACAACGAACACCTTCAAAAGAAGGCTAAATTCATTAACGATGTCTATCAAAACGGAACAGCTCTAGAGAAAAAGGTTGCCAGTGTTTTCCTAGAAAGTTTCTTATTCTATTCCGGATTTTATACACCACTTTATTACTTAGGAAATAACAAATTAGCTAACGTAGCTGAAATTATCAAGCTGATCATTCGTGATGAATCAGTTCACGGTACTTATATTGGATATAAATTCCAATTAGGCTTTAATGAGTTAAGTTCTGATGAACAAGATAAAATGCGTGATTGGATGTACGACTTCTTATATCAACTTTATGATAATGAAGAACAATACACTAAGACCCTTTATGATAAAGTCGGTTGGGTTGATGAAGTTATGGTATTCCTAAGATATAACGCAAATAAAGCCTTAATGAACCTTGGTCAAAGTCCACTATTTCCAGATGGTAATGCTGAAGATGTCAATCCTATCGTTATGAATGGTATCTCAACTGGTACAAGTAATCATGATTTCTTCTCACAAGTAGGTAATGGTTACTTAATGGGTAAAGTTGAAGCTATGAAAGATTCTGATTATGATATCGGACTAAAAGATGGAAATTCTTTAGTTAATAAACTAAAAAATAAATAATTTAAAAAGATCGACACTATTTTCATAGATGTCGATCTTTTTTATACCCTAAAATAATCTAATTATAACTACACCACTGATCATTACTAACAGACTTAGTATTTGTGCAACTGTGACTGGATTTCTTTTTGATTCTAAAATTCCAAACTGATCAATTATTAAACTACCGATCATTAATCCTAGCAAGATGATAACTACAGATAGACCTGTTCCAACTATTGGAACTAAATATACATTTCCTAATATATACAGACCTCCAATAATCCCTCCAAGCCACATCCACCAAGGATTTTTCTTTTTAGTTTTACTTATTTTTAATTCTGGACGAATTATTATAACTATCAATAATAAGCATATAGTTCCTATCAAGAAAGAAAAAAAGGCGGCTTTAACCGTAGAATGTAGTACTCCTCCTAAATGACCATTAATTGCCGCCTGAGAAGCACTTAACATCCCTGCAACAATTCCAAATAATCTCCAAATAAATAGACCTGACTCCTCTTTATCCATCTTATGATGACGTCTATTTATAAGATCATTAATTGAAACAGCACCCGTTACTCCTAACAGAACTAATAATGCTCCAATCAATCTCGTAAAAGTTAATGGACTTTTCAAAGAATAAAATAATCCAAAATTATCTATCAATAATCCCATAATTATTTGCCCTAAAACAGGCATGATAACCGTCTGTACACTACCAAGCTTTGGAAATAATAATATATTAGCCGTTAGGTAGATTACTCCAAAAACTCCACCGACCCATAACCAAGCAGGTTGTTCAGTAAATAATTTTATGGGGAAAAACAAACTATGTTCAATTAATAACGTCATAACTGCTAGTAAAATAGTTCCAATAGTAAATGACGTTAATGAGGCTAAAAATGGTGATCCTAAAGCTACCTTCAAACGCGAATTAATACTAGTTTGAATCGGCAATCCAATTCCAATGATCAATCCAATCATAATCGCTAACATATTATCATCTCCCAACTCACCTAATTGTACTAAAAAAGCCTATCAAAAATAACATTTGATAGACTCATTTTAACTTCTATATCCTAATAACATTGCAATGATCAAAATGATCAATACAGCTGTTGTAATAATTACGTACATCGTATCTTTTTCTTTATAAAAAGCATAAATTGAAACAACAACCCGTAATACCGGTGTCAAAATCAATAGAAATATTCCTAGCATAATAATCGCATAGGATTTTCCAGCAGCAATACCACTTATGATAGTTCCGAATCTAGTCGGAAAACTACCTGTATAACCACTACCATTTAAGAAATAAAGTGCAATTCCAATTAAAATTACAATTTCTGAAGTAACAACACCGATACGTAAGATCTTACCAATAATTAATTCAACTTTTCTCATTTCTTCATGCATTATAGGTTCACCCCAAATCCTTTAAGAACCATTTGAACACCCATATACAAAATAATTGGGATAAAAATCATTCGAATAATTTTTGGTTTGAGTACTTGCATAATTCTAGCACCAATTGTGGCACCAACTAAGACACCAATAGCTAAAGGACCAGCAATATCTGGTCTAATAGAACCATTGAAAAAGTATACCGTTGCACTAGCTGCAGCAGTTACACCCATCATTAAATTACTAGTAGCACTAGATGGTTTTAATGGCATCTTCATAATTGTATCCATAGCAATAACTTTAAAAGCACCACTACCAATACCAAGTAAACCACTAGCAAGACCAGCAGCCCACATCATAATAAATCCACCAGGAACATTCTTCATTGAGTAATCAACTTGTTTTTGCTCCGATTTATCGTAGTAAGTATTAGACAACTTCAATTTATCTACAATTAGATCATGTCCAACATAAACATTCTCACCTTTTTTATCCATCAACTTACGAACCATATTATATGTCGAATACAGCAAGAAAAATCCAAACAAAACATACAGGAACGAACTAGAGAATAACCCCACTAACAAAGCCCCCATAATTGCTCCGACGGTCGTTGCAATTTCCAAAAACATTGCCACACGAAGGTTCAACATATCATCTTTTAAATAAGCAATTGTTGAACCCGAACTTGTAGCGATAACAGAAATGATACTTGCACCAATGGCATATTTAATATCAAGCCCCATCATAATGGTTAAAATTGGTGTAATGATCATCCCTCCACCAATACCAAGAATCGCTCCTAGGCATCCAGCAAAAAGTCCCATTAATAATATCAGTAACATTGAATTCATTACTTTTCCTCGGTTTCTGATTCATCCTTCTTATTGAAGTTCTCTAGACTAGTTTGATAGTTCTCTTTCATTATATCTAAAGTTTTCTTCATTTCATCATTTTCCAACTTATTTTCTGAAATTAAGTCGATATGAAATTTTGATGCATTTAAATAATCACATCTAGTTGAAAGATAAATCTTCGTATCAACAATTTCTTCATCTTCAAAAAAGTGAGTTACCTTTTTAGCATCATCGAATGGTAGATTGATCACACCAGTTTCCAAATAGAAATCAATATCGAATTCCTCATCAGCAACATGAATCATTACCTGAGACAATTCTTCATCCTTATCTAAAATAGCTTTTGCTTGTTCTAAGACCCAAGAATCAGATTGTAAAAGATCATCCTTACTTATTTCAAAATGATCTTGCTTAAATTCATTATTTTCAATCTTGTCCATGAACTCTTTAATATTTATTTTCATAATATTCTCCTATTGAATATGCTTTAAAAACTTTTCCACAGATTTTTGATAATTGATCGAATCGATATAGTAGCTACGAATATGCACACCTTGACTAACATATTTTTCCCTAAAAAAGTTTCCACAGGTGTATAACTTTTCTTCCATTTCAAATGGAACAGTAAAATCATTTTGACCATGCATAAACAGTACTGGAATTTTATTCTTACTCAAAGCCTTTAAACAGTCTGCCTGACCATAAAAAAATCCTGCTCTGATTCTTGAAAATAAAGATATTCCATTAATAAGTAAGCGGCCTTTAATGTGATACATATTTTGCGCATGGTACGACAGAATATCTTTAGTACTAGTGTATCCAGAATCTTCAATAATTGCTGACACTTTTCCGTTCAACTTTGGACTTGCCAACATAACAGTTGCCGCACCCATTGAAGCTCCAAAGAGTACTATTTTCCCATTAGGATACTTACTTTTAATCTTATCGACCCAATCAATGAGATCTAGACTTTCAATGAATCCATATCCCATATACTTGCCGGAACTTTTTCCAGCAGCCTGATTATCAATCTGCAAGACATTATAACCTAAATTATAAAATAATTGAGCATGAATATTTAAAGAATTATGATCCACTGCAAAACCATGAACTAAAATTACCGTTGATTCTGTTGGATATTTTGCTTCAGTAAACCAACCATAAAGTTGATTGTGATTGAATTTAGACTCAATTTTTAATTCTGTTTTCTTTATTTTTAAAAATTCAGCTGTCTTTTGATCTAAACCCGGATCTCGTTTTACATTAGGAGGATTTGAGCCTAAAGTACTTGAACCTCTTTTTTGGATGTATAAAAAGAAGATATTCAAGATGGTACCTACAATAACCAGTAATAACAATATCAAAATAATTACTATCATATTATTCCAACTCTTTAATACCAATCATTGTGGCAGCAACCACTAGCAACATCAAAGTGATTCCATAAAACATGTGGCCAAATGACATCCAAGTTACCACTAAACTACCAACATATGGACCCAATGCTCTTCCTAGTGAACCAAACATACTATAGAAGCTTTGGAAAGTTCCACGATTTTTATTAGTTGAGAATTTACTTAATAGAGCAGGAATAGTTGGAAATACCATTGATTCACCAACCGTAACAACCAACATACTAATAACAAAAGCAAGATAAGTTTTGGCTGTTGGCAAAATCAAAAATGATAGTCCCATAATTGAAATTCCTAACAATAGTTGTGTTTTCAATAATTTAAATATTTTAGAGACAACACGGTTCATAACTGGCTGAATAATCAATAATGACCCAGCGTTTATTGTAAATGTTAATCCATACTCACGTGTAGTAAATCCCTTGTCCAGCATATAAACAGACATATTACTATCCCATTGAGAATATCCGATCCAAACAATTAAAATAGCAATACATAAAATAACAATGTTTAATCTGAATCTTCTTAGACCAATTTTAATACGTGGATCCTCTACATCATCACTAACATACTTACCTGATGCTGATTTTTTCGTATTTCTTTCTTCAAAAATATTAGCTTTAAATGCCAAAATTATTATACATAAAATAAAAATTAATACCGGAATAAAGAAAGTCAAAAAGATACTTGCATTAAAGATAAATCCAACAGCAGTAGAACCAATAGCAATACCCAGATTAGCCGCTAGATACATATTATTAAAGATAATTCGACTATCACCAACCATTTGTTCCGCTGCTAGTGCTGTATAAGCATTGATTGCAGTATACGAAATTCCCATACCAAATCCCAAAAGGATCAAATATACAACATATGAAGGCCATACATGGTGAAAGGACATGACGATCAACGAGAATACGGAAATAAAGTATCCTATATACAAAGTCCATCTTTTTGAAAATCTATCGAACATAACCCCACCTAGTGCATTACCGATCATCATCAAAATAGAATAGATCATTAATGCAAAACCAGCAGTAGTAAGTGGCTCATGAAGATTCTTATGAATAAAAATCGTATTAACTGGCAATATAAATCCCATCACCATATTAAAAGTCATATTTAAAATCAATAACCATCTTCTTTGTGATCTCATATCTCTCACCCCTTTTAAAATTTTTCATAAAAAAAGCCATGGTTTTCACCATGGCTAACGGTAGTACTCTATAAGAGCAATCAGTACGTTGGTTCACACAACTACTGAAGATATCGCTCACAATACGGTGAGTGGTGCATGATATCCTACCTCAAGTGCCGTCCAAATACGGCGGCTCTCGACTCATCGCACATTCACCATCATAATATATTGTTTAACAAGTTGCAACTCCAGCACCTTAAAGATCGAAGTTTTGTTCTACCTTTTCTTCACTCCAAATTTTATAAATCAAGTTGAGTAATCCACCCATTTGACCGTCAACACCGTTATACATCCAACGATAAATACATGCATCTTTCTTGATTTTATCTTCAGGTATTTCTGAACTATTAGCTGTAACAATAATATCAGCATCTTTTGAATCACTAACAATTTTTGCATATGGCAATGATTGTAAAGTTACTGAAAGATCAGAATAAACTAAGAAGAATGATTCTAATTCAAGATAAATTTTAACCTTCAAGTTCTTATTGTATAGTGAGAAGAATCTATAGGCAATTGAATACAATGATTCAGAAATAAGCTTAGACTTCCCCTTTAATGAACTGTATTTATCACGCAACATTAAGTGTTGCACAGTAGATTCTATCTTGCTTTCTAGATTTTCATCTTTAATTTTACTTATAGCATCGCCAAATCCTGAGAATAAGTTCAACATTTCAATATACTTATGGTCAAGAGCCAAAACACCAATAATACATGTCGTTAAATTATACTTGTAACGCAAAAACTCTTTATGTGACAATGCCAATTCTGAAACAGTTTGCTCAACATCAATTGGAATAAGATCCAAAAAGTCATCAATAAAATTAGCAAATAATGGATTATATCTTACCAACTGCTTAGAAACTGTTTGTAAATATTCACTTGAAACTTCAAATGTTGTTGGCACACACATTAACAGAATGTAGAAATCAGCTGATTGGAACATTTGCTCCTCATAACTAACATCCTCTTTAATAGCTCTCTTCAATTCACGAACTTTATCGTTACCAGTATCACCCTCGAGCAAGGCACTAGCACCCTCAAAGATATTAGGGAAAGGATAATTTATAACATTTAAGGCATCCATATTTTGCATATGGTTTCCATCAATTATTCTATACAAGTGTGCCATTACAACATATGCATAGAATAATTTAGTAATATGATTGATAGTCTTCATGCGATATTTATCTAGGGCAATATCAACAACCTTAAAAGCAGTTTCTTGAGCAAAGTCTTCAAAAGGCCATACATAGCCACGCGTTGCATTCCAATATAGCGCAGCAATAGCTAAACGAATTGCTTCTTCATCACCAACAAATCTCATTGGTTCATACGCAATTCTAACTCCAAAACGCTTTAGATAACCTCTAACAGGTTTCAAATGTCTCAGAACTGTAGCCTTACTACTATTCATACTAGTATAGAAATGCTTAAATGAATCTTCCGTTCCTTTAACAATTGAATCAATAAACTTATAACCATCAGAATTAGTCGTCAAATAAGCATGGTATGCGTCACGACTAACAGAAAACATTTCTTCAACAGAATAATCGTCCTTATCAAGGATTTCTTTAAAATCCTCTTGTATACCTAGAAATGTGTTATAAACACTTCCATAACTCTTATTCATTTGATAAGCGGCTTTTCGAAGATTAATATCTTTTACCACTATATGTCTATTTCTATATGTTCCAATTAAATCTGCACTTGCTAATTGACTAGTTCTAATAAGTCTAATTTTGTTAAATAATTGAATTTTTTCAATTTCGGATTTTGATAAAAATAAATCAGTAAAACTATCCAAAATGTTCACCCCCGCTATTGTTACTCTATTTATAGTAGAAACTAAAATATATTTTTATAAATATTGTCTCATATTACATAAAAGAAAAATTAATACTCATGTGAGTTTTAATCTTTTTTTATGTAATATGGGTAATAAAACAGTATCCTACGCACACACATTTAATTCTATTAAAAGAATATTAAATATAACATATCTAATAAGATTATTTTACGCCTTATGTTCAATATGTATAGTCTTTTTTAATCATTATATAATAATTATCAAGTAATTATAGGTAAAGTTCAAAAAAAGGACAAAAAAAGGAAGGACATTTGTCCTTCCTTTT
>NZ_AZDG01000018.1 GCF_001434665.1 Companilactobacillus tucceti DSM 20183 | reverse complement strand
CAGCGATGTTCTTTTGTTTTGTCCAAAAAAGATACAAAAAAACTGGTATTGATTTTAATCATCAATACCAGAAAGTGTAGAACCAAAAAGTCCCACTAGCGTTATAACGCTAGTGGGACTTTTTTAGCCTAAACGTGCAACAAAAAGCTGCAACCTCCACATAGCTACGAACCACAAATGATTGATAGTGCCAATCATTCGTGTCTCTAGGCTATGCTCCGGTGGCAAACCGCCTTTTGTCACACTCCCTTTTAGTGGTTATTTTTTATTTATATTATCAAAGAAAGCCTTCTTCATTTTCTGAGTTTTCTTTGCAATTTGGGTGCGTTCTTTGATAATTAAATAAATTGTCACACTTAAAAGTAAAACGAACGACAAAGGATCCAGTAAAATACTGTCAGAATAGAGTAAATTAAACCAGAACATAACGAAGATAAATAAACCAGTAAGATAAAAATAATCCCACTTTAGCATATTGACCACATCCAGTATTTTGATTTTTGGATATGATAGATCGAAGTAACTTTTAAGGCAAAGAAAAGATTTTAATTATTTCAAAAACAATAGTCGTAATATTTCTTTATTTATTAAAAATAAATAAAGTAGAAATTAGTTTTTTAAAAAACAAAATCCAAGTAAAAAAAGAATTTCTTTGGAATATAGTACAAAAACTCAAAAACTTTTAGTAAAATGGAAAAGTTAATATAAGAAAATGAGGGTGAATGTTATTTTTAAGGGGAAGGGTTATATTCAGATTATTAGAAAAAATTTGCCAATGTTTATAATTGTACTGTTAATGATAGTTTTTGGTTTCTTTCTAATGTTTGACTTAGGTCGTATACCTGGGTTGTACATAGATGAGACTAACTATATGAATGAGGTTATAAGTAAAGTAAGCTTTGGTACGGATATTCATGGTCTTAGACATCCAATTTATTTTGCAAGTGTCTGGGGACAAGGACAATCGGTATTATATGCGTGGATCGTAGCGCCATTTATTAAATTATTTGGATTTTCAATTTATTTATTTAGAGCTCCCATGGCAATACTAAGTATTTTAACTATTTTAGGAATTATCTTTTCAATTTATTTCAGTTCTAAGGATAAATTTTTGGCAGTATGTGTTGCTGTTTCTTTAGTTACTACTCCATGGTTATTCATATCTAGTAGATGGGTTTTAGATGCCAATATTTCGCCTATTTTTGTGATGTTAGGGTTAGTTTTCATGTACGAATCTATGATTCGATCATCCAAACGTAGTCGATATATCTGGCTAGTTTTTTCTGCAATTTTCTTGGCACTGTCTGCTTATGGTTACGTTGCTTCTTGGATGTATTTACCATTTTTAGTAGTAGCTTTAATTATCGCAAGTATTTTAAAAAAGTGGTTTTCTATACAGGAAATGCTAATTTGGAGTTTGATAATTTTCGTAATCGCACTTCCATTAGTGGTGTTTGCATATAGAGTTAATATTCAACATATTAATAAGTTTTCTAAATTTTTATTTTTTGATTTTCCATATTTACAAGCTAATAGGGTCAGTTCATTAATTAGTTTTAAAGGATCAATTTTAGGTAATATTAGAGTAAATGTTAATTCAGGGATAAAACAAGTTATTTTTGGAACGGATAGTCTTCCTCAAAATAGTGTTGCTCCATATGGTGCTATTTTTCCGTTTATGCTAGTTTTTACTTTTATAGGTTTGCTGGCAAGAAAATCATTCTTTAATGACAATATGAGAAATTTTCATACCATCGTTTTAATTTCACTTTTTTCATTTGTGCCTGGAATGTTGGTTATAAAACCTAACTATAATCATTGGAACTTCCTTTGGCTTCCATTGGCTATTTTGACAGGTTATGGTCTTTATTTATCATTTCAAAGAATTAATAAAATTAGCTGGAGTATCTTCTTAGCTGTACCAGTTGTAATATTCTGGTTCTTTATATTTAATTTTTATTTTGGATTTAATAATCAAGAGAATCGTTTTAATAATTCAAATGGTTCAATAGCTGAAACTCAAGTAATTGATCATGAGATGACTAAAAACTATAAGCATAATAAATTGTACATTGAGAGTCTACCGGAGACGTTCAATATCTTTAGGCTATCTAAAAAGCCGATAAGTGACTCACAGTACTTGCTTATGGAGAATAAAGCAATGAGATCTAGTGGCAGCATTGTTCCTGCCCCTAGCACCTCGTATGGCTATTTGAGAGATGTGGAGAATGTATCTCATGCATCAAAAGGTGACTTAGCCATGATTTATGAAGATGATTTGAATAATCAAGGTTATAGAATTTCTAATAGTCATGAATGGCATGTTATTGCCAATTCAGAATTTAATCACCGTAAAGTGAAGATTTTCCAAAAAGAATAAAATAAAAGCAGGCACTTCAATTTGAAGTGCCTGTTTTTATTTTATCGTGTATTTAAAAATGATTTTATAATCCTTGATCCATCCTATATAGCTCTTGGAAATGCTCATTATTTTTATATAGCTCTTTAGGTGAACCTTGCATTTCAATTTTTTCATCATTCATAAAGATAACGTGATCAACATATTTAATACCTTGAAGGTGATGTGTTACCCAAATGATGGTTTTATCTTGAAGAACATCAAAGAATGTATCTAATAAGTTATTCTCGGTGATAGGATCTAATCCAACGGTGGGTTCATCCAATAAAACAATTGGGGCATCTTGAAGTAATATTCTGGCTAATGCAATACGTTCTTGTTCACCACCAGAAAATCTAGCTCCATTTTCACCTACGTTTGTATTGTACTTGTCTGGAAGTGATTCAATTAAATCCTTCAAACCAACACGTTCAATTGCTTCAATGACGTCAGCGTCTGAGCGATCTTCATTACCTAAACGCACATTATTGATCACAGAAGTATTGAATAAAAACGGATTTTGGTTGAGAACTGAGAAAATTTTATCACGATTCTTTTGGATTTTTTGGATATCCATATTATTGATTTTTATTTGACCAGACTGGGGTATTAAATCACCCAAGATCAATTGTAAAATTGTAGTTTTACCAATACCACTTGGTCCAAGAAGCGCTAGCTTTTCACCACGTTTGATATTTTGAGTGAAATGCTTTATCAAAATAGGAGAATCACTGCTATATTCAAAGTTAATATCATTTAGTTCTAATGACTTAAAGTCGTCAGGTGATAATTCAACTTGTTCTGGAAGATTATTTTCAACGGGTTGAATTTTGTTTAATCTCTCAATTGAATCACGGTATTGTGGCCATTCTTCAAAACCTTGACTGACTGGAATTAAGGTATCTGATAGTGGGAATAAACTTAGGACAACAGCGGCAACAAAGTTTGCCTGTTCTTGATTGTCCGTCATAGTTAAGTTAGTAAAAATCAAAAAGCAAATAGCGATTGCAGCAAAGATAAGTTGCAAAATAAAATCACGATTACGACGAAATGATTTAGATTTATCTTTTGATTTATTTAGTTCTGATACATCATGAGCAGATAAATTTTTGAAGTCTTTGAAACGTCCAGAAATGATCCAGTCATCAACACCCAATATGTTATCAGTTAATTTAGTATACAAAGAACTCTTTAACTGCTTTTGATTTTCCTTACGATTTTTTTCAATTGCTACTGATACAAAAGGCATTACTACAACTTCTATTACTAACAATAAAAATACAAAAATACCAAATGCTGGAGTATAAATTCCTAGGGCTAAAGATCCTAGAAGTGTTAGCAAGTAGGCGATGACAGTAGGAAAAACGGTTCGTAGATAGAGATTTTGCAGGTGATTAATATCTTCTGCCAATAATCCCATAATGTCCCCAGTTTTATGGTGTTCATTAAAGAAAGAAGCGTCACTTTCTAGAGTCTTATATAATCTGGTTCTTAAATTCGATGTGACTTTTAAGACCCAGTTATGACTTTTAAGACGTTCAATATATTTGAAAGTTGGACGTCCAATACCAAATGCCCGGGTTAAAAGAATAGGGACGTAAATAAGCAGAATATTAACCGGATGAGTTGCGGCTTTATCAATAGTATAACCAGATGTAAACATTAAAGCCGCGGCACAAAATGAAGTTAATAGTCCTAAAAGTAAAACAGTTATTAATAATCCCTTGTATTTTTTGATGTACGGTTTGACCCAAGTGTCATGTTTGAAAACTTTCATATTTGATCACCCCGCATATTATTTATTAGTTGGCTAAAAGCACCGTTATGATCGTAAAGCTTATCAGGAGTACCCTGTTCAACTATTTTCCCATTATCCATAACGATGACATAATCCATTTCTTTGATCCAATGTAATCTATGAGTAGCAAAAATAACCAGATGATCTTGGAATAGTTCTTCCATTGGCTTTTTAAGTGCATATTCAGTTTCAATATCTAGGTGAGCTGTTGGTTCATCAAATATCAAGATACGACGTTCATTAGCGAGAAATGCTCTAGCAATCATAATACGTTGTTGTTGGCCTCCAGAAATTCCACGACCTCCTTCACCAATAACAGTTTCATAACCATTTTGTAAAGTTGAGATAAAGTCAGATAGCCCAGCTTTTTGTGCTGCTGATTCGATTTCTTCTTTAGTTGCATCTGGTTTGTAGAAAGCTATATTTTCAGCAATACTTCCAGAAAATAGGTAAGGTGACTGTGGTAGAAATGCCAGCTCATCTTGCCAATTACGTTGTTTAAGTGAATTTATCGACTGATAATTGACTTTTATTTCTGCTTTATCAGGGTTTAAGAAACCACCCAAAGTTCTTATTAAAGTAGTCTTTCCAGAACCTGATTTACCTATAACGCCGATATGCTGATAACCATGCAATTTGATGCTTTTAATATCCAAGCTAGAATCATTATTATTTTGACCATCAGGATAGTTAAAGACCAAATTCTTAACTTCTAGTTCTGAATTGTTATCCCAAGTTATTTTTTTCAGATCATTACTTGATTGATCTTGTTTGTCTTTTTCTAGAATAGAAAAAACTGAACTTAAAGCATTTTTTCCATCTAGAGTTGCGTGATAATCACTCGAAAAGTCTCTTAGAGGAAGGAAGTATTCCGGTGCTAGGATCAAATTTACTAGTGCGGGGAATAAAGGTAAACTACCATTAATTAGTCCTAAGCCCAAGAAGACAGCTAAAATGGCAATTCCTAAGGTTGTCAGCCAATCTAAAGCAAATGTAGATAGAATGGCTATACGTAAAGTATTCATCGTACGACGGCGATATTCGTCGCTGACGGTATAAATATTTCTTGAATATCTTTTACTTAAACCAAGCATCTTTAATGTAGGCAATCCTCTTAATGCATCTAAGAAATGATTAGATAGAATCGTGTATTGATGATACTGTGCATCAGCTTTTGACTGAGCAGCTAACCCCAAAATAATCATAAATAAGATAACAAGAGGAACAATGATGGTTAAAGTTATTCCTGAAGCAATATTTTGTGTGTAAATGTATATCAGTAAAACTGGTGGAATAAATGTCATATTCATCAGTTTTGTAAAAATCAGTTTAAAGTAATTTTCAATTAAGTCGATACCATCTAGAGAAGCGGTAACGATATTACCGGTACCCTTTTCTGATAGAAGTGAAGGACCAACGTTGTAGACCTGATCTAATAGTTTAGAACGAATTTCTTCTGATGTGTTACTTGCGTAATTTTCGACGATTTTATTGTTAATTAAGTTTAGTAAATGTCTCAGAATAAAAGCTATCGCAAAAAATGTCATTGGCATGATAATTGTCTGTAATGATTTTTGATTCCATGAATTTACTAACGCTTCTGCTAAATACTTACCTTGGAATAAAACAACAAATGCTTGCAAGAGAGTTAATCCTGCAAGCACAAGTAAGAGTTGTTTTGTTCCTGGTAAGCGAAATAATCGCTTATCAATCATATTAATATTTCACCGTATTACCCTTTGGATTTATTCTCTTTGTAAATAGAGTGTAAGACCAAATGAAGTAAATTGCTATGATAGGTACCAATACACAGGCGACAATCGTCATAATCGTCAATGTGTAATGTGAATTAGCTGCGGTTTTGATTAAAATACTGTGTGCTGGATTTGTAGCGATCATAACGCGTGGGAATAATCCATTGAATAATAGGACAATAACCATACTTAGTGATAATCCACTACCAGCGAAACTCCATCCTTCATGGTTCTTAAGTACTCCATAGTAACCTAGGAGTGAGAATAAAACGATAAGAACTGTAATGATCAATGATGAAGCAAATCTCTTAGTAAAGAAGTCTGTTTGGAAGAATACCAAAATAGCAAAGACAACTTCACCTGCAAAAAGAATTGGGTAAACAATTTTGTTTAAAGCATGTGCACGATCACGAAGTGGTCCATCTAGTCTTAATCTGATGAAGTTTAATCCGTGAACTAGTGAAAGTAGAACACCAGCAACGCCACCAACTAGTGAAAGCCAGTTAACAACGTCAAAGAATTTAGGAAAGGCATCTCCGTTAGCGTTCATTGGAATACCTTGAACCATACTTAAAAGCATCATACATAGTAAGAATGGTGGTAAAACACTACCGATAAAGAATGCCCAAAGCCAGATGTTTTTTCCGGTCTTTGTTTCAGCATGTTTAGTAAATTCAAAGGAAACACCACGTATAATAAGTCCAACAAGAACTAATAGTAATACGTAGTAATAACCTGAGAATAGTGATGCATACCAGAGTGGTAGTGAAGCAAACATGGCACCACCAGCTGTAACAAGCCATGTTTCATTACCATCCCAGTGTGGACCAATGGATGCCATTAAGGCTTCTCTTTCGTCTAAGTCGTGGGCAATTAATCTAGTTGCCATACCGACACCGAAATCGAATCCTTCAAGGAATAGAAAAATCGCAAACAGAAGTCCGATTATTAGAAACCACAATATACTGAGTGTCATTTTTCAAAGGCCTCCTTTGCAAATGGGTCAACATTTTGTATTGAATCTTTTTCTTCAAAGTATGGTCCGTGGTGAAGGGTTCTTCTGCTGTACCAAACCATCACACCACCGAGCAATGTGAATAATAAGAAGTAAAGGATATTACTGAATAATAGACTGGCGACGGTAGATGTAGGGGATACAGCTTGGGCAATCGTGAATAGTCCGTAAACGATCCAAGGATAACGTCCAAATTCTGTAATAAACCAACCAGCTGAATTACCAATAAATGGAACCCAGATACAGATGCCTAAGACAACTAACATCCACTTGTGATTTTCGATAGTATCTTTGTTCTTACGTGAGAAGATCAAACCGACAAGTGAAACTAGCATTATAAGTGCGTCAATACCTGTCATAACTCTAAAGCTCCAAAATAGAGTCTTAGGTGGTACGTAGTAATCCATATCCTTGCCAAATTGTTTGTCATATTTAGCATGAAGTTCCTTATTGATTTCGTTCATACCTTTAACAGATCCACTTGTTTTGTGATATGCCAAGATACTCAATACCTTAGGAATTTCGACTGCATTTGAAGA
Organism: Companilactobacillus tucceti DSM 20183; assembly: GCF_001434665.1. Lineage (GTDB taxonomy): Bacteria > Bacillota > Bacilli > Lactobacillales > Lactobacillaceae > Companilactobacillus > Companilactobacillus tucceti. Next base: position 43,177 of record NZ_AZDG01000018.1, on the reverse strand, counting down.
TTTATGATTCTTAGCATCAATTGATTCAACTACAGTCCAAGGAGCTGGATCTTTAGTTGTGTTATAAATACCTTCAGTTGCAGCAAATTTCATAGGTTGATCTTTGATAATTTGTTGTGTTTGAAGATCACCAGCGCCTGCGGATAAAATAGCGAAAATCAAACTTGCCCATAATCCAAAGCGAAGTGATTTTTTGAAGAAATGATTTTCATCTTTCTTCTTTCTAAGAAGTCCCCAGGCACTCATACCTGTAATAACAACGGCAGCTGTCATAAATGCAGCTAAAATAACGTGTGGAAATACTTTCCAAAGTTGTGGATTAGTTATAACGGCTCCAAAGTCCGTTAATTGAATTCTGCCTGTTGTGTTATTGATCTTGAAACCTGTTGGATGTTGCATGAAACTGTTAGCAGCCAAAATCCAAATAGCTGACAACATAGTACCAATAGAAGTCATCCAAATCATAAAAGCATGAACACCTGGCTTGAAACGATCCCAAGTGAACATCCAAATACCAATAAATACGGATTCAATGAAGAATGCTAATAAAGCTTCAATAGCTAATGGAGCACCGAAAACATCTCCCATGAATCTAGAGTACTCGGACCAATTCATACCGAATTGGAATTCTTGAATAATACCAGTAACAATACCTACGGCAAAACTTAATAGGAAGATCTTTCCCCAGAATTTTGCCATATCTAAATATACTTTGTCTTTTTTAACAGCGTAAATAGTTTCCATTATGGCAACGAGAAATCCCATTCCTATTGAAAACGGTACAAAGAAGAAATGGAAAACAGTTGTCATCGCAAACTGAAAACGTGCTAAAGAGACAATACTTAAACCAACACTTAGCATGGTAAATAGCCTCCTTAATAACTTATTAGAAATCCCTATATCTACGTTTATCATATGATTAATTAGGGTATTAATCAACACAAGACATTTGTTCATAATTTTATTTTTTTGTAAAAAAAATATCTCAAAAATCATAGGATTTTTGAGATATAAAGATAAAATAATTTCACATTTTGTTAACGTTTACTACGACGTTTTGATGGATCAAAGTTACCTAAATTGTAAGGACTGTTGTTACTTGGGCCTTGGAACTGATTTTCTTGTTGACGTTGACCCTGTTGATCTTGTGAATTAGGTTGATTAAAAGAATCATTAAATTGATTGTTATTTAATTGATTATTGGACTGGTTATTTGGAAATTGGTTTTGCCGACTTTGATAAGAATTATTTACAGAATTTGGTTGAAACCCTTGATTCTGGTTCATTCTGTTATTCGGTCTTGAATTAGACTGGTAATTATTTGGAAATTGATTTTGTGGAAATTGTCTTTGGTTAGACTGACTTGGATATGGACCAAATTTTTGATTTTGGTTCATATTATTTTGATTCATATTATTAGAATATGGATTACTTTGAGTTGGTTGACCATAACCAAAATTGTTATTTTGAGGATATGTTTGATTCATATTTGGTGCTTGATTAGGTTGTTGATATTGATTTGGATATTGTTGATATCCATTTCCATTATTAGGATATTGGTTAAATTGATTAGCTTGATTATTCTGATTTGGATATTGATTGATTTGGTTATTCGTTTGTCCGTAGTTATACTGATCATTTTGATTCATTTCTTCATCTTCTTGATCATCATCAGGTATTGGATGTAGTACTAAATCGGCAATACTGATAATCAAAACGATTGCTCCAATAGCGATTCCTACCCATGCCCAGATGATTAAGAAGTGAGTACCTGGGATGTTAGCGTTGAATAGCCCCATTAGTCCACCTAATATCAAGATGATAAAGCTTACTATATCTGGAACAACACTGTATGTTCGATTAGTTAAAATGTAAATAGCAGCGGCAATGATATAAGTTATAGCCATCAAAATGCCAGCAGCTCCTCCAATATCACCGGTACCGACTAGAGCAGCAATAAAGTTTTCAAATCCTGATCTAACCATTAAAATAATTGACAAAATGAGTAGTAGAATACCGACAGATATTTTAGTAATTCTTACCATAAATAGATCTCCTCTTTCCTCATTTCAATTATAGTTCATCATGAATGAAATGATTAATGGGACCAAATTTATGACCTACGTCTATTTCATTTTTGATAGCTCTATAAGTGAATGTTTTTGAAGTTCTGATGGCGTCTTCCATGCTTTCACCCTTGGCAATTTCAGCTACGATACTTGATGATAAAGTATCGCCGGTTCCATTTACATGATCTGTTTTAATGTAAGGTTCAGAAATCCAGAATGATTGACCATCTTCTAATAATACAAAGTCTTCAACTGATTCTATTGAGTCATCTGCGTGTTCACCTTTGATCAAAATGTTTTTAGGACCTAAGGTTCTTAATTTGTGTGCAGCTTGAACAATTTCTTCTTTAGTATTTAGTTCTAATCCAGATAGCTTTTTCGCTTCATAAAAGTTTGGTGTGATCAAATCTGCAAGTGGGAACAATTCGTCTATTAGAGTTTGATAAGCATCTTCTTCAAGAAGCATGGCACCATGTTTTGTGATAATAACTGGATCAAGGACAAAAGTTCCAAAGGATCCATCTTTTATTTCTTCAGCAATGGTATGAATTATCTCTGAATCAGATAACATTCCAGTTTTAAATGCTGAAACTTTAAAGTCATCTTTGATGTCTTTTATTTGGCTCTTAATAAAACTGGTAGGCATGTTGATACTATCGTGAATGCCATAAGAATTACCGGCTACTGCGGCAGTTAAGACAGACATACCATAAACACCACGAGCCATGAATGTTTTCAAATCGGCTTGAGCACCGGCACTACCATCAGAGTCAGATCCTGCAATTGTTAATACTTGAGTAAATTCATTCATTTTTTTCACCAACCTATTAAATACCTTTTGTTGTTAATATTAACGTAAATCTTCTAATTTGAGGATAAAAAGCATCAAATTTTACAAAATAACTTGACCTTGACGTTGCGTCAATCTTTATTATGAATTTTGTTAGGAGGAGTTATGGAATATACAGTTAAGCAACTAGCTGATTTATCAGGCGTTAGCGCACGTACATTACGATATTATGATCAGATCGATTTACTTAAACCAAGTTATATGACTGATAAAAGGTACCGAATCTATAAAGAGGAACAAGTGGATCGACTTCAACAAATTTTATTCTTTCGCTCGCTTGATTTTTCGTTAACAAAGATAAAACAAGTAATGGATAGTAAAAACTATTCCGAACTGGAAGCCTTAGAGCAGCAACAAAAGTTGTTACTTATTCAAAAGAATCATCTCGATTCACTTCTAACAAATATTCAAAAAACTATTGAGCATTACAAAGGAGAAAAAATTATGACAGATTCTGAAAAATTTGCTGCCTTCAAAGAAAACGCAATAAAAGATAACGAGAAAAAATACGGTGACGAGATCCGTAAAAACTATGGTGTAGAGACGGTTTATCAAGCCAACAAAAAATATAGAAACTTAACAAAAGAACAGTTTACTAAAATGAATAATATCGAAAAACAATTGATAGATGATTTGAATATATTGAGTGAAAACCCTGAACTAGACTCAGAGTTGTCTCAAAAAATCTATCTCGAACATAAAGAATGGCTAGAGTATTCATGGCCTAATTACAGCAAAAAGGCACATAGAGAATTGGTACAAATGTATGTGAATGATGGACGATTTGCCAAATACTATGATGATAAAGCTGGAAAGCCAGTTACAGAATTGTTGAAAAAAGTAGTCGAGCATTTCACAGAATAAGCTTAAAAATTATTTCAATATAGTTAAATAATTTAAAAATCTCATAAAAATTTCCTGGGTTCATGATATATTTATTCTATCCTTGCGTAAATAAGGGGGATACAAAACGCATGAATTCAAGTAATAAACGTAAATATATACTGCCAGGGTTACTATATGTAGCGACTTTTGCAGTTGTATTTATACTAAATCATTTTTCATTGTTAACTGCAGATGATTTTATTTACCACTTTTTCTATGATGGTCCATCTGTCACAGAACATACGAGACCATTTCATAGTATATTTGATATCTTCGCTTCACAATATAATCATTATTTTATGTGGAATGGACGTATACTAGCTCATAGTTTTGTACAAATTATGATGCAGTTTCCAAAAGGTGTCTTTGATGTTGTTAATACATTCGTCTTTTTAGGATTACTAATTTTAATTAAACAAATAGTACAGACATTGACTAAAGAAAAATTGCCAATTTTTCTAGAGTTCTTGATAGCAATTGCACTATGGTTCTTTTTACCACTACCAGGAACAACGATTTATTGGATCTCTGGTGCGGGAAACTATCTTTGGATGAGTATTTTCTATCTTAGTTTCATGTTATTTGGTCTTAAAAATTTAGAGAAAAATAATTCTGCTTGGATAATTATTGGAGCAATCGTCTTAGGATTCTTAGCTGGAACAAGTAGTGAAAATAGTGGACCTAGTGTTGTAATAATGTTGGTATTGTTTGGAGCATACTATTTAAGAAGCTTCAAAAAAATCAAGATTTGGCATATTTTAGGAATTATTTTTAGTATGTTAGGAAGCCTACTGATTATACTTTCACCTGCGTCACAAGGTAGAGGTGACAAGAATACAATATTGTTATTGATGATTAAATTCATTGATATTTTGAAATTAATTAAGCATAATTCTATGCCGTTGATGATTACTTTTGCAGTAGTCGTTATCTTAGCCTTGATCGTTAAAGTCTTGGACAAAAAGGATTATATGAATTTAGCTATTCTATTTATTGGATTCTTAGCATCGTTGTTCTCATTGATGCTTTCTCCAGTAGGTCCTTTAGAAGTTATATCGGGTTCTTATCGAGCATTCTTTGGACCATATGTCTTTATGATCATTATGATGGCATACATGCTTTATAGAGTTTATCAACGCAGTAATGTATTTAAATTGAACAGTGTTAAGTGGGTCATAACGGCGTTGTCTTTGATTGTTTTTGCAGTTAGTTTTTCTAGAGCATATTCTGACATTCATTCTGATTATGCAATTCAAACTAATAATGTTAAAAAAATCGAGTCTGCAAAAGCTGATGGTAAGAAAGAAGTTACGATCAAAATTCTTCCTAACTTTGAAAACGCTGGAAAGACTAATCAATATAATTCTATTAATTACACAGCCAATACATTAGAAGATCCAGGTTCCTGGATGAATGTCTGGATGGCTAAATATTATGGTATTAAGAGTATTAGTGGAACATTCAAGTAAAGTCGCCTATTGGCGGCTTTTTTTATATCAAAATATGAATTTGTATTTATTTGTTAATCATTTAAAATAAGGATAATGAATAAAAAAGGAGACTTGAATATGATTGGTTTTATCGGTGCAGGTAGTATAGGCGGAGCAGTTATAACCGGATTAGTAAAAAATGGTTATGATGAAAATGAAATTATCGTCAAGGGTGGTAAATCATCTCGTACAAAAGATTTAAGAGATCAATTAGGATTTAAAATTGTTTCTAAGATCAAACAGTTAGCTGATACTGATGTTATCTTTATTGGTGTTGGTGCTAATGCCTTGGACAGTGTGTTAAAAGAATTAAAAGATATTGTTGATGGCAAGCTTGTAGTGGCCTTTACGGGTACAGGTACCGTAGCTCATCTAAAGCAAGTTTTAGGATATGACAAAGTGGCACATGCAATTCCTAATACTCCTGTAAAAGTGGGCGCTGGATTTACTGGTATAACTTATTCAGATAAATTTACTCCAGAGGATAAGAAAAAAGTTGCTTCTATTTTGGGATATACTGGTCAATTAGTTGAAGTTCCAAGTGAACAATTAGGTATATTAGGTACTGTTGCTGGATGCAGCCCTGCCTTTTTGGATTTGTTTATTGAAGCTCTTAGTGATGCTGGTGTAAAACATGGACTAAGTAGAGAATTAGCTTATGATGCTGCCATTGGTATGGCTATTGGTGCTAGCAAGTTAGCTAAACAATCAGATCTAAATCCATCAGCTTTAAAAGATGAGGTTACATCTCCAGGTGGTTCAACTATCAAAGGTGTTGCCGCATTGGAAGAAAACGGATTCCGTAACGCCGTTATAAAAGCTGTTGATGCAGCTGAAGGTGAATAAAAAAGTCTTTAGTTCACGTAATTTTTTTACGCTGAACCAAAGGCTTTTTTTGTTTTAAAATAAGGGATAAAGATTAAATTTTGATATGTTTTGTATAATAATATAGAATTAAAGAAATAAATTTGAGGGGTTTATAGTAAATGCAAAGAAGAAAAGCCTATCGCATTGCTATTTTAGGTATCTTGATGGCGATTATTTTTGTTCAATCACTGGTGCCTTTTTTGGGATTCATCCCAACAGGATTCATAAATATAACGATTATTCATATAACGGTTATCGTAGCTGCAATTGTACTTGGTCCAAAGTATGGGTCAATTGTCGGTCTTGTTTGGGGACTGGGAACGATGATACGTGCCTTCACCAGTCCAACTTCCATAATTGATACTATGGTATTTACTAATCCAATAGTTGCCATTTTACCAAGAATTATAGTTGGTATTGTTGCTGGTTATGTTTATCTGGCCTTAAAAAAGCATTTTAAAAATAAATTAGTTGCTATGGGAATATCTGCAGCGGCAGGATCATTAACTAATACTGTTCTTGTTTTAGGATTAATGCGCGTTATGTATGCTAGTGTTTTGTCACAAGCATATGCGACACAAACTGATTTACTTAATAAACTGTTATTGATCATTGTTGGAACAAATGGTGTACCCGAAATGATTGCCGCAATCATTATTGCTCCGGCCATCTCAACAGCTATATTAAAAGCTAATAAATTTTTAGATTAAAGAGGCTTGTATCAATGAGGATCAATGTTTTGCAACATACACCTAATGAGGGTCCAGGAGCTATTAAAGACTGGGCACATTTACATGGATATGATATTTATGTTTATCATCCTTATGCATTTGGAATTTTGCCTAGTGTTGAAGAAACCGATATGCTGGTTATTTTAGGTGGTCCAATGAGTCCTAATGATGATTTAGATTGGATAAAGTCTGAAAGGGCACTTATAAAACAGTTGCTTGATAAAAATATCCCAATGTTTGGGGCATGTTATGGAGCTCAACAAATTACTAAAACGATGGGTTATTCCGTTGAAAAATCGCCAGTTAAAGAAGTTGGATGGGCACCTGTTTATTTGCAAACGCATGATATTCCCGAGATACCAAATAAGTTGATGGCTTTACATTGGCATGAAGAGATGTTTGAGATTCCTAAAGAGGCCAAACTGCTATTTTCAAGTGATTTGTTGAAGAATCAGGGATTTGTAATGAATCATCGTGTTATTGGCTTACAATTCCATTTTGAGCCTCAAACGGATGATGTGAAAGAAATTGCAATTAACGATGGAAGTTATACGGAAAATTCTGATTTAAAGCAAACACCTAACGAGATTATGGATTATCCGGTTCCAGAAGAAAATAAGATCATTATTTTTAAATTGTTAGATTATATAACTGAATAAAAATAAGAGTGCAGCAAAAGGCGTTTTGCCACCGGAGCATAGCCTAGGGACCACGAATGATTGGCACCATCAATCATTCATGGTTCGTAGCTATGTGGAGGTTGCAGCCTTTTGCTGCACGTTTAGGATATAAAATTTTAGAAATGAAGAATGAGGCTGTGACATACGTCACGGCCTCATTCTTCTATAGCGTTTATTTAACTAATTTTTTTGTTGTAATATTTGTTTTATTTGGATCAATCTCGGGATCATCGAAAATAATATTATCGACGGATTTTACTTTGATCGTTCCACTGATTGGATTTTTGATACTCATTACGTTTGTTGTAATTTCTGCGTCAATATTTGAACAGTACTCAAAAGCTAAATCGGTTCTCAATACTTTGCAGTTTATCATCTTTAGATTGTCTAGATAACAAAGACCTTGTTCGCTTTCAATTGTGCAATTTACTAAAGTAAGATTTTTAGTATTCCAAGCTAGATACTCACCACTAATTTTTGAATCATAAATAGTAACATTCTCACAATTCCAAAAGGCGTCTTTTGATACGAATGTTGAATTATGAACTTCAATATTTTTAGCACCGTCAAAGACATAATTACCTACGACGTTAATGTTTTCAGCATAAATATTTTCACTGTTCATTCCAAAATAGTTGCCGTTGATTTGAACGTTATTTAAATTTATATCTTTACAACTCCACATGGTTTCCTCTGCATCTGAGAAGTGGACGTTTTCTAGTTTAATTTGACTTGCTCGTCTGAATAATTTGGGAGCTTGGAGAGCGGAATTTGTAATTTCGATATTATCTGTATACCAAATTCCTGAACGTGACATTGTTTCAAAAATTGAATCATCAACGGTGATATTTTTTGAATACCATAGTGGATACTTCCATTTAAATACTACGTTGTTTAAGTCTAAGTCATGTGTTTCCTTTAGAGGTGATTCACCTTCACCAAAAGTTGTGTCATTTATTTGGGCGTCATGTTCCTTAAATAAAGGACGTTCGCCATCAAAATAATCTTCATTAATTAATTTTTTCATTTTTCCACCTATTCCTTTTTATTTAATTCATAGACTGAAGTTCATAAAGCTCTGAATAAAGTCCGCCAGCTTTTAGTAGCTCGTCATGTGTACCTCTTTCGGCTATACGTCCGTGACTAAGCACCAAAATCTGGTCGGCATCTTGAACCGTGGATAATCTATGAGCAATGGCAATAGTTGTACGGTCACTTCTCATTTTGGATAGTCCGCGAGTGATACTTTGTTCTGTTTGAGGGTCGATATTTGCCGTCGCTTCGTCCAAAATCAATATTTTAGGATTTCTAACTATAGTTCTGGCAAATGATATTAATTGACGTTGACCTGTCGAAAAACTACTTCCACGTTCGCTTACTTTTGCATGATACTTATTTGGAAGTTTTTCAATAAATTCATTAGCGTCCACAAATTCGGCCGCCCTTTGAACTTGTTGATCGGAGATATCGTCATCGTACATTCTGATATTTTTAGCAATATCACCATAAAATAAGTATGGTTCTTGAATTACTAATCCAATTTTTTTCCTAAGTTCATTAGTGGAGTAATCGCGTATGTCATGGTCGTCGATCAATATTTGACCTTCTCCAAACTCATAAAAGCGCAACAATATATTTATAATTGAACTTTTACCGCTACCAGTATGGCCAACTAATGCTAAGGTTTGACCAGGCTTAACTGTAAAAGAAATGTCCTTTAAAATGGGTTCGTCTGGTAGATAGCCAAAGGTCACATGTCGAAATTCTATTTTTCCTAGTTCTATTTTTGAAGAACTGTGTTCATTTTGAATAGGGGTAGTTGTTGAATTATCAAATAATTTCATAATTCTATATCCGGCTACCATCCCATCTTGAAAATATGACATGTAATTCATTACATTCGACAAAGGATTGAAGAAGTTTTGCTGATAAGAAATAAAAGCATAAATTACACCAGCTGCAACGATCGTGTGGGTACTTTCCAGTCCAAATCCACCAAGGGAAATAACTTCTGACAATGTGAACATAAGTGTAATAGTTGGATAAAGTAAAAATGAGTTTACATTGATCATTTTATTTCTCTGATTGAAATACTGATTATTTTTATTTTCAAATTCAGAGATCATTCTTTTTTGCTGACCAAATTGCTGGATGATACTAATGCCCATAAGAGATTCATTGAGTTTAGTATTGATTTGGCTCAAATACTCACGTAAACGTTGATATATTTTGGAACTAAGATGTTGATATAACCAAACTAGTAAATATAAGGCGATTACGAATAGGGCAGTCGCTATAGCTAAAGTCACATTTACTGATAGCATTGCAATAAATGCTGAAATCATCGAAAATGATGCAATTAAAATCATTAAAAACAGAGTCCAGAAATCATATAGGGTTTTAGTATCATTAGTAACTCTTGAAACAATCGAACCGGCAGGAGTTTTATCGAAGTAATCCATTCCTAAAGTATGCAATTTACGAAATAACTGGCTGCGAATTCTTTCTAGAGTTCTTTCAGCTCCCATAGAGAAAGCAAAGTTTTGGATGAATTGCACTATGGCTTTGATTATGGTTCCAATAAAATAAACTAAAGCGAATCCTACAATGATTTGGATACCAGTATTTTGATGAACTAAATAGTGATCCATATAGTATTGCAAAAGTCTTGGCAGGATTATATTTATAATACTTAAGCTAATGGCAAAAATTATTGCCGTAGTAAACTGACGTTTAAAAGCCCATGCAAATCCTAATAATCGCTTTAAGATGTTTCTTTGCTGTTTTTTGGAGAGGGCATGAATATCGTTGATCGTTTCTTTTTCATTTTTACTCACGATTATTCAGCCTCCCTTCAATTTCAGCATTTTTGGCTTGAAGATTGAAAGTATCATAATACCAACCTTTATTTGCCAATAATTCTTGATGTGTTCCATGTTCAATGATTGTTCCATTGTCGACTACTAAAATCTGATCGGCATATTCAACGGAACTCAAACGGCTTGCAGCAATAATAGTGGTTCCGTTACGTCTGTTCTCGGCAATTCGCTCTTCAATATTTCGTTCAGTCTTAGAATCAACCGCAGAAAGTGAATCATCTAAAATCAATAATCCAGGATCACTTAAAATCGCTCTGGCAATTGCTAGTCTTTGCTTTTGACCACCGGATAGTGAAACACCTAGCTCACCAACAAAAGTGTCGTATCCTTTTTCCATATCTTTAATATCATTGTCCAAATCAGCGACATGAGCAGCTTTTTCCACTTGTTCTTGAGTGGCATCTATATTGGCGAACCTAATATTGTCACGAATGTCAGTTGAAAATAAAAAGTTGGTTTGAGGAACATATCCAATAGTGTCTAAATAATTATCCAGTTTGAAATCTCGAATGTCGTGATCATCTACCGTTATTTGACCGTTATAATGGTCAAAATCTCTCATTAATAAACTAATAATTGTGGACTTTCCACCACCAGTAGGACCGACAATCCCCATTGTTTGGCCTTCTTTTAATTCAAAGCTAACCTTGCTTAAGGCTGTGGCTTTATCGTCAGGATAATGGAACTTTTTGATTTCAAAATCCAATGTACCCTTTGGAGAAACTGTAACTTCATGTCTAGGCGCAACAAGGGATGATTTTTCACCAAGTAACTCGGTAATTCGGTCGTAACTTGCAGACCCTCTTTCGAGAATGTTAAATAAACTACCAATTGCAAACATTGGCCAAGTCAATTCAGCCATGTAGGTAATAAAAGAAACAAGTTCACCAATAGTTATTTGAGAATGAATAACAGCTAAACCACCCAAAATTATCGTAATAACGTATGAAATTCCCATGATAAGCGAAGTTAGAGGATCAAATAAAGCATCTAAACGATAAGATTTTTTGTTGGCTTTAATATTTTCATCAACATATTTATCAAAATCTTGTTCGTCTTGCTTTTCTTGACCTAACGCTTTTAATACTTTGACTCCAACGATACTTTCCTGAGTTTTATTGTTGATACTAGAAAATGCTGCTTGAGATTTCATAAAAGCATCATGGATCTTATTTCCCAATATATTAGCCATAACTGCTAATAGTATTAAAGGTAAGATTGCATAAAATGTTAATTTCCAATTAACGAACATCCCCATGGCAAAAATCATTGATAAGCCGGTTATGAGTGAATCGGCTAATGTCAAAACACCAGGACCAGCTACTTCTCTAACAGCGTCAATATCATTAGTAGCGTGAGCCATTAAATCACCGGTTCGCCATTTCTTATAGAAGGTAGTATCCATCTTCATAAAATGTCGAAATAGTCGGTTACGTAAGTCACGTTCTAAAACGTATGAACTACCAAAAATCATTTTTTGCCATACGAACCTTAAAAAGTATCCTAAAATAGCTACTAAAAGTAGTAAAAGTAAATTCATAATCAAAAAGTTAATAGTCATTGTTCTTTTACTAACCGCATCAACGATAATTCCGACAATACGCGGAGGTACCACATTGCACACGGCCACTAACAATAGAGCCAATACTCCTAGTGAATATTGTTTCCATCGATGCTTAAAGAACCAACCCAATCGAGAAAAAATCCCCATATTATTCCACCTGTTATTAATAATTTAATACGTTTTTAACTCTACACCTTGGAGTGCACTATAAGGCAACAATTAATTTTAAAAATAGTTTGATTTTATTTATGAAAGCAAAATCGTTTTCTTTCTTACATTTGGGTAGGGCGGAATTGAAGAAAAAATAAGAGTGGATAAATCCCTAGTAAATATGGAATTTATTCACTCTTATTTATTGTCCTTTGTAAAAGTAATCAAGTTTAAGAAAGAATCTAAAATTAGATTTCTACTCTAATTCGCCCTAATACTCGAAAACTTAGCATGATTTGTCATGCTATCACTTTTTTATTGTTTAAATAGAAATATTAGCTCAACAGATCTACTTCATTTGTTTCTCACCCCAAGTGCAGATCGTATCTAATACTGGAATTAGTGATTTGCCCAAATCAGTTAAGCCATATTCAACTTTTGGAGGTATTTGCGGATATTCCTTTCGATATATCAATCCTGAATGCTCCAAATCCTTGAGCGTATTAGTCAAACTCTTGAAAGAGATTGGACTTAACAATCTTTTCATCGCATTATATCTCAAGGGACTATGATTAAGTGAGATAGCGTATAACGCCTGCATTTTGTACTTTCCGCCAATCAAATTTAATGTATAGGAAAAGCCAGTGTCTTCTAAACGGTTCTCCTTAATATAGTCAATATCTTCCATTACACTCTCCTTTGGGTTAGTATCACACTTTATTTTGCGTACTTGCCGTCTTTCACATACTAACATAATATAGGCTCATAAATTAAAGGAGCATATGTTTATGAAAACAGTTATTTATACACATCCATATAACAGAAGTTTTAATCACGCCATTTTGCAAAACCTAACTGATTATTTTGATAGAACCAATCAAGATTATCAAGTAATTGACCTTTATCAAGATAACTTTAATCCACAATTTTCAGCTGCTGAACTTAAGATGTACAGTCGTGGTGATACCCCATATCAACTAGTCAAAACATATCAGAATCAGATTAAAGTATCTGATGAATTAATTTTTGTTACTCCAATTTGGTGGCACAATATACCAGCTGAATTGAAGGGCTTTTTCGATAAAGTTATGCTGAAAAATTTTGCTTATGAAGATCAACCTTGGCGAGGACTATTGACATACATTAAAAAAGCTACCGTTATAACGACATCTACAATCACCAAGGATTACTTAAAAAATCAATCCGGTGACCCAATTCAAGGTAATCTAATAAATCGGACTTTTGATGACTTAGGCATTAATCCTCAAAATACCAATTGGATTCATTTTGGAGAAGTCAATCTTACAACCGATGAAGTTCGTAAGAAATTCTTGAAAGATCTTCCTAAGTTATACGAAAACGGTCAAAATTAAATAATCCATTTACATACTAAAGATATAATAAAACGCCTATGTTAAATATTAATCTCACATAGACGTTTTTGATATATCTGATTATCAAATTTTAAAAACACCTACTGAATTATCAAAAATCTAGTCTAACAATTCAGCATTCTTAACATCATCAATTGTCTTAGTACCAGCAAGTTGCATAGTAATTGCAAGTTCCATGTTCAAATGTTCGATAACATCAGTGACACCTTGAGCACCACCTAAGTTCAATCCATAAATGATAGGACGACCTAATGCAACTAAATCAGCACCACTTGCTAGAGCTTTGAAAACATGTTCACCACGACGAACACCACTATCGAATACGATTGGCACACGTTTATCGACTACTTCAGCGATGTATGGAAGTAAGGCGAATGAAGCAGGGCCACCATCTAATTGACGACCACCGTGATTTGAAACCCAAATACCATCAGCACCAAATTGAATGGCTAATTCAGCATCGTCTGGTGATTGGATACCCTTAACAAAGACTGGAAGTCCTGACATATCTTTGATTTTTTGAATATCTGTAGGTACAATTCCTTGTTTAGCAGAAGCGTAAATTTCACCAATACCTTTACCTTCGCCATCGCCAGCTGAATAACCAGCTAAATTAGGCATTGGTAATGGGAATTGGAACTTGTTGATAACATCTGATTCACGATAACCACCAAGTGTTGAATCAACTGTCATAATGATTGCTTTAGCACCAGCTTTAACAGCTTTTTTAATTAAAAATTCGTTGAACTTATCATCTTTACTCATATACAATTGAAAAAACATTGGTGAGTCGGGAGCAGCAGCGGAGGCATCTTCAACAGACGTACTTGCGTATGTACTGATTGAGTAAATTGAACCGGCAGCAGCAACACCTTTAGCAGTATCAGTTTCCCCCTTAACATGAGCCAAGCCATGAGCTGCTGATGGGGCTTGAATAATCGGAGTCTTCAAATCAATATCCCATAACTTTGTACTCAGATCTGCATGATCGATTCCTTGTAAGACACGGGGCATGATTTCTTTGTCGTTAAAAGCTTCAGTATTTTCGTTAAGTGTCCACTCATCCTCAGCACCACCACGAATATAACCAAAAGCACCTTTTTCATTACTCATATGATCTTTAACGCGGTCTTCAAGACTAGCCAAATTTATAATATCAACATGATTCTCAGCCGTACTTGTTTCATACTTTTCTTTGTTCATCATTATTAGGAATCCCTTTCCGTTACTGTTTAATTGACTAACACGATCATTCTAACCTAAGTTTTTAAATATTGCTGAGATTTGTTTTGGTTTTATCAATTAGTTTTTAATATTCAATAAAATATGCTGCATAAACGTGGAATAAAACATAGCTTTTTCCGCTTAACCCAAATAGCGCCAGCAATCCAAATTCGGATTACTGGCGCTATTTGCTTTAATGCTCGAAAGCTGAGCACGTTTTGTCCCACTCTACTTATTTCTATTAGGTCAAAAATTTTAAGCTTTTTCAGCGACTCTTTCTTTGTGAGATTTAATGATTTTATCTGCAATTGCACGAGCAATATTTTCATTTTTTAAGATTGGACCATGAGAATAGCTTCCGATTACGTTTTTATAACGCATACCTTCAACTCCATCTTCAGGGTTATTTCCGTATCCTTCAATCATTTTTCCTAGTGGTTTTAACATTTCCTTGTTGTCGAAATATGTACGTCCACTATGATTTTCAAAGGCTTTAACATTGCCCCATTCAGTTTGGTATTCAGTGTCTCCAATCATACGACTATCTGCCTTAAATACAGTGTGGAAAGGTAGGATATCTAGGCATTGAATAGTCTCTCCACCACTTGTTTCGTAGAATTTACCTAAGAATTGATATCCACCACATATACAAAGCATTGGCTTATCTGCTTCAATATAATCAGTAATAGTTTCTTTATGTTTGGAAATATCTTTAGCAACAACGGATTGTTCAAAATCTTGTCCACCACCAAAAAATAAGAAATCATAATCAAAAGCATTGAAATCTTCATCTAAACTAACGTTATCTACTTGTGTATTGTAACCTTGTTCCTTTAAGAGAAATGATAGGATCTTAACGTCGCCACTATCTCCATATGTGTTCATTAGATCTTCGTATAAATAAGCAATTTTAATTGTTTCAGGCATAATTATCTCCAATGTGAATCTTAGTATTGTAATATATTTAAATATGAGGTGATTTAATTGACTAAAGAAATTAATAAGGAAATTTTAGCAGATTTCCGTAAGAACTTAAATCAAGATGCAACTAATAATGTTTTGAAAAACTCTGTTGCACAGGTAGGAATATTCAAGACTGCTCAAAATATTGAGGCCAAAAGTAAGTTAAATCCTACTTTTAATATTGAGGTCCCAACAGGAAAAGTTTCCAATCAAAAACGCTCTGGACGTTGTTGGTTATTTTCTGCACTTACAAATTTAAGAACTGAATTTGCAATGAAATATAATATGAAGGATTTTGAATTATCTCAAAATTATCTTTCATTTTGGGATCGCCTAGAAAAAGCTAATTACTTTTACCAAAATATTATAGAAACAGCTGATCTTCCGGTTAGTGATCGTAAAGTCAATTTACTCTTTACCTATCCTAACGGTGATGGAGGTCAATGGCAATATGCAGCTGATTTAATTAATAAATATGGGATTATACCAGCATATGCAATGCCAGAAACTAACGCTTCTGATAATACGTCTGAATTTAATGCTGTTTTGAAGAAAATGTTGCGTAAAAACGGTATTGAATTAAGACAGATGGTAACTGATAATTCTAAAGACATCGACAAACGAGTAGAGGAAATGTTATCAGAAGTTTATAAATTGTGTGTATATTCATTTGGTCAACCACCGGTTAAATTTGAATTATCACTCCGTAATGATGACGATAAAATGATTGAAGAATCGAGTATTACACCTAAAGAGTTTTTAAATAAATACTTTACTATGAAGCTTGATGATTATGTTAACATTATGAACTCACCACAAAAGAGTAAAGAATATAATCAAGTTTATACTATTGAAACCGACGGTAATATTGTTGGTGGAGTAACTGAGAAATACTTGAATTTGCCAATTGAAAGACTGGAAGAATTAAGTATTGAACAATTAAAAGCTAATGATACAGTTTGGTTTGGAAATGATGTTTTGAATCAATCACAAAGAAACCAAGGTTTACTTTTCGGTGACTTGTATCAATTTGATAAGTTGTTTGGAACAGATATGAAATTAGCTAAGGGTGATGCGCTAGATTACAGACAATCAGAAGTTTCTCATGCGATGGTTTTAACGGGCGTTAATTTGATTGACTCAAAACCTAATCGTTGGAAAGTTGAAAACTCCTGGGGTGAGGCCAATGGAGAAAAAGGATATTTTACAGCGGATAATGCTTGGTTTGAGGATAATATTTACGAAGTTGTTATTAATAAGAAGTTTTTAACTAAAGAAGAACTAGCAATATTCAATAGAGAACCTGTAGTCTTACCGGCTTGGGATGCTATGGCGTAGAAAAAAGTTCAATCATTTATTTGATTGAACTTTTTTTAACGTCCGATTTTAATTGAATCAACATCGTCATCTTTCATATGTTGTTTCAAGGCATTAATGATTTTAACACCGCTACTGGTACCGATTCTGTCAGCACCAGCTGAGATCATGGCCAAGAAGTCATCAGAATTTCTAATTCCGCCAGCAGCTTTGACTAAAACATCATCTTCGACGATGGATTTCATAAGTTTAACGTCTTCAACTTTGGCTCCGCTAGGGCCAAAACCGGTTGATGTTTTAATAAAATCTGGTCTAACTTTCTTAGCTATTTTAGCTACTTCAGCAATTTCTTCATCAGTTAAATAAGTGTTTTCAAAGATGACCTTGATTAAGACAGAATTACTATGACAAAGCTCAACCATTTCTGACATCTCTTTTTCGATGTAATCGTAATTTTTATTTTTAAGTTCAGTAATATTTATAACGTAATCAATTTCATTTGCACCATTGTCGATGGCATTTTTAGTATCGAATAGTTTTGATTCGATTGTAGTTTGGCCTAAAGGAAAACTGATTGCAGCACCAATATCGATGTCAGTATCTTTTAATTGTTCATAACATGTTTTGGATTGAACTTGATTTATTGCTACCATTTTAAAATGGTATTCTTTAGCCTCATCACAAAGTTTGATCATATCCTCATCAGAAGCATATGCATGTAAATTTGTGTGATCGATCATTCGTGCTAGATCATCTAACGTATATTTTTTTATTATCATTATTTCCCTCCGGTAAAACGTTTACATAACCATTTAATTATAAAAAAAACAACAGTTGAATAGCAACTGTTGTTTTAAACTAAACTAGGCTTTCCATAAAGGTAACCTTGTTGAATATTAATACCGAATTTTTCTGCCAATGTTTGGTCGGAATGATCTTCTACACCTTCCAAAATCATGTTGAGACAATACTTTTTGGCTTGTTTTACCCAAAAAGAAAGACATTCAGGAATCTTTTCAGCTTCACCAGCCATACGAAGATTTTGCATGGCAAACTTGATTTGATCTACATAGGGTAGTAGATGTTTTACATTTTTATAAGTATTAGATCCTGTTCCGACATCGTCAATAACTAGATCAATATCATATTGATGTAACATCGTACTTAAATCCTTTATTTCCGATAAGGTGGGTGCTTCAGTTAGTTCAATCGTTAGAGCAGCCGGGTTAATTCTTTTTTTGAGCGTAATAATTGCGCCAATAGTTAGTGGATCATTAGCTTGTTTGTTATTAAGGTTGAAAGCTATAACTATATTTTTAGTAGCTGTATGTAAAATGCTAGATGTTTTTTCGATCAAAGCGGTTTGTTCATTGATTGGTAGGGCTGTAAAATCGCTAGGAACATACCAATTTCCCTTGTCATCTTGCTTACGAAGTAAAACTTCATACCCGAAAATTGAATTCTTTTTTTGATCTATTTGTGGTTGTACGAAAAATTTATACGTAGTATTTCCTCCTTTCCTATCTAATGGTTGGTCTAGTAACTTAAGTATACTGTAGAATTATAATAAAGGAATTTCAATTTTTAAAAATTATAACGAGTCCATAACGACAAAAAACTTGCTCATGACCTTAGAGCATAGGGTATAAAGAGGTTAAGGAGGTGAGATCTATGTCATATACAACAGGTGAAATTGCAAAAGCTGGTAAGGTGTCTGTAAAAACTATTCAGTTTTATGATAAGAAAAATTTGCTGAATCCTTCTTCCAGAACAGAAAATGGTCGCCGTTTATATAATGACCAAGACTTAAAAAAATTGAAATTGATTTTGCTCTTAAAAAGTATGGGTCTAACTTTAGATTCTATTCGACAGATACTAGTAAAAAGCAACTCTAGTAAGATTTTAACTCTTTTATTAGATGAACAGGAAAAAAAGCTTAAAAATGAATTGAATGAGGCACATCTGCAAATAAAAATTATCGAGAAAATGAAAAAGAGCCTTCCAAGCTTGGATAATTTCTCTATAAAATCAATAGATGATATAGATTACATTATGGAAAACAAAAAATCTTTACGTAAGTTACATATTAAAATTTTAGGTTTTGGCTTGATCCTTGATGTCATTGAGATAGGAACTTTAATTGTATCTTTGTTAACAGGTAATTGGATTTGGTTTGGTTTAGGGATGGTATTAGTTGTCATTGCAGCTGTTATTCTGACTAAAGTCTATTATCAAAATACTAATTATATTTGCCCTAACTGTAATACGGAATTCAAACCAAGTTTTAAACAGTCATTCTTCGCAAAGCACAATCTAAAAACTAGAAAATTAACGTGTCCAAATTGCGGTAAAAAGGATTTTTGTGTTGAAGTTTACGATAAAAATAAAGCCGGATCATATAATTGATCCGACTTTATTTTTTTATCTATACCATGTCATGTGGTTTGAATTTAACTCAAGTGAATCATCGTCTAATGTATAAGTTGCTGTCCAACCAGGACCTGACTTACCGTCTTCATAGTAAGTTATAGATACTTGATCACCATGCCATGAATTAACTTTATAAGTACCAGTCTTATCATCTAGGCTATATGTACCGTCGTCGTTGAAGGTTACTGTAGATGTGTCATTAGTCCATGATCCAAGGAAAGTTTCATCATCGTCTGAAGGCTCATAGTATTCGTCCTCATCATCTTTACTTGGAGTATAAGTTCTGCGGCTACTGCGACTAGTTCTTGCTGGTTGTTCAGTTGTTGATACATCGTCTTCATCGTCATCGGAAATATTAGCCTCGTTAATAGTGTACTCATCAGCCTCACCAGCGACTGGAACTATGACTTGTTTAGTTTTTTTGCCACTTACTGAAACTTTGTATAAACCAGGAATACGTTTTGATAATTTGTATTCGCCATCGTCATTTCTAGATGAAATTGATTTTCCATTTAATTTGAATGATGGATTATCAATGTTTGTTTCAATTTCAATTGCTTGTTTAACAATTACAATTTTGTATTTAGGGAAGAGACCCAGATATTTTCCAACTTCGGCTACTTTGAAGTTAGTCGATTGACTATCTTTTAAAATAGAGTTTTTTACTTGTTCACTAGTAGAGCTATCTTTAATATACAAATTGCTTAATGGCTTTAGATCAGACTCAGAAATTTTACTACCACTTTCTGTTACCGCAGCAGACGCCATTCTTGAGGTAACGCCACTAGTCATATTGTCAGACAATACTTGCGATTGACGAGATTTACTAAAATACCAGTTACCTCCTAAATATGCTGCTATCAAGATAACAACTACTAAGATAATAGGTATCAAAGGAGATTTCTTCTTGTTGTGAGTTATTGGAGTGTTTTGTTGAGTCTGTTGATGATTTTCAGTTTGCTTTGGTTGTGTAATTGAATCCTCTTTATTATTTTCACGATATTGTTTTAAAGCATATCCACAGTTTTGACAAAAATCATCTGACTTAGATACTGGTTTACCACAATTAGGGCAAAATTCTTTATCGTTCATAAGTACCCTCCTGATTTAATTTTTGGTTCAAAAGTTCAGCAATTTTATCGTGTCCTAATTGATTAGGATGGAAGTTATCTCTAGTCAAATAATCTGAAAAATCACTAATAGTTTTTCCGGCTGGGCCCGTTACATTATCGTTATTTTCCCAGATGGTTGATAGATCGGCGACGGGTAAGTTATTTTCCTTAGCAATTTTATAAACTATTTGGTCAAATTGCTTATCATCTTGAGCGTGCTCACCGCCTTTAGGCGACCAAGTTGTCATCAAAATAATTTGTGCATGGGTTCTTTCTTTAAGTGTATCGACGATTTTGTTCATGGAAACCTCATATGCGTTTAATGCGCTAGTTGTTGCTCCCCCAGCAGCATCATTAGTTCCAAATTCGACTGTAACAATATCAGGATCTTTTTCTACAATACTATTCACCTGATAGACACCGAAGTTAGAAGCTGTTTTTCCAACTACTGAAATGCCATCTTCAGATACTTTTTTACCAGTGGCATTTTCAATATCTTTAGTGAATAAAGTTGTAAAACGTGTTGCCTTACTGTCGGCAAAAAGTCCTACAGATAAAGAATCACCTAATGGTGCATAAATTAACTTCTTTTTTGATGAGTTCTTTAGCGTATCTGCCACTGTTTTAATTTTTGCTTCCTTTTTTACTTTTTTACTTTTATATTTTTTGACTACCTTTGAATCTTGCGAGTGTTTTTCGCTTTTATTAGTACATGCAGTGATGAATGTAACGCTAGAAATAATTAATGACATTAATAAAATGATATTAATAAAAGTTTTTTTCTTCATAGTTAGGCCTTCTTAGACTTTCCCAATCGAATCAAAGAGATTATTACAAGTACAATTGAGGCAATCAATCCCAAGTAAAAACCGGAACCTAAAAATGTAGAGATAATAGCATAATCGGAATCGCCATTTTTTATTTTGAAATATACAAATAGATAAATTAAAGTTGGTAAAACGCCTGATACTAATTGAATTGGAATTTCGTAGTTTTTGATAAACTTTGAAATAATGGCTAGGAAAACACAGAAAATAATTATGTAGATTCCCCATTTCAGTTCTGACAAGCCACGTATAACATCAGTCATTTCTTTTGTACTATAGTCTTTGTAATAAGCTGATAGAATGCTTGATAGTTTGGATGTCAATGTACCAAGTTTAAATAGTGAGATATTGCCATTATTGAAAAGGTCATTAAAATGACTCATTATCCCAGAAGTAAATACATCTGAATCGGCAAGTTTAAAAATATCGGTTAAATCTAAAATTGGTAATTTGAAAACAGCAATCACATTAGAACCATATGCCAATATCTCTAATAGCAAGAGATTATTATTTTTTTGACTTTTTAATGGGATAATTCCCTCTAATGTTTTGTTGAGTTCTATTTCTTTAGCAGTTTTATTGTTCTTTGAATAAAGATATAGGATCCCAAAAATCCCCAAAATAAAAATAATAATTCCAATATCAGTATTGAAACAATAGATCAATGCAGACAGTAAAACAAAGATGAATATAAGTGCTGGATTATTATTAAAAAATCCCAGAATAGGACTCGTCTTTTTTTCCTGTACTACTTCCTTATGACTTTGACTATTTTCATCAACCGTTTTAGTTTCATTAGATACAGAAACTTTTTTTGTATCATTTGTACTTTCTGATTTTTGATCAACGGTAGTTAAATTAAAGCCACACTTGTTACAAAATTTCTGGTCACCCTTAATAGGTGCCCCGCAATTTGGACACTTCATGTAGATCCCCCCCTAAAAAATAATAATAACTATCAATATCGTATCAAAGTTTTGTTCAAAATTTCATAAAAAATCCAATATTCAGGATGATTTTACACTTTTAAAATGGATAACTATCATTGAATTTGTTTGAGGAATAATATACGATTAACAAGTGTGAAACAAGTGTTTCACGAGTGGAGGATTTAAATGAAACCGGAAGAATTTTATCAGGCATTATCACAAAAAGGTATTGAGTTAAGTGACAAACAAAAAGAACAATTCCAAATTTATTTTCATGAATTAGTTGAAACTAATAAAGTAATGAATTTAACGTCAATAACAGAAGAATCACAAGTATACTTAAAACATTTTTATGATTCTTTAGTCTTAGGATTTGTAGACGACAAAATCTTAACTGACGAATTATCACTTTGTGATATCGGTTCAGGGGCTGGTTTCCCCTCGATACCATTAAAAATAGTTAACCCTAAATTAAAGATAACAATGATTGATTCTTTGAATAAACGAATTAAGTTTTTGAATAATTTAGCTGGGAAATTAGACTTAACAGGTATTAATTTAGTACATGGTCGTGCTGAAGAGCTTGGTAAAAATAAACTTTATCGTGAAAACTACGATGTTGTAACGGCTCGCGCTGTGTCAGCCATGAATGTTTTAACGGAGTTATGTCTACCATTTGTTAAAGTTGGTGGAAAGTTTATTGCTATGAAATCTGAAAAAGCACCTGAAGAATTGAGTGAAGCTAAATATGCTATTAGTCTTTTAGGTGGTAAAGTTACAGATCAAAAATCATTTGAATTGCCAAATGACGAAGGTATTAGAAACTTTATTTTTGTTGAAAAGACTAAAGTGACACCAAAAAAATATCCTAGAAAGCCAGGTACTCCGGCTAGAAAACCACTCGTTGGATAATCATTAATTCTAAAAGTTACCTATTAAAATGATAGAATTAATAAATGTTAAACAATCTTTTGAAGATTGGAGAATAGGGGAATAAAATGGCACGAAAAATATCTGTCGCAAACCAAAAGGGTGGTGTAGGAAAAACAACAACTACTATCAACCTTGGTGCATGTTTGGCTGATCTTGGCCAAAAAGTTTTGATTATTGATACTGATCCTCAGGGAAATGCTACAAGTGGATTAGGTATTAAAAAGGCTCACGTTGAAAAAGATATTTATGATGTTTTAGTCAACGAATATCCTTTAGCTAAAACTATTATTCATTCAAAACATCCAAATCTTGATATTGTTCCAGCTACGATTCAGCTTGCTGGTGCTGAAATGGAACTTACAACTATGATGGCTCGTGAAACTAGATTGAGATCCGGAATAGAAGAGGTTGATGACAAATACGATATTATTTTGATCGATTGTCCACCTTCTTTAGGACAACTATCAACTAATGCCTTTACTGCAAGTGATTCAATCATTATTCCAGTACAAAGTGAATATTATGCTTTGGAGGGATTGAGTCAGTTGTTGAACACAATTCGTTTGGTTCAAAAACATTTTAATAATAATTTAGCAATTGAGGGTGTTTTGCTAACAATGTTGGATGCTAGAACAAACCTAGGTGCCCAAGTTGTAGGAGAAGTAAAATCTTACTTTGGGGACCGTGTTTATAAGGCAATCGTACCTAGAAATACTAGATTAGCTGAGGCACCAAGTTATGGCTTACCAATCGTTGATTTTGATGATAAATCACGTGGAGCTGAGGCATATCGTGACCTAGCTAAGGAGGTGTTAAAACGTAATGGCATCAAACAAAAATAAAAAAGGCTTAGGTAAGGGCATCGATGCAATATTTTCTGAATTTGAAGCAATCGATGAAAATAGTGAAACAGTTGTAGATCTTTCACTTGAGGATATTAGACCCAATCCTTACCAACCTAGAAAAACATTTGATGAGCACGCTTTAAATGAACTAGCTAGATCAATTCAACAAAATGGTGTTTTCCAACCAATCATTGTTCGTGAAAGTGTTAATGGATTTGAAATTATAGCTGGGGAACGCCGTTTTAGAGCAAGTAAAATTGCTGAGCAAAAAACAATTCCAGCCATAATTCGTCCCTTAAGTGAATCAGGGATGATGGAAATCGCTGTTTTGGAGAATCTTCAAAGAGAAGATCTAACTCCTCTAGAAGAAGCAGATGCATATCAAACTCTAATTACTAAACTTAATTTGACCCAAGAGCAAGTATCTCAACGCTTAGGTAAAAGTCGTCCATATATTGCCAATTATTTAAGATTGTTAAATTTGCCACCTGCAACTAAAAAGTTAGTTCAAAATGGTGATTTATCAATGGGGCAAGCTAGGACATTATTGAGTTTAAAAGATAAAGATCAAATTGATAAATTAGCAAAAAAAGCTGTCAGTGAAGACTTAACGGTTCGTCAATTGGAACAATTAGCAACAGAGACGAAACATGACAGTAAAAAGAGGAAAAAAACTGTTTCAACAAAATCTCCATATATCAGAGCCACAGAAGAAAAATTGGTAGAAAAGTTCGATACTCCAGTATCAGTTAGAGAAAGCCGTAAGGGCAGTGGTAAACTAGAAATTGATTTTTCTAATACTAAAGATTTGAATAGAATCTTAGATCTATTAGGGATCAAGTTAGATTAGAGGAGACAGCATGTATAATTTAGGAGACGTTATAACGATGAAAAAGCCTCATGCTTGTGGGGAAAATCGTTGGGAAGTCATTCGTATGGGTGCGGATATCAAAGTGAAATGTCTTGGTTGCGGACATATCGTGATGATTCCACGCGGTGAATTTAAAACTAAATTTAAGAAGGTTTTGACTAATGCAGATCAAGTTGATCCTTCAAAAGAACAATTTTATTTAAAACAAACACAAATTGCACAACCAAATATCAATAGAAATGAGGAATTTTAACAATGGCTCTTACTGCCGGAATCGTCGGTTTACCAAACGTTGGAAAGTCGACATTATTTAATGCCATCACAAAAGCGGGTGCGGAGATGGCTAATTATCCATTTGCTACTATCGATCCTAATGTGGGAATGGTTGAAGTACCTGACAAACGTTTAGCAAGAATTGATGAAGTTATTCCTGCTAAGAAAATTATCCATACAACTTTTGAATTTACAGATATTGCCGGAATCGTAAAAGGCGCTAGTAAAGGTGAGGGACTTGGTAATAAGTTCTTGGAAAATATTCGTCAAGTAGATGCGATCGTTCATGTTGTTCGTGCATTTGATGATGACAATATTACTAGTGTTACTGGTAAAGTTGACCCTCTAGAAGATATTGAAACTATCAATATGGAATTGAGTATTGCTGACCTTGATAGTGTTAACAAGCGTTATACAAAAGTAGAAAAACAAGCTAGAAGTAAAGATAAAGAAGCTATTGCTGAATTTGAAGTTCTTAAAAAGATCAAACCTGTCCTTGAAGAAGGCGTTTCAGTTCGTGAGATTGAATTCAATGAAGAAGAGCAAAAAATTGTTAAAGGTCTATTCCTATTAACTTCTAAACCAGTTTTGTATGTTGCTAATATCGCTGAAGATGACATGTCAGATCCTGAAAGTTCAAAATACTTTAAGGTAATTGAAGATTTCGCTAAGAAAGAAAACGCTGAAGTAATTGGTGTTTCTGCTAAGACTGAAGAAGAAATAGCCGAATTAGATGACGATGATAGAAGAGACTTTCTTGAAGCTGAAGGTGTTAGTGAATCAGGTCTTGATAAGTTGATCAAAGCTAGTTATAAACTATTAGGTCTAAGAACTTTCTTCACTGCTGGTGGTAAAGAAACTCGTGCTTGGACTTTCCATAAAGGTATGAAAGCACCACAAGTTGCTGGTATTATTCACTCTGACTTTGAACGTGGATTTATTCGAGCAGAAGTAATGTCCTTTAAAGATCTTGATGATTGTGGAAGTAGTGCAGCTGTTAAAGAAGCCGGTAAATTAAGACTTGAAGGTAAAGATTACGAAGTACAAGATGGGGATATTATTGAATTCCGCTTTAATGTCTAGCCAGGGGGAGAATTAATGTCAGACGATATAAGAAAGAAGAATCAAAAGGCAGCAGTTAAACAGAAAGAAAAGGCTGCTAAACAAGAAAAACAAGAATTAACTAAAGAAAAAATTCAAAGTACTAGTATTGAAGATTTACGCAAAAATCTAACAAATAAAAATGAAGAATACGTTTTTAAATTAAATAAGAAGTTGATCGAGGGTGGATTCACTGAAGATGAAGCCAAAGAATCAGTCGATAATTTGATTAGAGAAATTGTTGAAAATCAAATTATTGGTGTTCCTGCTAATCAATTGTATGGACCTGTAACAAAAAAAGCTGGAGACATTGCTCATCCAGTTAAACCTAAGAAAAAGACTCCATACTGGGCATTAGGTATTGATACATCATTGTTATTCTTAACGATGTTTGGATTACTTTATGGCGTGGTTGCTTTGACTAATAAGAAACAACCAACAAATCAAACTGGGATTTTAACACTTTTGATTTTGTCATTCCTATGGGGTTATTTATTGACTTGGTTCAATATGCAGATGAGAAAACCAAAGAACGAAAGACCAGGTTGGTTAGTAACCATTGGATACTTAGTTGCCGGTCTTGCCATGATGATGGTCTTCTTAGGATTAGCTCAAGCAATCCCAACTGTTATTAATCCTTCACTAGATGGTATTGGATACTTAATTGTTGCTGCAGTAGCATTTGGTGCAAGATTTGTTTACCGTAAATTAATGGATATTCATGAGAGAAGCTTCTTCTAAAAATTAGCACTTTAAATAATTTGTGCTAAAATAGAGGTGATCGGATGTATGAATTACAGAAAGAACAGGCGTCAACGCTGACTAGCAATATAGTTAACGCCAACTAGTATGGACAATCTTACATACCGCTACCTATTTTCCTTCTCTATAACTCATATTTAAGGTCTTTAAAAGACGTAAATATATGGAGGTTTTAGATTATGAAAAAGTTAGATAAAGCTGAAAAGAAGAGATTAAGCAAGTTGGCTGCATCAAAGGTCAACAGCAAGGGTGCTGACATTAAGAAGTCATCATTCAAGGAATGGATGTCAGACGCTGAACACTAGAAAATTAAAAAAGAAAGTGTGACAAAAGGCGGTCTGC
Source organism: Companilactobacillus tucceti DSM 20183 (assembly GCF_001434665.1). Lineage (GTDB taxonomy): Bacteria > Bacillota > Bacilli > Lactobacillales > Lactobacillaceae > Companilactobacillus > Companilactobacillus tucceti. Next base: position 15,689 of record NZ_AZDG01000018.1, on the reverse strand, counting down.
CACCGGAACATAGTCTAGAATCACGAATGATTGGTACTATCAATCATTTGTGGTTCGTAACTATGTGGTGGTTGCAGCCTTTTGTTACACGTTTAGGCTATAAAAAAGTTCGGAAATGTAAAAGGGGCTGTGACATATGTCACAACCCTTTTTATTTTGTCCTGAAGAATTGAATAATACTATATAAAGCAAAACCACTACATGATATTTTCAATATTTCTGAAATTAAGATGAATTTATTACTGGTTAAGCCAGGATTATTTTTTGTTTCCCACTGAACGAGTGCTAAAATTGCAAGCGAGAAAATAAAGATAAGAATAAAACGGATTCTTTTTTTTAAATAATTCATTTACTATTCCTTTGTTTTTCTAAGTTAGTAATACATTAACATAATATTGTATAATAACACTATATTGTAAATTTCACTGTGAGGTTTGTCTTATGAAAATTTTGGTCGTTGATGATGATAAAGAAATCGTAGAATTACTAAGTATCTACATTAAAAATGAGGGTTATGAACCCGTTACGGCCTATTCTGGACAAGAGGCTTTAGATGCATTAAGAGATCATAGTGACATTTCATTAATGATTTTGGATATTATGATGCCAGAGCTTGATGGTATTGAGGTCGTTAAACGAGTTAGAAAAGATTCTCAAATACCAATAATTATTGTTTCTGCAAAGACTACTGATATGGATAAGATTCAAGGACTTATAACTGGTGCTGATGATTATGTAACTAAGCCATTTAATCCTTTGGAAATTATGGCTAGAGTTAGATCGTTACTTCGTAGAAGCCAACAATTATCTGCTAAGAATGTTCCAGATAAATTGGAAATAGGTCCGATTACAATCTATAAAGATTCCCATGAAGTTGTAACATCATCAGGTAGTAAAGTACAATTAACAGCACTTGAATTTGGTGTTTTATACTTACTAGCAAGTCATCCTAATAAAGTATTTTCAGCAAATGAAATTTTTGAACGAGTTTGGAAACAAGAAAGTGTTGTTTCTGCCAAAACAGTAATGGTTCACGTTAGCCACTTGCGTGATAAGTTAGAAGAAGCCACCGACGGAGAAAAGGTTATTGAGACTGTTTGGGGCGTTGGTTATAAGGTGGAGGTTTAGTTCCTTGAATAAGAAAATAAAATTAACTAGTAAAGAAAAAGGTGTCCTCCTAGCAGAAGGAATAGGCACCTTTCTTTTATTTCAAATAGTAAATGCAATTTTGATCGTTATATCAGAATTGTTCTTTAGTCATCAGAATTTTAGTGATATTAGTAGTGTGTTAAAAGTGTTAAGTTCAGACCTAACCCACTCCACCTTTTGGGGTATTTGGTTCTTTTTAGCAATCGTAATTATTATAGAGTTGGCCGTTTCAATTAATGTAGCGGTTAAAACATATCAACAATATGAAGTGCATAAAGTTGAAAAACTATTAGAAACGATTGCTGGAGGTCAGTTGGACCAAAGTATTGATTTAACTGTTAATAAAAAGTTGCAAGGAATCGTTAACAGTATAAATTTATTGATTTCTAATACTAATCAACATATTGAAGAACAAAAACGTTCTGAGAAAAGTAAAGATGAACTTATTACTAATGTTAGTCACGACATTAGAACGCCTCTAACATCTATTATTGGTTATCTTGGATTGATTGAAAGTAATAATTACCAAGATATTGAACAAATCTTGAAATATACACATGTTGCTTATAAAAAATCATTGGAAATGCAAAATTTAGTAAATTCACTATTTGAGTACGCCAATGTTCAGCATGCAACAAGTAAGCTTAATCTCACCCATTTTGATATGGTTCAAATGTTGGAGCAGTTGTCTGCTGATTTTGAGTTGGAGGCAAATAAGCGTAATATCAAAATAATTGTAGATTCAAAACCTAAAAAAATTATGATGAATGGTGATACCGAAAAACTGGGTAGAACCTTTAATAATTTAATTACGAATGCATTTAAATATGGAGCTGGTGCTACGGAGCTTTATTTGAGTGCAACAAAGAAAAAAAATGAAGTGGTTGTGACGGTGGCTAATAATGGTCGTCCAATTCCTAAAGAGTCTCTTCCTAATCTATTTGAACGCTTCTATCGAGTCGAAGATTCACGTTCTAAAAAAACTGGCGGAACAGGTTTAGGATTAGCTATTGCCAAAAGTATGATCGAAATGCATGGCGGAACTATTACAGCAACTTCAGATAAGAAATTGACTTCGTTTACGATTCATTTTCCATTAATTAGTGAGGAATAAGTATGAACAAATTTTTTAAAAGGTTCTTGATTGTTTTATCAGTTGTAATTTTAGTATTACCAGTAGTTAATTTAAAAAATGTTAAAGCAGTTGAGGAACCAGAAATTGATGCAAGCGCCGTTATGGCGTTTGATTCTAATACCGGTCAAATCATTTATCAAAAAAATGCTGAAAAGAAAGTTGCCATAGGTTCAATTACCAAGATAATTACTCTATATCTAGTTACTGAGGCTATTAAAGATGGAAAGTTAAAAGAGTCTGATCAATTAACTCCGACACCTGAACAAGCTGAAATGACGCAAAGTGATGAATTAACTAATGTGCGTTTAGATACTGATAAGGCTTATACAGTTAAAGATCTTTATAATGCCGCTTGGATAGTATCTTCTAATTCAGCCGCTATGATGTTGGCTCAAAAGGTTTCAGGTGATCAGGCAAGTTTCGTTAAATTGATGCGTAAAACTCTTAGAAGTTGGGGCATTAAAGATGCAGAAATAAATAACGCTTCAGGACTAAATAATAGTGACCTTAAAGAAGGTATGTATCTAGGGCAAAATAATGCTGAAAATAAACTGTCAGTAAACGATATTGCTATTATTGTTAAGCATATTTTGAATAAATATCCTGAAATATTAAAGACTACTTCAAAGCAAAGTTTTATCTTCCCGGAGGGTAGTGAGACTAAGACTTATACTTCACTTAACTTGTTGTTAAATGGTAACCGTGATTACCAAGAAGGCTATGAATTCGATGGTCTAAAAACTGGAACTACTGAGCAAGCAGGTGACTCTTTTGTTGGTACGCTGCCAATGGGAAATAGCCGAATCGTAACTATCGTTATGGATGCTGGTGGTGATGATAGTGATTTAGATAAGAGATTTCGAGCTACGCAAAATTTGGCTAAATACGTTAAAGATAACTTTGTTAACAAAAAGGTATTAACTAAAAATCAAAAAATAACAGTTACAAATAAGAAGCATAAATATATAAATGAAAACGATGTGTATATGTGGCTTCCTGAGGATTTCAATGAGAATTCATTAAGCTATAATGTATCTAAGACCGATTTAGGATTTAAAACTAAGGAAAATAAAAAGACTGTTAAGTTAATAGCGACAAATAGTCAAAATGGATATTTACCTTATCCTAAAGAGGAAGTAATTATAAAGAAAATCAAGAAGGTTCAAAAGTCTTTATGGCATCAAATTACTGAGTTTTTTGAGAATTTATTTTAGAGGCAGGTTGAGGGCAATATAATGAGTTTAAGAGTAGATAAAGCTATTAGTTTATTAAAAGAACATGACTTGTTAGTTTCTAGTCAGATCAGTGATGATAAAGAGGTTGTAACTAATATCAGTTATAATTCTAAAGAAGATCAAACTGATGGAATCTTTTTCTGTAAAGGTAATAATTTTAAAGCAGAATATCTTCAACAAGCATTAACTAAAGGTGTAAAAGTTTATGTAGCAGAAAAGGAATATGACAAAGAAGTAGATCATATAATCGTTAATAATATTCAAAAAGCATTAGCATTATTAAGTGCTGCATATTTTGGCAACCCTGAAAACGACTTATTCATTATTGCTTTCACAGGTACAAAGGGTAAAACTACAACATCATATTTTACTTACTATATGCTAAAGCGTGCTTTTCCAGATCAAGTAGCACTATTTTCAACTGTTGATAGAATCGTTGGTCCAAAACCTGAAGATAAGTTTAAATCAGATTTAACAACTCCTGAATCATTAGATTTATTTAGAGATATGCATCGAGCAGTGCAAAACGGTGCTAAGTATTTAGTGATGGAAGTATCTTCACAGGCATATAAGAAAGACCGTGTTTACGGCTTAACATTTGATATTGGTGGATTTTTGAATATTACTCCCGATCATATTGGTGAAAATGAACATCCAACCTTTGCCGATTACTTATATTGTAAGAAGCAACTGTTGATAAACTCTAAGGTAAATATTATTAATCGTCAGACAAATGAATTTGAAATTGTACACGCAGCCGCAAAAGAGACTAGTTCAGATTATCAGATTTATTTATTTGGACGTAAAGATGCTGATGTAAATATCACAAGTAAAGAAACAACTTTAAGTGATAGCATATTTGAATTAAATGCTACGGATAAAAAAGCAGAAGAACTAGATTTAAATGGTGAATATAAATTAGGTCTAGTTGGTGACTTTAATGAACTAAATGCTGCTGCCGCTATTATTGCAGCAAGAATTGCTAAGGTCGATCACAAAGATATTGTCGAAGGTTTAAGAAGTGCAAGAGTTCCAGGTAGAATGGAACATATCAATACAAAGAATCACGGAACTATTTTTGTGGATTATGCACATAATTATGCTAGTATGAAAGCTCTACTAGGATTTCTACGTGAAGAATATCCTAAGTCTAAAATTAAGGTAGTTGTTGGTAGTCCTGGTAATAAGGGAGTATCACGTCGTGAAGGTTTTGCTAAGGCATTGACGGAATCAGCAGATGCAGCAATTTTAACAACTGATGATCCAGCCTTTGAGGACCCAGCTGATATTTGTCGTCAAATTGATGAAAAGATAGATCATTCAAAAGTTGACGTCAAGACGATTATTGACCGTCCAAGTGCAATTCGTGAAATGATTGAAACAAGTAGCGGTGATGATATTGTTGTTTTGGCCGCTAAAGGAGACGATCCATATCAAAAGATTAAAGGTGTAGATGTTCCTTACCCAACTGACACGGTAATTGCCAAAGGTATTTTGAAAGATATCGAGGGATAATAATATGAAAAAATTCTTTACAGTTATTGGTGGAATGGGAACTCTTGCAACTGAGAGTTATATCCATTTGCTAAATCAAAGAACAGAAGCTAAAAAAGACCAAGATTACTTGGATTATATTATTGTAAATCATGCCACTGTACCCGATCGTACAGAACATATACTGGATAATAGTAAGCCTAGTTTTTTACCACCTTTACTAGAGGATATTGAGCAACAAAGTAAACTTGATCCAGCATTTATGGTGATAATCTGTAATACGGCTCATTATTACTATAAAGAGCTTCAGGCAGCTACTAATATTCCATTGATCCATATGCCTCATATGGCTGTGTCAGTTATGAAAAATAAGTATCCTAATGCTCGAGTAGGATTGATTGCTACAAAGGGTACAATTGCTGACCACATTTATGAAGATGAGATAAAAGAAGCTGGGTTTGAATACTCTTTAGGTGATAAAGCTATTCAAGATGAAGTTGAAAGTTTGATTTATGATGATATTAAAGAAAAAGGCACAGTAGATGCAGACAAATATCATTATATTTTAAAAACTATGCATGATAAGTTTAACTGTGATGTGATAGTTTTGGGATGTACAGAATTGTCTTATGCACAAGAAAAAGCGCCTAACCATGACTATAATGTTATAGATGCTCAAAGTATTATCGTTGATAAGTCTATCGAATATTCTAGAAAAATCAGAAATGGTGAAAAAATCGATTTTGATAAGATTTATTAATGTTTAATGTTAATTGTTGAAATAAAATCTGCCTCTTAGATACAATATACCTAACAGGGAGGTACCCAAAATGTTCAAAAAATTATCACTAGCAGCTACAGTTCTTGCAGCCCTATCATTAGCCGGCTGTGCTAGTCAACAATCTGCTAGTACTTCAGATTCGAATACAAAGTCATCTAAGACATCTAGTTCTACTCCAAAGAAAGCTACTAAAAAAGCAGCAGTAAGAAGTAGTGCACCGGCATCCAATTTAGGATCCTCATCAAATAGTAATGCTAATAACAGTAGTACTGATGATCAAACTCAATCAGATAACGGTAGTAACGCATCAAATTCAAGTACAGATTCTAATACTAATAGTAATAACTCTAATAATAATCAGACAACACAATCAGATAGCCAAAGCTCTGTAAATATAACGACTGCTGATCAAGCAACCGCATATTTAGGAAATGCATTGGCATCTAAATATGATCGTTCTACAACACAGTATGTTTCAAATGGTAAAATAACTTGGAATAATGTTGCAGGCTATCAAGTTAATGTTTATAGTAAGGATTCTGATTCACCATTAGGTAGTTATTTAGTACCTGCAAATGGACAATATTTCCAAATTTGGTAACAGATTCATTTGCTATAATTTAAATAATCAGATAATATGCATAGGGCATAGTATGTCCTCAAATGTTAGAGGCTGTGACATACGTCACAGCCTCATTTTGCATTTCCGAACTTTTATGGCCTAAACGTGTAACAAAAAGCTGCAACCTCTACGTAGCCTTTTGTCACACTCTATATTACTTTTTTATAGAAAGGGAAAATTCAGTGATCGAAGCAAAAAATCTAGAGAAAAGATTTGGAAAACAATTAGTTTTTAAAGATGTTAATTTTAAAATAAACGATGGTGAGTTTATTAGTCTTATCGGACATAATGGTTCTGGTAAAACAACATTGGTTAAAATTATGATGGGGCTTGAGAAAAAAAGTGGTGGCGAAATCATAATTGATAAGAAACAAACTATTGGTTATGTACCGCAATTTAGAAATATTGACTTAGATTATCCATTGGATATCGAACAGTTTGTTCGCTTAAATTTAAAATGGAAATTAAGCCCTACTAAGCGTCGAGAAGACAATAAGTTAGTTAATGAAATTCTTGAAAAGACTCATTTAACTGAACTAAAAAATCGTCCTTTAGGTTTAGCTTCTGGTGGTGAAAAGCAAAAAGCTTATTTGGCACAATCACTCTTAAATGATCCTAAAGTTTTAATTCTTGATGAATCAACAGCTAGTTTGGATGTTGAAGTAAAAATGCAATTGATGGATCTAGTTCAGGAGTTAAATAAGAAGTTTAAGTTAACTGTTATTTTTATTACGCACGATTATGAATTATCAAAGAAATATACTAATAGAGCTTTGTTCTTTGCAAATAAGACTATTAAACCAATTAGTATTGATGATGTATCAGAAGACATGTTTGAGTTAGGTGGTAGATAAGATGTTTGGTTATGAATTTATGCGAGAGGCTTTTATAGCTAGTACTTTCATCGCTATAACGGCTGGAATAGTTGGAGTATTTGTAGTTTCAAGAAATATGTCATTCTTATCACACACTCTTTCAGAAATTGGTTTTGCTGGTGCTTCATTTGGAGTTTTGATTGGTATCTCTCCTTTGGCAGGGATGATTTTATTTACTATGGTAAGTTCGATTGCCGTTGGTAGTTTAAGTACTGAGTCATCAAGAAGAGAAGCTTCTATCAGTACTATCTCTTCTTTATTTATTGGTTTGGGAATTCTATTTCTATCATTGTCATCTCAATCTAGTAGCTATGCGACGAATATTTTATTCGGTAGTATCGTTGGGATCAGTTCTAAAGAAGTACAACAATTAATGATTTTAGCTGTTGTTGTTATTTTTATTATTTTGCTATTTTATAAATCATTGGCATTTGATTCCTTTGATCATATTGGAGCTAGTGCAGCTGGTCTAAAGACAAGATTCTTATCAGTAGCGTTTTTGATCACACTTGCACTTAGTGTAAGTATTGGATCGCAAATAGTTGGATCAATGTTAGTCTTTGTTTTATTGACATTACCTGGTGCAACAGCAAGATATTTGGTACACTCAGTGCCAAAGTTGATTATGGTATCAGTTGGTTTATCTTTAGCAGGTGTTTGGTTGGGATTGTACCTAGCTTTTATTACTAATTGGCCTGTAACGTTCTTTATTTCGTCATTTGAGGTGATTGTTTACTTCTTAGGACTAAGTTATAAGAATTGGAAATTAAACCACTAGGAGAACTGAGAATAACTATGGAAGAATTATGGAATAAATATAAAGATACAATACCTTATTTGTTTTTTGGTGTTTTAACAACAGTTGTTAATATTGTAGGATTTTGGTTTTTTAATTATGTCACTGGTCTAAACTATCAAATTGCTAATGTGATCGCATATTTCTTATCAGTTGTGTTCGCATATGTCACTAATAAGTTGTGGGTATTCGACTCGCATACTGATACAATGAAGGCTTTTTTGATAGAGATGGGATCGTTTTTCTTATTCCGTGGTGGATCATGGGTGATCGATCAAGGAACAATGACGATAGGTGTGTCATTGCTGCATATGAATGATTTGATCGTTAAATTCATTGCAAATGTGGTCGTGGTCATCTTGAACTATATTTTTAGTAAGTTTATTATTTTTAGAAAAAAAGAAAAATTGGACGGAAAGTAAATTTCGTATAAAAGAACGTGCTACTTTGGTAGTGCGTTTTTTATATGGAATTTATTGCTGACAATAAAAACAATTATTGAATAAGGGTATGTTTTATCATATATTTAAAGAAGTATAAATGAGGAATATGGGGGATTTATTTATGAAAAAACTACTAAAAAGTCTTTTAGTAGCAGGATTTGCTGCAGTTTCATTTGCTGCTGTAAGTAATGTTAATGATGTGTCTGCTGGTGGGGTTACAACTACTAGAATATTGACACGTATGTATAACAAACAAGGTGACTTAGTTATGAATAGGGCACTTGCCGCAAATACACCATGGAGAGTTGGATATTTTAGAGTTATTAATGGCTCTTTGATGTACCAAGTTTCTACCAATGAATTTGTCAGAGCATTTTCCGTAGATTATGAGCCAGAATCTTGGTCTGTATCTATAGATGATTTGTTTGGTAAGTGGCAAGCAGAAGATGGTACGAGTTATACTTTCATGTCGAATGGTCATAATAGAAAAGGTAATGTATCTATTACTAAGAATGGTAAGACCACAGAAGGAACTTTCGAATTTAATCCATACGGGGGAGATCAAATCGAAATAGCATTATATTCAGATGAAGGATACAATGCATCTTGGATCAGATACTGTACATTAAATGGCGACAAATTGACGTTTAATAATGAAGAATATTCTGCTTATAGAGTTTATTAATTAAAAGAGTGCCACAAAAGGCGGTCTGCCACCGGAACATAGCCTAGAGCCACGAATGATTGGCACCATCAATCATTTGTGGTTCGTGGCTATGTGGAGGTTGCAGCCTTTTGTGACACGTTTAGGCTATAAACATTGAAAAATATGAAAAGGAGACTGTGCCATATGGCATAGTCTCCTTTTTTCCTTATACTTGCATTTCACGAATTGCTAAAGCAAAATCGCCAAGAGTTGCGGATCCATTATTTTTAACTAATGGCATCGTAATGTATTTATCTAAATCTGGAACTTCAACGTAATTATTCAATAATTCTTTAAATTGTGTACGAACTTTTACTAAAAATTCTTCACTGACAACTCCACCGCCAAAGACTATTTTTTCTGGACGGAGTATCAAGGTTGCTTGAAGAGCAGCTTGAGCCACGTAATAGGCCATAATATCCCATGTGTGATCGGATAGAGGCACGTCTTTACCAGGTTTACCTAATCTAGCATCAAACGTTGGACCAGCAACCAGACCTTCTAAACAATCACCGTGAAAAGGACAAATTCCCTTGAAGTTTAAATCATCGGGATGACGTTTCAATAATACATGTCCCATTTCAGGGTGTCCCATACTACCAACAAATTTACCCTCAGAAATTGCACCAGCTCCGACGCCAGTTCCTATTGTGTAATAAACTAGGGAGTCGATTTTCTCATTGGATAAAGTGGACATAACATATTCACCATAAGCTGATCCATTAACATCAGTTGTCCAAAACATAGGAACATCCAGTTCTTTTTTAAGAGTGCCGATGAAATCAGTATCTTTCCACCCAGGTTTGGGAGTTTATGTTATGAAACCATATTTTGGTGAGCTTTTTCGTAATTCTATAGGTCCAAATGACGCTATTCCTAATGCCTCGATATCAAATTTTTTAAAGTAATCAATTGATTTTTGTAAAGTTTCTTCAGGTGTAGTTGTTGGAAAATGAACACTATCTTTTATTCGATAGTCTTCATCACCAACTGCACAAACAAATTTCGTTCCACCTGCTTCGATACTACCAACTAACATAAAATGTTTCCTCCTTGTATTTTAGTATTTAACCATAATTATCATAATAATACTGATGATAACCATAATTATTCCTCCCAAAATCCATTTAACGGTACTTTTAATTAAATCACTTTCAGATTTATTTTCTAATTTGTTAATTTTATCTAAAAAATATATTATTGCAAATACATTACTACCTCCGCCAATCAAGGCAGAATAATAAACAGGTTTAGCCAAATCTCCGTATAATCCAGTAGTAGAAATTATAAAAAAGAACGCTAAGAATGTTACGAAAGTGCACATTAAATATTTGTGCATTGTTTTAAGTTGAATTTGTTTTTTGATGTTACTAACAACTATAGAATTATTCAGTAATAAGTCATCTAAGGAAATGTCATATAATTTTGCTAAACGTATTAGACTATCGATATCAGGAGTATTTTTACCAGTTTCCCAATTAGTAATGGATCGTTTTGAAACATAAAGAGATTTGGCCAGTTCTTCTTGAGTAAGATTCATTTCTTTACGTTTATTTTTTAATAAATCGCTTATTTCCATGAGTATCTCCTAAATATATTTACTTTTAATTTACATAAATAAATTCAAATTTGCTATAGAAAATCATTTCCATTCGTTATAACGAAAAAAAATAAGCCGTAAGGCTTATTTTTAATATATTTCTGTTCCACGAATTTCTTTGATAACTTTAAGAGAACCATCTTTATATACTAAGAATCCATATACGATAATACCTAAAATGGCACAAATTACAATGATTATTGTAGCTCCAATTTTAGTGTTGCTGTTGATAAATTGAGTTAGTAGGAAATCTGCTCCATAAACGACGATCAACATAACAACAGAATCGAAAACAATCTTTAGCAACTTAATAGCCAGCGTTTTATCTACGATACTATACTGCTTATTAATAAGCCTAAATGCAAAATGTCCCATGATCATGAAGGCAACAGTTGTGGCTACGACAGGTCCAAAGGCTCCCATATAAATAGTTAAAGGATATTGAAGAATGACCTTTATTAGATATGCTAGTGCCAAGTAGATCATTGAAGTTTTAGTTCGTCCGTCTACTTGTAAAACATTTTCCAAAATCATAAAAATACAATAGAAAAATGCTTCCGCACAAGACACTATCAATATTTGTGTACCTAAAGTATCCGTTCCGTAGAAAACTGTCCAAAGTTGACTACCAATTCCAATCATACCGAATGCTGCCGGTAAGATGATGAAAATTGTAAATTGAACAATGTTTCTTAATAATTTTTGAATATCCTTTTGTTTAGCTTTACGACTTATTAGTGCAGATAGCGCAGGAATAATCGTTGCTGAAACAGAGATAGCTAGTGATACCAAAACCATGATCAGCTTATTTGCCTGGAATCCAAACATAGCATATAAGTTATCAACGGTACGTTGACTAGCGTGAATAACGTTTTGATATATCCAAACAAAACTAGTTTGATCAAAAAGTTGTAAGACAGTCATTATTGTATCAACTAGTAAAAATGGAATTGCTGATTTTAACATTGAGCCAAAATTCACTTTAGTTAATTGACTATCAGGCACTTCAGCAGCCGTTTTAACATCTTCTGCAGGTATTGATTTACGCACACGATGTCTCATCCAGATCAAAAAGGCATAGGCTAAAGTGGCTCCAATAAATGAAGCAAAGGTAGACTGATTAACAGCACTCATGTAGCTGCCTTTTTGTAGGACCATAATAGTGTATGTTGCATAAAGCATGTAGGCAACACGTGCAATTTGTTCAATTACTTGTGAGAAGGCCGAAAATGAAATAAAGGCATATCCCTGAATGTAACCACGCATAATTCCTAAAGCAGGAATTATTAAAATAGCTATACTTAAGTATTTTGTTGGAGTAATGACACGCATGTCACCAGCTGCGAAAATAATTGCCACATACTTTGCTCCAAAGAACATAAATCCGGCTAGAACTATACCAACTAAGGTCATGTATAGAGTATATTTTTTTAGTAATTTTTCACTTTGATCATAACGACCTAATGCATTGTGAGCTGCGACTTCTTTTGATATAGCAGACGGGATCCCCGCTGTAGCTATGATCAAGAATAAGTTGTAGATGTTATAGACCTTTCCGTATAGGGCATTGGCGGCACCTAGTGCAAGTGGACCAATCCAAATATTCCATGGAATGATATAAACAACTGCTAAAATTCTTGAAAAAATTCCGCTGATCGAAATCCAGAGCGAACTCTTAAGTAGTGAATCTTTTTTCATTGAAAGTACCCATTTCTGTAATAAAAGTTTCTAGTAGAAAATTGCAACTAGAACTAGAGCGATAAGTGCAGGTAATCCTTGTAAGAACAGGATTTTTTTAGTTGCAGTAAATGCACCATACACTGCAACGATAATGATATAGGCCATCAATAAAATTAAAATAGTCTTTAAAACTGCTCCAGTAAATAAGAGAATCATAGCCAAAATGAGAATACCTAGCATTCCGTTATAAATTCCTTGATTAGATAAAGCAATTTGCGCATTTTTTTGTTTAACGAAGTCTAATGGCATATCAAAAGCTTCAGCCTGTGTTTTTGCTGGAGCAAAAATTTCAAGTACCGCAATGCCGATATGTTCAACAGCAACTAACGCTACTATAAAAAGTGTCAATATTTCCATATTGAATATCTCCTTTAAATATAATTAATATCTTAAACTGTTTTGTGAATTGATACAATAATTCCTTGATTTTTCAATGTATACCAATTTGTAGAAAATTGTTTTTTAACAAATAAAATTATGATATTCTTATCTTTGAGAAGGTTTCCTATAAATAAACTCTGCAGGGGATAATATCATGAATACAACAAAGGCGTCTTTAGCTAATGCATTAATGAGTATCCTTAAAACCAAGCCATTCAATAAAATCACGGTGAAAAACGTCGTTGATGAATGTGGATTAACTAGACAAACATTTTATAACCATTTTGGTGATATGTATGAGCTAGTCGAATGGACATGTCTGCAGGCTATCAAGGAATCACTCCATGATAACTGTGATTATGATCACTGGCAAAAAGGTCTATACAAGTTGATGCTGGCAATTAAAGAAAATTCATTACTAGTGAACAATATGCAACGATCTGAGAACCGAGATATATTGGTTAAGTATATCTATAAAATAATTAATAACTATGTGATAACAGTTGTCGAAAAACAATCCTATGGACTAAATGTTAGTCAAGAAGACAAAAGTTTTGTCGCACATTTTTATAGTTTAGCTTTCATTGCCACTATCGTTGAATGGATCAAAGACGATATGAAAGCTGATCCAGAAGAAATATCAAAGAATATTGGAATATTACTGAAAGGTAATTTCCGAAGTGATTTAGAAAAATACGTTAAGTCTTAAATAATTTATCATTTTTTACAAATTGGTAAATTTGTAAATTGTATAAAACTATATATAGATTTATTGTATATATATAGGGCAGGGCAATGGAAGCGCTCATATCTTTTGACAAGCAAGGTATGAAAATTTTCTCATTGGGTAACACCGGCTCTAAAATCACTTTCTCTTTTCTGATTATGGTATTAATAAACAGCGCATCACCCGCATCTAATATCTTACACACCATAAATTTATAATTTCATAATTCTATCTTTAAAGATGTGCTGTTTTTCAATACCTTGTGCCAAATAGGACCTAAGACTCAGTCTTAGGTCCTATTTTTTATATACTCATGGCAATTTTCTTATCAAACTTGCCTCGTTGAATGATTTTAGATTGTCTTATGCTATCCATTTCCTCATATGTAATCGATGCGTCAGTTAAAATAGCGCGTAAAACTTCCTCGAGATCCCCTAATTCCTCGACAAGATTAGCGCGAGAGTTAGCAGCTTTTACTTCGGTTGCTTCTTCGACTAATTTCTCTCGTAGCGATGTGCGGTAGTCATCGTTTGATAAAATATCAAATGATCCATCTTCTTTAACTATGTCAGGTATTTTATCGCGAACCAATTTTTTCATAAAAAATTCCCCCTCAATTGGTATGTGTAATGAATATTACCATTAAGTTAGAAATTCTACAAAATTGGTTAGTCCACTCGATACTCCAAAATATCGCCAGGTTGACAGTTTAAAACTTCACATATTTTAGACAGGGTGGAGAATCTGACAGCTTTTGCCTTTCCATTTTTTAAAATGGACAAATTGGCCATAGTTAATACCACTTTTTCTGATAATTCAGTTAAAGACATTTTCCTTTTAGCTAAGATGACATCTAAATTTATTACAATCATATTGTTAACTCGTTTTCTATTTGAAATTTAAAAACATTTAGACAAATTTTTTCAAGTATGTTAGCAAATACACCAATAGTTGCTCCTAGACCAATTAGAAAAATATTTACAAAAAATGCTCCAGGCGCGCATCCCGCGTCAGTCATTACCGTAACACTTGGAATTAATAATGTGTAAATGGCCGCTATTATAAAGGCTATTTTTTTTATTTTATTTAGTGCAAATATGCCAGAATTTGAAAAAATACGATTTTTATCGATGAGGTAAAGTAATCTCCAAGTAAAGAAAATAATCAAATATGCGCCTAAGGCAGATGTATAAGTACCTGTTCCAAAAATGATAGTAAGTAATGGATCTATTTTTACTTGATTCATAAATATTATGACAGCTGGAAACATGAAGATACAGATAATGCTTAAGAAGAATATCAAAAAACAGAGTGAAAATCGCATAAAAACTGTTAATTTTTTCATAGTTTTCTCCTACTAAATGGTCAAATCATTTTCTGACTTTATTTTTATAGCTTGGCTTAAAAGCTTTTGTAGCATACTGGCAAATAGTGCAATAACCAGAGCAGCACCAGCAAAAACTATACCGATTACGACAACTCCAGGTGCATCATCTTTGTCGGCGAAAAGATAGAAAAATGGTAATTCAACAATATAAATTAAGAAGGCAAGATAGGCAGATAATTTTATATTTTTAAGGTTTTTAACTGATAAATTGGAGAAAGCTTCATTTTTGTCTATTAAATGTAGTAGCTTTAAAGCTTGGTACAAAATGATAAAAAATAATAACGCTGTAAAATAAAGACCTGATCCAAACACCCAATTATAAAGTGTATTATGCATAAGATTATTAGCACCAATAAGATGATGTGGAATAACAATAATGCAAATGGCTGCCATTATTAAGGCCATGATGTAAACTGTTAAACGAAGAAAAATGGTTTCTCTTTTCATATGGGATCTCCTAATATTTTGAAATCATTATACCATTTAATTATCGATTATCGATAATTAATTATTGATAGTAAATAAAAAGGCTAGAAAACTATAAGTTTTCTAGCCAATAAATTTGGTTCTACACTTTCTGGTATTGATGAATAAAATCAATACCAGTTTTTTTGTATC
>NZ_AZDG01000017.1 GCF_001434665.1 Companilactobacillus tucceti DSM 20183 | reverse complement strand
ATTATTTTCCCAGAAGTGCTCTTATTTATCTGTATCAAATTATATACTCAGTACCTTTAGTAAACTACAAAGCCTTTTTTATTTTCTCGATTTATATTTCCAAATGTTTAATCCTTCAAATAGAATGAAAAATACAACAAAACATTGAGTAAAGAACTCTTCTGGCAAAATATTAATAACTGGATCCTTTGCTGGGTCAAACAGCCAATCACTATTTCTAAATAGAACTTCATGAAAGACTACAAAGAAACTATCAAAGTTAATTGCCATTAATATAGCTAACACGATCCCTAAAATAGCTATATATTTAAATACCTGATTATATCTTGATCTCTTTTTATGTCTAAATCCAATATATACACCGGACAATACAAAAACACCAAAGTTAAGCATGAATAGCTTTTTGACGTCAGCAAAATGAGCTCTACCGGCGACTGATGACTGAAAATCACTTAAATGGAATTGACCACTAAACGGATTAATTAAATAATTCATCATTTGGTTATAGTTATGAAATATTTTCCCAAAGCTTAGGTTAACCGCTTGTTCTAAATAATAATGTTTTATTGCAAACAAAAACAATGGGTAACTAGCAAAAATCGTCACCGTTATTGTAAATGTAAGAATGAAAAAAGCTAATACAATTGTGTAAATTGTATCCTTTTGACTATTAGACATCCCATTGATCCAGACTTTCTACTTCATGTGTTGGTTTTCTAGTTTCTTTAGCTATATCTTCATGAGTGCTTACTCCTGTATAAACTAGAAGCGTTTCAATACCAGCATTTAATCCACATTTAATATCAGTATTATAGTTATCACCAACCATTACTGCAGTCTTTGGATCAAAGCCTTTTTCTGAAACTGCATAGTCAACAATGTCACGTTCTGGCTTTCCAATATACTTAGCCTTTTGTTGAGTCGAAGTTTCTACAAGTGAAATAACAGAACCAGCTCCCGGAACTAGTCCTCTTTCATTAGGTAAATTAGTATCAGCATTAGTTCCAATAAAGAATGCTCCACGTTTAATAGCTAAAGTTGCTAGTTCAAACTTATGATAAGTTACATCGTAATCTAAACCTACAATTACAACATCTGGATCAACTTCATTTAATTTGATTCCTGTTCCAAAAATAGCACTCTTTAACCCATACTCACCAATAACATAAGCAGAATGGTTAGAAACATCATCATCAAACATATTTTTTACGTAATCGGCCGTTGCCAAAGATGGCGTAACAACATGTTTTGCATCTGCAGTGATCTGATGATTATTCATCAAATTATCAGCTACTTGTTGTGGGGTCTTTGTCGTATTATTTGTTAAAAAATAATAGTCAAGATTTTTTTCGTTTAGACGATCGATAAATATTTTAGCCTCTGGAATCTTGTCCTTACCTCGATACATAGTACCGTCCAAATCAATTAGATATGTTTGATAGTTCATCATTTACTCTTTTCACCTATTTTTCTAATTTTGAATTTACTTGAAGAAGCCCTCTTACGCCTATTATTAGTAGTAGGATGGACTTTTTTATTATTATGATTGTGATGTACTACCGCATTAGTAGAACGCTTTTTTCTAGGTCTTCTAGAATTTTTCCTATGATGTTTTTTGTTAGTGGAAGATTTATTCTCCTTCTCTAAAACAAAATAAGAACAGCCAAAATTACAATACTCAACTAGATAATCCTCAAGATGTGAAATTTTATTATCTATTCCACTTTCAGGACGATTATCATCATAAAAGCCCTTGAATCTTAGTTGATCATATCCCCAGTCACCGACAATATAATCGTACTTATCCAACACAGTATTAAAGCGTTCTTCTATTTTCTCTTCATCAAAACCATTTTCATGATTTTCAACTAAATGATACTTTTTTCCATTGATGGTAATAATATCATCCGTCAAAACTGTAACTTTTGCCTGCTTAGATACAGTATTATCATCTATTTCCTGCAAGAAATCACCTCTTAAATTGGATATTTTTTACTTAAGTAATCTCCAAAAACACTTCTCAAAAATTTAGGATACAAAATGTCATTATTACCAGATATCTCTATAGAAGGAAAATATGGTACAAACAAATAATGATCCAATAATGCTAAAGTATACTCTTTCTTCTTATGTATTGCCTCTCCATTGATGTAGACATTTTTCTTATCATCAATACTTATCCCACGGTAAACTATTTCACCAAAGGTTTTACCACGAAATCCCATTCCCTTTTGAGGATGATTTCTTAAAAAGGCACGGTTTTTTTCCATTTCCATAACAAGACGCCAAACATTATCACCAGACATTTTGGTTCTCATAACATGAATAGCATGTGGCAACATCTTATGCAAATCATTTTTCGATACTGTTCCCTTATGAAGACTTTGTAAAAATAGTCCTGAACTAAGAATCGCTGCATCAGCATCAGCAAATTCTTTGATAGCTGTAAGTCCTTCTTCAATAACAGGATTTTCCTTATTAATATTACGACTCATCGTTTGAGGAATATTTGCAACTTTTACTTCATCTAATAACTGTTCACCTTGATGCATCTTTCCATCTATCCACGCTTTATCTTCTGGATTTTCTTGTAGAGAACTAGTTCTCGTAGTTACAGCATCTTTTCGTGTTATTTTTTTATCATCGTCTAATACAAGGTTGATCTCACCAATATTTTGTCCATATTTACCTGCTGCTGCTAGTAAGACACCATTATCCATTTCACCTTTTTCAAATAAATGATGCGTGTGTGATCCTATTACAACATCTATTTGCGGATACTTCTTAGCAATTCTACGATCCATTGAAACTCCCAAATGAGACAATAAAATTATTACATCACAATCTTTTTCTAGTTTAGATACCAAACCTGGGAGTGTTTCTTGAATCAAATGAATATCCCAATCTAATAATGGATACGTCAGAATATAGGGTGCTGTTAGACCTAACACACCTATTTTCGTATTTTTCTTAGTTTCTATTATTTTATATGGCTTAGCAAAACTAGCTAATTTACCTGTTTCCTTATCAAAAAGGTTACCTAAGATAACTTCAAAGTTTGCTTTACCATATAGATGGTTCAATTCAGAGTGACTATTTCCTAACCCCTCATTGTTACCGATAGTTGCAGCATCATATTTTAATGAATTTAACCATTCGATATTACTTTTACCATCCGTAGCATCAGTTAGAGGATGAGCACGATCCATTGCATCCCCAATATCAAATAGATAAAACTCATCATCAGAATTATTGGTTCTCTTATCTTCTATAAAGCGTTTGATCCTAGGAAAATTTTCAAAATGAGAATGTAGATCATTGGTATGGATAATCTTAATTGTCTCCATCATGTCCCTACTTTCTTTGTAGATTTGCTAAATCTTGCTTCTTCTTATTATACATTTCAATTATTTCTTCACCACGTAATGGAGAACCCCATGGAAGATCCTCTGATAGATATCCACGTTCTGGCGCATCTACTCCAACATTTATATTTTCAGCTGTTGACATACTATAATGATGAATGTGTCCATGAAGATTAATGATCTGCTCCACTTTTCCTAAAAACATAGGGTAGTGTGTGCAATAAAATTGATTATGATCAAATTTCAACAGTGCTCCAACATCTTCAAATTGAAATCTTGGTTCACCATCATCCATTGTATAGTTGTGCTTCTCTAGGAATTTAAATAGTGATCGATAGTCATGGTTACCCTTAATCAAGACCATATGACCCTTTAATTGCTTTAAAATATCATATGTCTCTTCATCAGTTGGATAATCTTGTGGACGCATCGAAATATCTCCCAGGTGATAAACCGTATCATTTTCATCTACACGAGCATTCCATGCATCGATCATTGCTTGATTCATCATTTCCACATTGTCAAAGTGCCTAGGTGCAAAATCATTAGGTTCCAATAATTGATAATGATAAAAATGAGTATCTGATATAAAATAATTCATTGTTATACTCACTCTTCCTTTGAAATTATTTTGTTTGCCTTTAAAATTTCATTAAAGGCATCTCGTACCTTACCTTCTGGCTTGTCGTATTCGACCCATTCTTTAAGGTTCATTGGAGGTACAGTATAGTTTTCGTTAACATAGTCTTCGTAAACTGATACAGCTGATGAATGAGGAATATTCAATTTCAAAATTCTTACCTCTTTGATAAATCCCAATTCAGCAGCTTTCTCAGCTCTACCATTCATCAAAACATTGGCTAGCTCATAATACTTTGTTCCATCGTTTCGAGTTATTTGTTCAATTATATCAAGCGTTTGTCTTTCATTATTCATTTATCATTAATACCTCACAAATTATTACTACGTATTTAGTATATAATATCTAAAAAGCTAGGGAGTTAATTATGGTCTCAAAAAAAATAATCCTTGTACTTTCTCTTTCTATTTTTCTTTTCATGAGTGGATTCGATGTAATTGGTCACCGTGGTGATCCCATCAAAGCTCCCGAAGAAACATTTGAAAGTTTTAACACAGCATTTTCAGAAGGTGCCGACTATGTAGAGTTAGATCTGCACGTTTCAAAAGATAATGTTTTAGTTGTGTCTCATGATAAAAATTTGGAGAGGATCACCGGAACATCCATGGTGGTTTCTGAACAAAACTTTTCGACTTTAAGCCAACTTCATCAAGAAAATGGTGAACCTATCCACAGTTTGGACCAAGTTTTTGCTCACTATAAAGATAATCCAAAAGCTAAATTTCTCATTGAAACTAAAAAAACTAAAAAAGGTAATCCTCAAAATATGGAGGAATTGCTGAAAGAATGTATCGATAAATATGGTATGCAAAACAGAGTTATGTTCCATTCCTTTTCAACTAAAAGTATGCAAAATGAAGCAAAATTGATGCCCAACATCCCTAGAATTTTCATTGCTGGTACCACTAAAAGAGTCAATTTTGATATTTTACAATACGTAACTGGTGTCAATCTTTCATCAAATATTGTTACGCCTGATATTATCAATGCATTGCACGCAATGAATAAAACTGTTTACGTTTGGGATGAGATGAATGAAAGCCCAAGTAAATGGAATACTCTAGTAAATATGCCAATTGACGGAGTTGTAACTAATTATCCTGCCACTGGTAATGAATACCGTGAACTGAAGAATCAATCACAAAGTGAAGTTCTTGATCAAAATGTATACTACTTAGGAACAAAAGAAGAACCTATTTACGAAAATCCTTACCGACTAGTTAAAACTAAACGTGAAGTACGTCCACTAGATGGGTTCCACATTACTAATATCATAAAATTTCATGGTAACGAATATGTACAACTTGGCGAGAATTCTTTTGCAAATGCAGAAGGATTTAACTCCGACTCTGCTTTAAAGGAATTGCGTCCCTACTTTGGTGCTAAAGCCATCTTTAGAGGACAGGAACAAAACAATTATCTATATAAAGATCCAAGAAAGAAAAATAGCATCATAAATCGTTTAGAGTTCAATAAGCCTGAACGAATACTAACAGTTCAAAAACTAGGTACACAAGTTTGGTTGAAATTAAAAGACGGTTGGATAAATTCTAAAGATGTATTGATTCAACTCAACCCTAATAATTATCTTGGTAATGAGAGTGAAGAAAGTTATTATGATCTCCCAGTCGGTCAAAGGTTTAAGAATATTGACTTATTGGAAAACAATTTATACTTGAAGCCAAGTACAGATCAAGATTTAAAACGTGCAAATTTAATAAGGGACTTCAATAGTTTGAATTTGATTTTCCCCATAAAAAATAATAACAATTCAATCAACCAAATTTAATAAATTCGCCATAGGCTTAATGATTTGGTAGAATTAAAAGAACATTTCCATAGGGAGGCTTTTTAAAACATGGCTATAGATTGGGAAAAAGAGATTGCTCATAGATCAGATGAAATGATCAATGACTTATCAGAATTAGTAAGCATCAACAGTCAAAGAGATGTAGAACATAAGACTGACGAGTATCCATTAGGTCCAGGACCTGCTAAAGCACTTAAGATATTTTTAAACTTTGCTAAAAGAGACGGATTTGAAACAAAGAATGTTGACAATTTAGCTGGACGTATCGAATATGGTGAAGGTGAAGCAGTTGGTATTCTTGCTCACGTTGACGTTGTTCCTGAAGGTCCAGGTTGGGAAACTGATCCATTTAAACCAGTCATTAAAGACGGTAAATTATATGCACGTGGTTCAAGTGATGATAAAGGACCAAGTCTAGGCGCTTATTATGCTTTGAAAGTTATCAAAGAAATGAAATTGCCTGTCAGCAAAAAAGTTCAACTTATCTTAGGTACTGATGAGGAAAATGATTGGACTGGTATCAATCATTATATGAAGACTGAAGAAATGCCTGAAGTTGGATTCTCACCTGATGCACAATTTCCAGCTATCAATGGTGAAAAAGGAATTGTCTCATTCGATGTTCAATTTCCTAACCCATCAAGCGGTTTAGTAAAGAGCTTTGAAAGTGGTATTGTAGCTAACATGGTACCTCAAAATGCAGATGCAGTTATTGACTTAACTGATATTAAAGTTGAAGAATTACAAGATCTATTCGATCAATTCTTAACTGGACATAAAGAAATCAAAGGTTCAATTGATTTAACTGATAATGAAGCAACTATCCACATTGTTGGTAAAGGTGCTCACGCAATGCAACCAGCGGTTGGTATCAATGCTGCAACTTATCTAGCATCATTTTTAACTAAACTGAATCTAAATGATCGTCAAAGAGAATATTTCCAATTTATTGCTGAATCATTGCATTTAGATTTTGCTGGTAAAGCACTAGGAATCGCAAATACTCACGAAGTAATGGGTGAATTAACTGTTTCACCTAATATCTTCAAGTTTGATGAAGACAATGCGTCAATTTTATTAAATATTCGTTATCCTAAGGGTGATGATGGTCAAAGTTTAACTGATAAAATCAATAAACATTTACCTAAGAAAGTTACCGCTACTATCAAAGGACACAATCAATTGCCTCACTTCGTACCTGCAGATGATCCATTAGTTAAAACACTTTTAAGTGCTTATAAAGATCACACTGGTGACGATAGTCCAGCTTACACAGTTGGTGGTGGTACATACGGACGTATCCTTAAAAAAGGTGTAGCATTTGGTGCCATGTTCCCTAACGACGAAAACGTTATGCATCAACCAAATGAATACATTGATCTTGAAAAGCTTCAAAAAGCAACTGCAATTTATGCAGATGCAATCTATCGTTTAATTAAATAATATTCTATCCTTAAAAGTTCTATGGAGAGCCTTTTCCCATAGAACTTTTTTTGTTTTTGTACTTATGAAAGATTTTTATTATATAATTAACCATATGTAACTTTTTAAAGGGGTTTATTTAAAAGTGAAAAATTTATGGAATAGCATTGTTGAAAGCTTTAAAAGTATTAAAAGCTGGTCCGACTTTGCTACAAGAGCCAACTTAACAATAGAAGTTATTCGCAGAATTATCCTCTATTCTTTGGCTGGTATTTTAATTCTCATGGGATTAACGATAGGACTAGGTATTGGATATGTTTCTGCACTAACTAGTCAAGTTCAAGTCCCAACAAAATATGAAATGCGTTCGCAATTAAAAGACGTTAATAATTCTGCAACACTATACTTCTCAAATGGCGAAAAGGTTGAAAATCTTCAAAGAGACCTCACTGGTAAAAGTATAACTTTGTCAGAGATGTCGCCATATTTAAAAAAGGCAATTGTCTCTACTGAAGATAGTGACTTTTATCGTCACAATGGTGTCGTTCCAAAATCAATTGTTCGTGCCATAATTTCTGATATTACAGGAATTGGTGCTCAAACTGGTGGTTCTACATTGACGCAACAGACAGTCAAAATGCAGTTACTATCATCAGAAACAACTTGGAAACGTAAAGCTGTAGAAATTTTTCTAGCTATGCGTGTGGACAAATACTTCACGAAAAATGAAATTTTAGAAGACTATTTGAATGCAGCTACCTTTGGTCGTAATAATAAGGGTCAAAACATTCAAGGTGTTCAAGCAGCAGCTCAAGGCTTATTTGGTAAAAGTGCCAAGGACCTTAATTTAGCTGAATCAGCTTTCATTGCTGGATTACCACAAAGTCCTTCTATTTACACTCCATACGATGTAAAAGGGAAACTAAAAGACGATTACAGTTTAGGAATAAAGCGTAAAAATATCGTTTTGTTCAGAATGTATCGTGATGATTCGATCACCAAGTCACAATACGATCAAGCTAGAAAGTTTGACTTAGCATCTGACTTCCAAAAACCTGCTAAAGCTAGCTCAAAGAAAATCAAATATGGTTATCTATATAACACTTTGACTGCTCAGGCTAGAACCATCTTGATCAAACGTTTGGCTAAAAACGATGGTCTTAAATATAGTGACCTTAAAAAAGATAAAGCATTATATGAAAAATACTACACTCAAGCTGATACTGAACTTCACAGTAAGAACTATAAAATCCACAGTACAATCAATAAGGATCTATACGTTGCTATGAACCAACAAGTTCAACAATATAAGGGTAACTTTGGTACGACTCATACCGACAATACCAAAGATCCAAACACTGGTAAGTCAATCAAGGTCTCTGAGCCTGTTCAAAATGGTTCAGTCCTCTTGGATAATAAAACTGGCCAAGTCCTAGCTTTTGTTGGTGGTGTTAACTTTAAGAAATCACAACTAAATCATGCCTTTGATACACAAAGATCACCTGGTTCATCTATAAAACCTTTAATTACTTTTGGACCAGCTATCGAAAATGGTTTAATTGGTTCTCAAACAATGCTTGCTGACTTTAAGACTAAATATAAGGGCTACTCACCAACTGATTATGGAGAAACTATTCAAAATAGGTTCATATCAGCTCGTGAATCACTAGAGGAATCATATAACATCCCTGCTGTTAACTTATACAATTACCTTCAATCTAAAGGTGTCAGCTCAAAATCATACATGTCAAAAATGGGAATCCATTTAAGTGACAATGAATATAGACAACTTGGTATCACTCTTGGTGGTACTAACAAAGGTGTTACTGTCTTACAACAAGCAAGTGCCTTTTCTACTTTTGCTAATAAAGGTGTCCATGTTGATCCATACGTCGTTAAAGACGTCACTGAACCATCTGGAAAGAAAATATATAAGCATAAAGCCTCGAAGACTCGTGTATTTACTAAACAAACTTCATATATTATTAAAAATATGCTTCACGGGGTCGTTACAAAAGGTACTGCATCTGCCCTTTCATATGAAGCAAACTTTAGTACTAAGAATTTATTTGGTAAAACTGGTACTTCAAATGATTATCGTGATAATTGGTTCGTTGGTAGTACCGATGGTGTCACTATGGCATCTTGGATTGGTTATGATAATTTCTATGGTAATAATTACAACTTGGAAACTAATTCCACTCTTACTAACCAAGAAATTTGGGCAAACATGGCTAACGCTGTTTACAAAGAAGATCCTAATGTCATGAATATTCATAAGAAATTCAACAAACCAGAAGGCGTTGATTCGTACAAGGTTGATAAAGAAACTGGTACGATGCCAGGTACTGTCGAATACAACGGTATGACTGCTAAAGTTAACCAACACCTTACAACTTCTCTATATTACAAAGGTAAACCTAGTGATATGTCTTACTCTGACTTTGGTATTGGTGGTAAGGATAAGAACTATAAACTATTCTGGGATCATTACTTTGGCAAGAATAATAGTTACGGTGTTGTAAAACAACTTGGCGATTCAAGTAAATCAACCGATGAATTAGCATCAGAAAATGGTAGCGGACGTACATCTGGATTTAGTAATAGTTCTAATGACAATGATTCATCAGATGTTACGACAAATAATTCTACTTCTACAAGTAATTCAAGAAATACTAACTCAACGACAAATAATGGAACATCAGAAACCGGAACGGGAAGTTCTGGATCTGGTAGTGGCAGTGACAACAGTACTAGCGTTACTGACGAATCATCAACAGGTTCAAATGGATCTACAGGTGGTAGCTCTACAGAAACTGGTATCGTTGATCCGACAACTGAATAAATCAAAAATGGACCATCGATTAAATCGGTGGTCCATTTCTTTCACTTCAAAACAATGATAGAATTAGATGGTTATTAATAAAGGAGTATATTTATGTATTTCAGTCCAGTATTTTTACAAAACACTCTATACGTAGTGGCGGTTCTATTGATTGCCTTTATGGTCGGTGTTTTTATTTACAAGAAAAAGAATAATCTAAAAATCATCGATAAGCCGTTCGTACTCGCCTGTATCGTTTTATTGAATACCCTTTACTCTTTACTTACAGGTATTGTAAATCTACCATATGAGCTAAATGCTGTTGTAACCGGAGGCTTAACATTAGTTACCTTTGGTTACATAATTGTCATCATTTGGGATTTTCATAAAGAAAACATTAAAGAAAAGAAATAGATTATTTAATCTTTAAAATAATATGAAAAAAAGATCTCAACGACAAGAATCGTTGAGATCTTTTTACTAACACTTATAGTTTGTTTCACTAATTATCTTGTTGATTCACGTTTTACAATACTATATGGTAACTTAATAGTATTTTCATCAATTTGTTCTTGATTCATCATCTTAGTCAACAAGCGCATAGCAACCGCACCAATATCATAAAGTGGTTCTTCAATAGAACTCATCTTTGGACGAGTTACCTCACAGAGGATCGTATCATTACTTGTAATGATTTCAAAATCATCAGGAATCTTAACACCAGCTTTTACAGCTGAATTCAATAATCCAGAAGCAAGTAAATCTTCTGTAACATAAGCAGCTGTAGCTCCACTATTCTTAACTGCATCCCACATAGCTTCTCCAGCACGAACTGAATACTCAGCTTCAAATACTAAGTTAGAAGAGAAGTTGATATGTGCTTTCTTTAGAGCACGTTTATAACCATCTAGTCTAAACTTTCCATCAATTGGGTTTTCAAGACTTCCACCAACAAAGGCAATTTTCTTATGTCCATTTTGGACTAATTGATTTACAACACTACATACGGCATCTGTAAAATCGATATTTACACTAGCAGCTTCATTATTCTTATCAACAGAACCTGCCAAAACGATTGGTGTCTTTGAATTTGATAATGTACGCTTTAATTTCTTTGATAATTGCTTACCCATGTAAATCAACCCATCAACTTGCTTTGAAAGTAAGTTATTTAAGATTTGCTCTTCATCACCTACAGATTCTTGAATGCTTGTTAAAATAATGTTGTATTTGTACATTGATGCAACATCATCAATTCCTTTTGCAAGCGAAGCATAGTAAAGATCAGTAATATCAGGTAAAATAACACCTATGGTTGTACTCTTCTTACTTGCTAACCCACGAGCAACTGCATTAGGACGGTAATTTAGACGATCAATAACCTCAAGTACCCTTTTACGTGTTTCTTCCTTGACGTTAGCATTACCGTTAACAACTCTAGAAATAGTTGCCATAGATACGTTAGCTGCCTCAGCTACATCGTATATAGTTACTACTTTTTTTTCCATTTTTATATTCACTCTCTCAAATTTTCATTTAGATAACTTTAATTTATCAGAAAATAACTCCGGTTGCAAGCGTTTACCACATTAATATGACAAGTTTTCATAATTTTTCAATAAGAAAACTGTATTTTCAGTGTTATACTCATAAATAGATTTTGATTTAAAAAGGGAGTGTTGGAAATGAAGAAACAACTATTAGATTTACAAGAATACTTAGCTAAAAAGGATATTGACATTGCATATATCTCAAATCCTACTGATATTCAATATTTTACAGGTTTTTATAGCGAACCCGCAGAAAGAATCCTCGCACTACTAGTTTTCCCAAATAAAGATCCATTCCTATTTGCCCCTCAACTAGAAGTTGAATCTGCTAAAAAAGCCGGATGGGATAAAGATGTATTTGGTTATTTAGATCATGAAAAACCTTTTGATCTAATTGCTGGACATATCAAAGATGTAACGGCTGATCCATTACACTGGGCCATTGAAAAAGATGATCTCTCTGTTGATAAATTTGAAGCTATCAGAGAACAATTTCCTAATGCTGACTTCCTTGAAAACTTATCTCGTTACATGGAAAATGCTAAGTTGATCAAAACTGATGATGAAATTAAAGAATTGATTGCTGCAGGTAAAGAGGCCGACTATGCTTTTTCAGTTGCCTTTAATGCAATTAAGGAAGGACGTACTGAACAAGACGTCGTAGCTGAAATTGAATACGCTATGATGAAAAAAGGTGTCATGCACATGAGCTTTGACACGATAGTTCAAGCTGGTGCTAATGCTGCCAATCCACATGGGGCTGCTGAAAAGAACTTACTTAAGAAAAATGAATTGATTTTGTTTGATTTAGGAACTATTCATAATGGATATATTAGTGATGCTTCAAGAACTGTTGCCTTTGGTAAACCTGATGAAAAGTCACTTGATATTTATAAAGTAGACTTAGAAGCACAATATGCTGCTATGGATGCTGCTAAACCCGGTATTACAGCAGCTGAACTTGATAAAGTTGCACGTGACGTTATCACAAAGGCTGGTTATGGTGAATACTTTATTCATAGATTAGGTCATGGTATGGGTCAATCTGAACACGAATTCCCTTCAATCATGGAAGGAAATGACATGGTTCTTAAACCTGGTATGTGCTTCTCTATTGAACCTGGAATTTACATTCCTAATGTTGCCGGTGTTCGTATTGAAGACTGTGTATACATCACAGAAGATGGTTGCAAGCCATTCACACATACAAGTAAAGAATTAACTTACATTGAAGGATAGTATTTAAATTATAGATATTACATCAAAAATAAAAGGGCTGTGACACAACTATTTTATGTCGCTTAAGCCAAATAAATAGGCAATCCAAAATTTGGATTGCCTGTTTATTTACTTAATGCTCGAAAGCTGAACATGTGTCGTCACGCTCTTTATTTCTTATACCCTAAACGTGTAAAAAAAGGCTACAACCTCCATATAGCTACGAACCACAAACGATTGATAGTTCCAATCATTCGTGGCTCTAGGCTATATTCCTGTGGCAAACCGCCTTTTTTCACACTCTCTATTTCTTAATATCATCCTCATCAAAAACGATATTCGATTCTTTATCATCGATTTGATCGGCTGTATCTAACATTTGTTTTTTTAGTTCATCAGTTTTCTCGTTAAATGAATTCACTAACTTGGCATCAGCAAGTCCAACGCCACCGTTATTAAAGTCACCACGAATAGTTTTTACACTTTCCAACAACTTTTGTCCTGATTCACTAGTTAAATATTTAGAGGTAGCATATCCAACGATGCTACCAAACGCTAATCCCAAAGCAAATTTATTTTTCATAATTAGTCTTTCTTCTTTCTTGGCACAAACTTGGCAACTGACTTAACAATTGAAGCTGCACTAGCAAGATTCATCAAACTATGAATTCCAAATCCAGAATTTGGCTTTTCAGCTGTGGCATTAGCGGCCTTTTGACCTAAATTTTCAACTGTATCAAAAAGCGGATTTAGCTTTTCAGATTTAGAATTAACATCATCCATCAAAGTATTTGTCTTATCAACCAATTGACTACTTTGTTGCATCAATTCATCAGTATTCTTTGAAAGTACTTCAACCATCTTAGTTGTTTCTTGCATTGTAGATTGTAATTCTTTAAGTAGCTTAGCTGTTTGAATCAAAGTAATAGCCAAGTAAACAACCAAAGCAACGAAAGCAACTGCTGCAATTAATCCTGCAATTTGTCCACCTGTCATATCAAATTCCTCCTAAATTTTAATAGCAATTTAATATTAGCATTATCGCGGTATTACAGCAATCAATTACCAATTAATCCAGCTTGGCCATTCGTTTTCTAATTTTCTAATTGCACGTCCTCTATGACTGATCTCATTTTTTTGATCAAGTGTCAATTCCGCCATTGTTTTCTTCAAATCTGGTAAATAAAATAGTGGATCATAGCCAAATCCATTATTCCCTTGTGGAAAATTAGCAATCTGGCCTTTCACTTCCCCCTCAACGACTAAATCTTCATCATTATTAGGATTAGCAAATACTAAAGTAGTCACGAATCTGGCTGTTCTCTTTTCTTCAGGTACTCCACCTAATTCCGCCAATAATTTAGCATTGTTAGCAGCATCATTATGATCACCTGCATATCTTGCAGAATATATACCCGGTTGTCCAAATAATGCATCTACTTCAAGTCCTGAGTCATCAGCAATAGTTGGCAGTTTATACTTCTCCATAACTGTATGAGCCTTGATTTGAGCATTTTCTTTAAAACTTTCACCAGTTTCTCTTATTTCAGGTACATCAGTTAAATCCAAAAGTGTCTTTAATTCAATTTCTGTTTCATCAAATATTCTGCGAAATTCTTTAGCTTTATTAGGGTTACTCGTAGCAATTATAATTTTTTTCATTGTTATTTCTCCACATTTACTAAACTTATTTCATCAATATCCACTTCTAACCAGCGTTTTGCAAGGCGTTTAAAATCATCTATATTTCCTGTTGCATGTAATTCAATTTTAGATCCCTTAGTATCTGTGAGCATTCCATTTTCTTTTAAGAATTTTTTGGTGATCGTAACAGTGGCGATACCTGAGTCAACCAATTTTACATTTGGTAAAAATTTTTGAATCTGATTTCTCAACATTGGAAAATGTGTACATCCTAAAACTAATGTATCGTAATCACTATCTTTATAAGGACTTAGCGTTTTAGCAATATTATCTTTAGCCATATCTGTATTAATAGCATCTTTTTCAACGATAGTAACAAAATCTTGGGCAGCGATTCCTAAGACGTTGATTTCATTATCTAAGCTCTCAATCGCTGTACTGTAGCTCTTAGCCTTAATTGTGGCTTCAGTACCAATAACACCAACATTTTTAGTTTTGGTAACTTGAGTGGCAGAAATAGCTCCTGGCTCAATTACACCAATCATTGGAATCGAAAATTCTTTTCTTAGGGCAGGTAAAGCGTTAGCAGTGGCCGTATTGCAAGCGTAAATTATGGCTTTAACATTTTGACTTATTAAGTATTGAACTAATTGTCTTGTACAATTAATGATTTCTTCTTTAGTCTTAATACCATAAGGCATTCTCGCTTCGTCTCCGATAAAAACAATATCTTCATCTGGTAATTGACGAATAACTTCTTTAGTTACAGTTAAGCCACCTAAACCTGAATCTAATAATCCTATTGGTCTGTTGTCGCTCATAATACACCTCTATAATTTATTTTCACTTTAATGATTTAATTGTATATTTACTCAAATAATTTGGTCTATCTGTTACAATCACTTAAAAAGCGACTATCCTAATGATATAATAAATTGTCTAAAAAAAGGAGTTAAAATAATGGCCGCAAAATCAAAAAAAACAGATACAAAGTTAACTGAATACGACATCCCTGATGTTCTCAAAGAAAACGAAAATGGCGACGACGAAAAGTTAACCGAAGATTATTTTGCAGTCTCAGTTCTCCGTGACTTTGTTCTTTCAGATCTATTGAAAAAAGATTCTGTAGAAATGCTCTATTGGGCTGGTAAAAATCTCAGTAGAAATTTAGTTTTAGATATGCAAAGTCTTCCTGATTTATTCACTAAAGCTGGTTTTGGTAACTTAAAAATCTCTAAACAAACAAAGACCAGCTATCAATATACTTTAAATGGACCTGAAGTCGAACAACGTTTTAATTTGAACAATGATGATCCTGAATTCTCACTTGAGACAGGAGTAATTGCTGAGACTGTGGAAAAAACGATAGACGCTTATTGTTTGGGAACTTATACAACTAACAGTAAAGCTCAAAGTGTTTCGATTACAATTAAAATCGATCGAAACTAAAGTTTACATCAAAAAAGACAATGAAGCAAAAACGCTTCACTGTCTTTTTTATTTTAGTAATTAATAACAAATGTTTACTGCATCACCAGTCAAATATGTATTATACTTATTTCCATCATTAGGTTGACTATTAACTCTGACATTAAACAATGCATCGTACTTTCCACTATTCATATCAGCATATGCTTGAGCTAAACAGTCATTATATGCCTTCTTGTAATCAGTAATACCTTCACTATTAAGATAAATTTTAGGAGCTTGATATTTGAAGCCTTCAGGAATTGGCCCTTGGCTGACAATATCTTTAACATTACGGAATCGACTGTCAATTTTTGAAGTACCATAATCTTCATCACGTTTGCTGATAGCTTTTTCCACTTCTTTATTAACTTCATCTTTACGATTGTTAATAAGATCAGAAACAACATCATATATTTCTGCTGGATCACCAATACCATCACCGATACAGAATTTATCAATGCTATATGCGATTTCAACTGGGTTATCTTCTGTAAAGGTTACGTTTCTATCTTCCAAGAATCCATAACCAAAAATAGCAATATTAGGTTTCACACTAAAATCATTCATATAAAACTTAATAGGATCACTAACATCGGCCCATACATTCATTACATAGTAATTATTAAAGTAAAACATTAGAACACTACGTTTACCATAATATTTTTCGTCTTTAGTATGGCCAATAACAGCGTCCTTCCAAACAATTTTATCCTCAATATTGCGTTTTTTAAGTGTACGTTCCAATTGTGCAGGAATATTAGCTTGCCATTCAAAAAGATCACTTATAACTTTTTGTTTTAAAGCTTCATTATCGACATTCAAGTAGAAGTTTTCATCAATCTTGTCCATTTATTAACACCCCTTTTATAGATACTTACAGGACCATTATTTAATACGTATCCTATCAAAGTCAACGCATTCCAAAATATTCACAATAGCGTTTTCATAATATATTATGAAAGACTATTTATTATTAATAAACTATATAAAAAGAGCTTTCGCATTGAATTATACAAACGCGAAAGCTCTTTATTTTTAATACTAATCTGTGTAACCATCCAAGATCTTAGCTAATTGAGCTTTACTGTGGAATCCAGTTATCTTTTCAACAACTTCGCCATCTTTTTTGATAACTAATGTTGGAATAGCCATAATTCCATAAGATTCTGGTGTTTTAGGATTAGCGTCTACGTCCATCTTAGTGAACTTAACTGCATCATTTTCCTCTGATAATTCCTCAATTACAGGTGATTGCATACGACATGGACCACACCATGTTGCCCAAAAGTCTGTCAATACAACTCCGTCTTTGGTTTCATCTTGGTAATTTGCATCTGTTACTTCATCAACCATGAAATCACTCCTTTTTAAATCACTGTTATTAAGGTATCACTTTCAGGTAATTCAAGGAAACATTTTGTTTCAAAAAAACTATAAATCTACAATTGTTGCTCCCGAACCACCAGAACTTGCAGGCGCATATCCAAATGACTTAACTCTCGGATTACCTTGCAAATATTTAGTAACACCTTTTCTAATTACTCCCGTACCAAATCCATGAACGATAGTAACTTGATTATAACCTGCTAATAGAGCTTCATCAATATAACTATCTAATTCTGTCATAGCCTCTTCATAACGTTTACCACGAAGATCTAATTTACTTGAAAGACCTGTACTCTTAGTTCTTCTCACCATAGTTGGTTTAGGTTCATCGTTATCCTTAGAAGATTGTACTTTCTCAAGATCATCACTCTTGAATTTCATTTTCAAAATTCCAAGTTGAACTTCATACTCATCATTACGATTTTTTCTTACGATAGTACCAATTTGACCATAAGGTATAGCCTTTACTTCATCGCCAACCTTTAGAGCCTGTTTACGTTTATTTCTACGTAGAACACGATTCTTTTTAACGGTCTCATCTTGATGAAGATTCTTCAACTCTGTTTTGGCACTGATCAATTGATCCTCTTTAACAGCAACACCTTTACGCTCCATTTCGCGCAAATGATCGATGATCTTGTCTGACTTACCTTTAGCTTTAGCCACAATTTGATTAGCACGTACTTTTGCAGCTTGAATTTCACTATCTTTAGAATTTGCTAAAGCTACTTGTTTCTTCTCATAGTCATCTTGAATCTCTTTATTCTTGGCTAATTGCGTATCAAGTTCTTGATTTTTCTTTTCAAATTCCTTACGACGATTCTCAAGATCAGTAATCATATTATTTAAATCTTGGCTTTCCCCACTCATTAAGGATTCACCACGTTCAACAACATCACGATCCATACCAAGTCTGCCAGCAATATTAAAGGCATTACTTGCACCTGGAATACCGATCAAAAGACGGTATGTTGGTTTAAGAGACTTATCGTCAAATTCCATACTGGCATTAATAGTATCCTTTGTATTATAAGCAAAGATCTTCAATTCTGGATAATGTGTTGTAGCCATGATCATACAATTTGATTTAGCAAGTTTCTCTAAAATCGCAATGGCTATTGAAGCTCCTTCTTGAGGATCAGTACCAGCACCTAATTCATCAATTAAAACTAAACTATTTTGAGAAACTTTATGAATAATATTAATAATATTATCCATATGTGATGAAAATGTACTTAAGTTTTGTTCAATTGATTGTTCATCACCAATATCAACAAAAATTTCATCGAAAACAGCGACTTCACTTTCTTCGTGGGCTGGAATAAATAATCCAGCTTGTGCCATTGCTTGAATCAATCCCAACGTTTTCATGGTAATAGTTTTACCACCAGTATTAGGACCAGTTATCAACATTGTTTGATAATCGTCACCAATTTTAATATCGTTTGCTACTACTCGTTTAGGGTCAATTAAAGGATGTTTGGCATCTTTAAGATCGACAACTCTTTCTTTTGAAATCAATGGCTCAGTACCTTTGATCTCTTTAGCATACTTAGCCTTAGCATTAATTAGATCAAACTGTGCTAAAACATCGTTATTCTTAACAATATCGTCAATTTCTGGCCGTACTAAATCAGATAGTTCATTTAAGATTCTTATCTCTTCAAGTTTTTCAGATGTTTGATCATCATGAAGCTGATTATTAAGACCTACAACCGCTTGAGGTTCAATGTAAAGAGTTTGTCCACTGGCACTTTGATCGTGGACGACGCCCCCAAATTTAGCTCTGTATTCAGTTTTAACTGGAACAACAAATCGATCATCACGTAAAGTAACGATAGATTCAGTTAAATATTTCGTGTTTTTACCACGAGTAAACTGTTCCATCGCATGTCTTATTTGATCATTTAAACGCTCAATATGTTCTCTAATGTATTTCAAATCAGGTGAAGCAGCATTTAAAACACGACCACTTTCATCTAAAGATTTATTGATTCTAGTCGTCAAACTAGGATTATCGATCAAATCATCATTCAAATCGTATAACTGTCTAAGGTCAATTGCATCATCATGCAGACCTTCAAAAAATTCTTTTAATTCACTAGTATTTTTTAGAACTTGACCAATTGCTGCAAGCTCTGTTCCGTTTAAATTACCATCTTTTTTTAGACGATTAGCTTGATCATTTAAATCGGCTAATTTTCTAACAGGTATTTCACCCTTTAGACGGACAATATCCATTCCATCTTTCGTTTGATCTATCAATCTTTGAACAATTGATTCAACTGACATAGGCATTAATTTTTTCAATAATGCATGTCCACGAGAGGTAATAAGAAACTTCCCTATTTCAGCTTTTATCTTGTCAAATTCTAAAACATTTAATGCTTTATTATTCATTTAATCTCCTCTTAACAAATAAGACTGAAACAATATAATTGTCCCAGCCTTATTTTTTATAAACCACTTATCAAAAGCGTTGTTAACGCGTGAGTCAATATTGGAGTACTTCTGATCATTGCCGATGCAACAAATGAATGTTGCAATGCATTTTGAATACCAGCAACCGGGATCATGGCCATAATCAAAAGTATCAAAAAGACCATTACATAGTTGACTACTAGTCCTAGTATTCCTCCACTTAAAAGATTTACATCATTATACATTGGAAAATACGTTAAACGTTTAAAGTATAATCCAATAAATCTCATGATGATCCATCCAACAAAGCATACGAAAAGAAAGGCAAATGCACGATAAAATGCGTCGTCTAATTCCATTCCAACTTTTGTAGAAAAGAATGCAAATTCACTTCCTAGATTGGCGGAAGGATATGGTATTAACATTTCAAATTTTGGTCCTAAAGCTCTAGCTGATACCCATGCTATTCCAAAGAATATTGTATATCCAACTGTATAAAAAGCTTGCATCATCAAGCCGCGTCGTGCTCCGACGTAGAAGCCATAGACTAAACATAAAACAATTAAAAGACTCAGCATTATATCCCCTTTGATTCTGTATCACTCAAGTTTTGCATAAATGCGGGACAAGAGATAAAAATTCACTCTTGTCCCGCCTTTATCAGTTATTCACCTTGTTCGTCGTCTTCAGTGAAAGTATTAAGCACTTCTTGAACCATATCCCATTCTTGTTCATCTTCAATAGGATTTAATTCTCCTGCATCAACATCCCCATTTTCATCGGGTGTAAATGAGAAAGCTTGTACTTCAATTTCATCTGAATCTTCTGCATTTTTAGGATACAAGAAGACATATGATTTACCGTAATCTTCTGAATCAAAAGTAAAGAGGATCTTGTAAACTTCCTTGTTTCCTTTATCATCACTTAAAATTACTTCATCCAAATCTTTTGGTGACTGTGGATTTTCACTCATATTTTCACCTATTTTCGTGTTAATTTACCTTTCGCATCTAAATAATTTTGTAAAATCATTTCAGCTGCAATTTTATCAATAACTTTTTTACGTTTTTTACGTGAGACATTAGCTTCATCGACCAACATGCGTTCAGCTTGAACGGTTGTTAACCTTTCGTCAATAAAATCAACTGGTAAATTAAATCTTTCTTTTACCATATCGCCGTACTCACGAGATTTTTCAACCCTTGGTCCTTCAGTATTATTCATATTTTTAGGTAAGCCGATGACAATTCCTGTCGCCTGTTTATCTTTAATAATTTCTGACAATCTATCTAAGCCAAATTCCCCATCATCTTCATTGATACGAATAATTTCTACACCTTGAGCTGTCCAGCCCAATAAGTCACTAGCAGCCACTCCGACAGTTTTTGAGCCAACATCTAATCCTAATAACCGCATTATTTACTTTGACCGAGATAACTTTTAACTAGTTCTTCGATTATCTCGTCCCTTTCATGCTTTAAAATTAGATTTCTAGCATCATTATGTCTTGGAATATAAGCTGGATCCCCTGATAACAAGTATCCGACTATTTGATTTATAGGATTATATCCCTTTTCTTCTAAAGATTGGTAGACACTTTGAAGAGTATCTTTTACATCTTTGCCTTTATTCTCATTAAAGTCAAAACTCATTGTTTTATCAAGTGAACTCATGGCAAACCTCCATATAACATTATTTAAATGGCTGAAAAAATCTTACTTCAATTATAGCCCACTTTAATAAGATTTAATAACATCTTTAGCCATTTGTAACGCATTTGTTAAACCAGCAGGGTTTTTACCACCAGCTTGTGCCATATCTGGACGACCACCGCCGCCACCTTGAATCTCTTTAGCAATCTTCTTGATCACATCACCGGCTTTTACACCTTTATCTTGAGCATCCTTATTTACAGCAACAACTAAGCTGGCTTTCTTATCTGCACTAGCGCCTAATACCAAAATATCAGAATTTTTATCATTCTTCCATTTATCAGCTAATTGTCTTAGTGCAGACATGTCTGCTGGAACTATATCTGCAATAACCTTGAATCCGTTGATATCTTCAACATGATCAAAAATCTCATTTGATTTTTGACTAGTAAGTTGAGTCTTAAGATTTTGATTATCACGTTTTAATGCTTTATTATCATCGATCAATTGAGTTGCACGT
Organism: Companilactobacillus tucceti DSM 20183; assembly: GCF_001434665.1. Taxonomy (GTDB): domain Bacteria; phylum Bacillota; class Bacilli; order Lactobacillales; family Lactobacillaceae; genus Companilactobacillus; species Companilactobacillus tucceti. The sequence continues at coordinate 29,012 of NZ_AZDG01000017.1, read as the reverse complement.
TGAGGTACATCTTTCAATTGATTTACTTTCATTGTACTTGCTGTTTCTTGCAATAGCTGTAATTGTGTATTGAGATACTTGAAAGCTTCTTCACCAGTTACTGCTTCAACTCTTCTAATACCAGAACCAATGGCTGATTCAGAAGTTATCTTAAATAGTCCCAATTCTGATGTATTTCTTGCGTGTGTTCCACCACAGAACTCAACTGAATAATCATCAATTTCAACAACACGTACTAAATCACCATACTTTTCACTAAATAAGGCGATAGCACCCTTCTTTTTCTTAGCTTCTTCAATAGGAAGAACTTCTGTTTTAACAGGAATAGCTTGCCAGATTTTCTTATTGACAATTGTTTCCAATTGACTGATTTGTTCATCTGTTAATGCAGTATTACTATTAAAATCAAATCTCAAATAATCAGGTTCAACTAGTGATCCAGCTTGATGAGTTCTTGGTCCTACGACATCACGTAAAGCTTGATCTAATAAGTGAGTAGCTGTGTGATTATGACGAACTTTTTCACGGAAATCAACATCGATCTTCAATTCATATTCGTTATCTGTTTTCAACTCATTGAAAACATTAACTAAATGAATATTTTGACCATTTGGAGCATGTTGTACATCGACAACTTCGGCAACTTGGTTACCATTATTATCATAAATTCCACCAATATCAGCTACTTGTCCACCCATTTCGGCATAAAATGGTGTCTTATCAAAAACAAGTTGTGCTTTACCGTCAGAAACGGTCGAAACTTCTTTATCTTCAGAAACAATATCTTTCAATGTGGCTTTAATTTCATTATGGTCATATCCAACGAATTCACTCTTAGTCTTAATTTCCATCAAGGTTTCATCTTGCATTCCCATAGATTGCAAATTACCACGAGCGTTACGAGCACGTTGTTTCTGAGCTTCCATATTTTCCTTGAAACCATCTTCGTCAACATCTAAGCCTTCATCATGAGCATATTCACGAGTCATTTCCAATGGGAAACCATAAGTATCATAAAGTTTGAAAGCAGATGCTCCGTCGATCATCTTTTCATCTTTTTTATGAAGTTCAGCAATAACACCGTTCAATAATGTTAAACCATCGTTCAATGTATCGGAGAAACGTTTTTCTTCTTGTTGAATGGTTTTAGCAATGAATTCTTGTTGTTGACTAACTTCTGGATAGTAACTTTCCATAATTTTACCAACTGTTGGCACTAGTTTGTAAAGAAATGGTCCATCGATACCGATTTTCTTTCCATTTAAAACGGCACGTCTGATCAAACGTCTAATAACATATCCTCGTCCTTCATTTGAAGGCAAAGCTCCGTCACCGACAGCAAACGAAACAGTTCTAGCATGATCAGCGATGATTTTAAATGATACATCATCTTCATCATTTTTACCATATTTACGATTGTCACTTAATTCTTCAGCTTGTTCGATAATAGGTTTAAATAAGTCAGTTTCAAAGTTAGTTTTTGTTCCTTGAATAATAGAAACTAAACGTTCTAGTCCCATCCCCGTATCAATGTTTTTATGTGGTTGTTCAACATATTTACCATTTGGCAAATGATTTAATTCTGAGAAAACAATATTCCAAACTTCCAAATATCTCTCATTTTCTCCACCAGGATAATTCTCAGGATCATCTTCTGACAAGTTATTAAAACTTTGTCCACGATCATAAAATACTTCTGAGTCAGGACCACAAGGACCTTCACCAATATCCCAAAAGTTATCTTCTTCTTTAATTATATGATCTGGTAAGATTCCCACTTCAGCCCAGATCTTTTGAGTCTCTGTATCTTTTGGATAAGTAGTTACATATAGCTTTTCAACATCCATTCCGATCCAGTCAGGACTTGTTAAGAATTCAAAAGCCCAAGGAATGGCATCTTTTTTAAAATAATCACCGACTGAAAAGTTACCAAGCATTTCAAAGAATGTTTGATGACGAGCAGTTTTACCAACATTTTCAATATCGTTTGTTCTGATACATTTTTGGGCATTAGTAATTCTAGGGTTCTTAGGAATCACTGTTCCATCGAAATACTTCTTCAATGTTGCAACTCCAGAGTTGACCCATAGTAAAGTCGGATCATTGACTGGTACTAAAGATGCACTAGGTTCAATGGTATGACCTTTTGTTTGGAAAAAATCCAAAAACATTTTTCTTATTTCTGCACTAGATAAATTTTTCATTTTATCTCCCCTAAATAAATGATTTCTTAATAAGACTGCTCAAAAAAAATAAAAACCGTTGCAATTTCAAGGACGCCACTGCGCGGTACCACCTTGTTTGCAACGATTTTTCGTTAGCCTCTCAAAAAGTTATATTAAATTAACATTTTGGTAGCATCTAAATAATTAGTTGTCTAGGCGTTCTCACCAAATAGCCTTCTCTTTTGACACTTATCATTTGATATATCCAATGAAAATATTAACTACCAGGCCAAAAAAAGTCAATATTTAAATATTACTTACCATTCTTACGTCTTGCATCGCGTTGTTTACGCATTTCTTGACGATTTTTGATTTTTCTTTGTTGACGTTTTTCAGTTGAGATTGCTTGTTTGATCTTCTTCTTATAACCAGGCTTTCTCTTAACTTTTTGTTTCTTAACAAAACCGACTAATTTAGTATCAAGTTTTTCTTGTGTAGCATGACGGTCATTACGACGATCACGATCATATCCATCAACTATTTCGCCATTTTTTAATTCCTTAGGCTTGAATTTAATACCTAAGTGCTCAATATCGGCAACCTTATGTTCTTCACCAGGTGCATATAGTGTTATTGCAGTACCTGACATTTTATTACGTCCGGTTCTACCAACACGATGGATAAAGAATTCTAGGTCATCAGGTATTTCAGCATTAATAACATGAGAAACACCATTAATATCAATACCTCTAGCAGCTAGGTCAGTTGCGACAACGAATTGATATTCCATATTTTCAACTTGCTTCATAACTCGTTTTCTCTCACGAGGAGTTAATCCACCATGAATACGGGCAACCTTAAGTCCTTTGGCTTTAAGATATTCGTAGATCTCATCAACAGTCTTCTTAGTATTAGCAAAAATCAAAGCCATATATGGTGAACCAAGAGTCATTAATTGATAAATCAATTCTTTTTTATCACGGCCGTGAGTAAACATTAGCCAGTTATCAACGTTTTTAGCAATAACTGATGAATTCTTCAATTCAATTCTCTTTGGACCTCTCATATATTTCTTCAAGAAAGGCTCCAATTTTTGTGGAATTGTAGCTGAGAATACAAGCATTTCGTGATTATCTGGCATCTTCGCAGCAATATGATCAATATCATTTAAGAATCCCATGTCTAAAGTCATATCAGCTTCATCGACTACAAAACGCTCAACGTTTTCAACATGCAAATCATTTTCTCTGATCAAATCCCACAATCTACCAGGTGTACCAATAGCTATTTGTGGTTGATGAGCACTTAATTTTCTTTTTTGACGTTCACGATCAGCACCACCAACAAAGATAAACGCATTATATTCTTCAGGATAGTTCTTCAAAATATTTTGTGTATCTTCATATATTTGGTAAGCCAACTCACGACTAGGTGTTGCAATCAATGCCTGCACATTTTGATTCTTGGTAATGGCATTTAAAATCGGTAATAAGAAGGCATGAGTTTTACCCGAACCTGTTTCTGATTGAACGATAATATCTTTTTTCTTATTCACTAATGAGATAACAGCTTCTTGAACTGGGGTTGGCTCATCAAAATGAATTTCTTTCAATGATTTATTGATAGCATCATTGAAGTTATACTGTGAAAATTTTGTCATTTATTCACCCTTTTTAAAATCAGTTACGATTTTAATTAATTTATTATACATTTGGTCTACTTCTTCTAAATCCTTTGCATTTGCACCACTAGCTAAAGGATGTCCGCCGCCATCATGTTCTTTAGCTAATTCATTAATAACTGGACCTTTTGAACGAAGATGAATTCTATAAGTATCATCATGTTTTTGGACGGCTTCTAGCCAAGCAAAGACCTCGCCTAATCGTCCTGGTGTTGATACAACAGAATTTGCTTGTTCTTGATTAATACCTAACTTATTCATCAAATCGTCATCAATTACAGCCATTGCAGCACCAGACTCATCAACCTTTAAACGATCAAATAATTCACCTTGCAATTTAGCTTGTTGCAAAGTAATTTCATTCATTTTTTGATTGATACCTGCTGCATCAATGCCAAGAGCCAAAAATCTACCAGCCACGCACATCGTATGTTCAGTAGTAGATGGGTACATGAAACGACCTGTATCTCCGACAATTCCAGCATATAAATAGTAGGCAGCTTCTTTAGTTAAAGTCAAATCATCGCAGTCCTCAATAAAATCAGCAATGATTTCTGAACTAGAACTAGCATCTGTATTTACATATAGTTGATCACCATATGCTTCATCATTTGGATGATGGTCAATTTTGATCAGGAAATCTCCTTGGTCATATCGATCGTCATCAACTCTTGGTGTATTAGCTGTATCTGTCGTAATTACTAAAGCACCCTTAAAATCATCATTTTTAATATGATCCATTGTGGATAACCATTTTAATCCCTCAGCGTTTTGTCCACCGATCAAAATAGTTTTTTGTGGAAAGGCTGCTTGCAAAGTCAGTGCCAATCCCTTTTGAGACCCCAAAGCATCGGGATCTGGATTTTGATGACGTAAAATGATAATTCTATCATACTTTTTGATTGTTTCAATTATATCTGCAAACTTATTCATTAGTGCCTCCGTCTTTAAATAACTTTAATGAAACCTCTTGATACGATAATGGATCAAGATTAGTCACGGTTATCCCCAATAACCGGATTTTTTGATCACTTACCTTTAATTTATCATAAATTCCCTTAGCAACTCGATAAATTTCATCTGAATTTTGCACATAATCTTGAAAACTCATTCTTTTAGTTATCGTTTCAAATTCAGAATTACGCAATTTTAATACGATTGTTTTACCGTGTTGTCTTTGTTTCTTTAAATCTTTACTAACAAGATCGGCCAAAAAATGCAATTCTTGTTCTACCTGTTTATCCAAAACCAAATTCATATTATAGGTTCGTTCACGACCAATAGATTTTCTCAACCGATGATTATTAACTGGTGAGTCATCAATGCCATGAACTCTGCGAAACATAACATATCCTAGTTTACCAAAGGTTTTCAAGAAGATATCTTGATCCAGGTTTTGAAGATCTTCTCCAGTATATACATCCATATCGTGCAATTTCTTTTGCATGGCTTTACCGATACCATTAAATTTTTCAATCGGAATTGGTTTCAAAAAATCTTCAGCATACTCACCCAAAATAATGGTTCTACCAAATGGTTTACGATAATCAGATGCCATTTTGGCTAAAAATTTATTATATGATATTCCAACTGAACAAGTTAACCTAGTTTCTTTAATAATACGCTGTTGAATATAATTAGCTATTTTCACCGTATTGTTTTCATCGAGTTTATTTTTAGTAACATCCAAATATGCCTCATCCAGTGCGACGGATTGATAAACGTCAGTCACATCAGCAAAAATACCGTGAATATAATTTGAAACCTTACGATATAATTCAAAATTTGGAGGTGCAATTACCAACTTTTCCCGTGGTATTAATTCAACTGCTTGTTGAGCAGGCATAGCTGAATGAACACCATATTTTCTAGCATTGTAATTAGCAGTCGTTACTACTCCATGGTGATGATTTTTACGAGGATCTTGTGCCACTATCAGGCATTTTTTCTTGTAATATGGATGTTCTCTTTCTTCTACAGACGCAAAAAAAGCATCCATATCAACATGGATAATTTTTCTACTTTCTTCAATTCTAATTGGTATTTTTAAAAATCCGATTACAAACACCGCCTTAATTCCAGATCCAAGAATTACCATCCTTTTCCAAAAGTGTATCGGCAGTATCTGGACCCATAGTGTTACTTAGATAGTTAGGAAATTTAGGACTTTCTTCATCCCATTGTTTTCTAATTACATCAATATATTTCCAAGTACTCTTCAATTCTTCCCAAAGTGTAAAGTTAGCTTTATCACCAGCAAGAATATCAATAATCAAACTTTCATAAGCTTCACGTGCGTTATCAAAAATTTCAGGATCTTCAGGATATTTGATCAAATTTTGTTTAACTTCTCGATAATCGATTCCATTGATCAAAATACTGCTTCCTTCATCAGGCTCAATAAACAATGTAACAATTGTATTTGCTCTGATACCAAGGTCAGCCACCTTTTCATTGAACACTATATCAATTCTAGAAGACTTTTTAGGCATCCTTTTACCCGAACGAACGTAAAATGGAACATTGCTCCAACGTTCATTATCAAATTCAATTTTACCAGCAGCAAATGTCTCTATATTTGAATCTTCTTCAACCTTGTCTTCTTTTCGATAAGGATTTAATTTACCCATTTCATCTGTATCATATTGTCCACGAACAAATTTCTTAGAAACTTCATCTGGAGTAAGATCTTTCAAACTAGCAAATAATTTTTCTTTAATATCATGAATTGATTTAGCATCCATAACATCAGGCTCATCCATAGCGACAACACCTAAAATTTGCATAATATGATTTTGGACCATATCACGAAGTGCACCAGCAGTTTCGTAGTATCCACCACGATCTTCAACTCCAAGTGATTCACCTAAAGTTACTTGAATATTGGATACATATTTATTATTCAAAATTTCATCAAATTTAGGATTTTTCTTTCGTAAATTTGGAATTTCTTGGACCATCTTTTTACCCAAGTAATGATCGATTCGATAAATTTCTTCCTCAGTAAATGCCTTAGAGAGAGCATCGTTTAAATCACAAGCACTATTTAGATCTCTTCCAAAGGGTTTTTCAATAACAAGACGATTATAGCCATCTGTTTTCAATCCTTCTGATTTGATATGGGCTGCAACAGTTCCAAAGAATCTAGGAGCAATCGCCATATAATAAACTCGATTATGTTCAGTATCAAAACGATCATCAAGTTTACTTGCCAATTGTTTCAAAGCAATATAATGATCAGAATCGTTTACATCGTGAGATTGATAGTAGAAATGCATAGCAAAGTTTTCCATCATTCTCTTATCATCGTCAAAATCCTCAAGTGACGTTATTACTGTTTGACGAAAATATTCGTTACTCCATGGGCGTCGAGCTGTACCAATTACTGCAAAGTGATCTTTTAACATGCCGGCTTTAAACAAGCGATACAAAGCTGGATATAATTTACGATGTGCTAGATCACCAGAACCACCAAAAATTATAAATACTGCTGACTTTTCTGTAGCCATTCTTTAAACTCCCTTTGATAAATCGTCTAATTTCCATTAATAAAACATATAATTCTATTTTACACTACACATAAAAAAACATCTTCATTATTGTCTCTAATACAAATAACATTCTAAACCTTAGACCTTACTATAAGGCAAGTAAAACGCTAAAAAAAAGATTGAAACCTAAGTTTCAATCTTAAAAAAGTTATTTATCTTCTTTTGTTTCGTCAGCGTTAGTATCATCACTACTGTCTTCTTTAGAATCAGTTGTTTCTGATTTTTCTTCTGACTTTGTTTCAGTTTCTTTTGTCTCTTTTGCTGCTTCTTCTTTTGCCGGTTCAGCTTTTTCAGCTGGTTTAGCAACTGTTTCAGTAGCAGGAGTTGTTTGACGAATGAATTTCAAATCAAATGTTAAGTAAATGCCATCACAATCAACTACAACTTCTTCTGATTCACGGTTGATCGAATGGATCTTACCTTTGATACCACCAAGTGTAACAACGCTATCTCCGGCACTCATTGCCTTTAGCATTTCTTGACGTTTTTGTTGTTGTTTCTTTTGAGGACGAACTGACATGAAGTACATTACCACAACCATAAGAATGATAATGATAAAGAAACTATATGATGATAATCCACCAGCTGCAGCGCCCAATGTTAAAATATTCAAATTTTCCACCTCTTAATAATTACTTTCCTTATTATAGAATAACAAAGATTGACACACCTAGCCACTACGTGGCTTTTTTTATTAAAAAAAAATTAGAAATTACGGGCATTTTCTTTATTCAAGCCATATTCTTCAAAGACATGTTCACGAAATTCAATCAAATTATCATCTTTGATAGCTTGGCGAACACCCTTCATTAGGTTAAGCAAGTAATAAAGATTATGATAACTAGTCAAATGTGTACCAAATAACTCATTTGCATTGATCAAATGACGGATGTAAGCACGACTATAGTTACGACAAACATAGCAGTCACAATTTTCATCCAAAGGTCTGAAATCACGAGCATATTTAGCATTTTTAACTACTAAACGACCCTTAGTTGTCATGCATGTACCATTTCTAGCAATTCTAGTTGGTAGTACACAATCAAACATATCGATACCACGGATGACACCATCAATCAAAGCATCAGTTGATCCCACTCCCATCAAGTAACGAGGCTTGTTCTCAGGTAATAATGGTGTTGTAAAATCAAGAACATTATTCATTTCTTCCTTAGATTCACCAACAGATAAACCACCAATTGAATAACCCGGAAAATCCATACTAACAAGGTCATGTGCACTTTGTTTTCTAAGATCTTCAAAGCCGGCACCTTGAACGATACCAAATAAGGCTTGCCAATCAGGATTTCTGTGAGCTTCTAATCCACGCTCTGCCCAACGACTAGTTCTGGCAACTGATTTTTTAATGTAATCATAGCTTTCAAAGAATGGAGGACATTCATCCAAACTCATCATAATATCTGGGCCTAAATAATTTTCAATTTTAATAGCCTTTTCAGGTGATAAAAATTCACGACGTCCATTTAGATGATTTCTAAAATGAACTCCAGCTTCAGTAATATCACGTGTATTAGCCAATGAAAAAACTTGAAAGCCACCTGAATCAGTCAAAATTCCCTTATCCCAATTCATGAACTTATGTAGTCCGCCGGCCTCTTTAACAATATCTTCACCAGGTCTTAACCATAAATGATATGTATTGGCCAAAATAATTGAAGCACCAATTTTATCTAAATCTTCCGGAGCCATGTTTTTAACTGAAGCTTCAGTTCCAACAGGCATAAACATAGGTGTTTCGAATGTTCCATGTGGTGTTTCCAATAAACCTAAACGTGCGCCAGTGTGTTTTTCTTTTTTTAGTAATGTATATTTAACAGCTGGTTCCATATATTCTCCTTTTATGTTTTGTTACTTTTTAAATCTGAAACTAACAAGTAAGTCATCTGACTGAAAGTAATTATTCTGCTTTATTGCTGAAACGAGCAAATCAAGACATCTCCTTGATTACTTACGTATTATGCAATTAGTTATCTTGTTGCTCTTTTTAAATAATTATTCTGCTTTATTGCTGAAACGAGCAAATCAAACCAACTCCCTGCGCTTACTACGGATATAAGATGTGTCGCTTTGCGACGCATCTTATATCCTAGGTAATGCTCAGGAGCTGACCGGTTTGATTTGCTCTCTACTTGATAAACATAGCATCCCCAAAACTAAAGAAGCGATACTTTTCTTCAATCGCATGTTCATATGCATTTAAGATATTTTCACGTCCTGTAAAGGCTGCTACTAGCATCACTAATGTTGATTTTGGTAAATGGAAGTTTGTAATGAATTCATCTACTACTTTCCACTCGTATCCTGGCTTAATAAAGATATCTGTCCAACCACTGTCTGGTTTGATTTCTCCATTAAACTTAGTACCAATTGTCTCCAATGTGCGAATAGATGTTGTACCGGTTGCTACGATCTTGCCACCATTTTTACGGACTTCATTCAAAGTATTAGCTGAATCTTCATCTAATCGATAAAATTCTGAATGCATAACATGTTTACTAATATCTGATTCAGTCACTGGTCTAAAGGTTCCTAGTCCAACGTGTAATGTTAGATAAACTAATTTAATACCTTTTTCTTGAACTTTTTCCAATAGATCTTTTGTCCAATGTAATCCAGCTGTAGGTGCTGCTGCTGATCCGTTTTCTTTAGCATAAACTGTTTGATAACGATCAGGATCATCTAATTTTTCCTTGATATATGGAGGCAAAGGCATTTCACCTAATTTTTCCAAGATTTCTAAGAAAATACCTTCATAATTAAATTCAATGATCTTCCCACCATGTTCTAATTCTTCTAAAACAGTGGCTTCTAGTTGTCCATCTCCAAATTGAACTTTTGTACCAACTTTGGCACGACGTGCGGGTTTCATTAATACTTCCCACTTGTCACCTTCGATATTGTTTAACAACAATACTTCTTCATGACCATCTGTATCTTCTTTTGTTCCATAAAGTCTAGCAGGTAAAACACGTGAATTGTTCATAACAAGTGCATCCCCTGGATTTAGATAATCCAAGATGTCATAAAAATGTTTATCTTCATATTTTCCTGTTTCGTGATCTAAAACTAGCAAACGTGAATGGTCACGATCCTTTATTGGTGTTTGTGCAATTAGTTCTTCTGGCAAATTATAATCAAAATCTTCAGTTGTTAGTGTCATTTCTTAATTCTCCTTAATCGTTCTTCTTGTCAGGATACGTATAGCCAAGATGTTCGTAGCCTTTACGAGTTACGATTCGTCCTCTAGCAGTCCTTTTCAAAAATCCCTTTTGCATTAAATATGGTTCATATACTGATTCAATTGTTTCTTGGTCTTCACCAATATTAGCAGCAATAACTTTGATTCCAAGTGGTCCGCCATTATACAATTCGATCATCATCGACAAGATTTTTCTATCTAATCTATCCAATCCAGCATCATCCACTTGTAGTTGGTTTAAAGCTGATTCGGCAATATCATAATCTATCATATCTTTACCCGCAACTTGAGCAAAATCACGGACACGTTTTAGTAATCTATTGGCAATTCTAGGCGTTCCACGCGATCTTCTGGCAATCTCGTGAGCCCCTTCTTCATCGACATTAATATTCAAAACGTTAGCAGATCTAAAAACAATTTTCGATAGTTCAGCCTCTGAATAATACTCCATATGTTCAACAATTCCAAATCTATCTCTTAAAGGAGCTGACAATTTACCTGCAGTAGTAGTTGCCCCAATCAAAGTATACGGAACTAACTCATGATGAAGTGAACGTGCTTCTGTTCCTTGACCAACGATTATATCAATGTAGAAATCTTCCATAGCTGAATAAAGAACCTCTTCAACAGATCGTGGCATACGGTGAATTTCATCAATAAAAAGTACATCACCTGGTGATAATTCATCTAGCACTGCCACTAGATCACCTGACTTTTCAATCGAAGGTCCAGTAGTTGTATGAATATTTACTCCCATTTCATTAGCAATGATCATTGCAAGCGTTGTTTTACCTAACCCAGGAGGTCCATATAGCAAAACATGATCCAATGTTTGTTGTCTTTGCTTAGCAGCTTTGATATAAACATCTAATTCTTTTTTGGCTTTTTCTTGTCCTAAATATTGGTCAAAGGTTGTTGGACGTAACGTTTGCTCAACAATATCTTCAATATCATCTAATGAATCAGCATCAGTTAAACGATCGTTTTCATTATCATTATTTCCCATTAGTTATCCTCCCCTCTATTTTGTTAATAATTTTAATCCGGCTCTCAAATAAGCATCCGCTGAATCAAGAGCCTCTTTTTGTAATTTAGGTTTGATTTTACTAATATCACGTGCTGTATATCCTAATGACTCTAAGGCCAACATACCATCTTCTAATTCTTTATTTCCAGAGCTCAATACTGTCGGTTCCTCACCTAAAGTCATTTGACCTTGAGCTGTAAACTTACCGCTTAGATCCAAAACAATTTGTTGAGCGGTCTTTTTACCTATCTTAGGAAATCTCGTCAAGAATTTCACATCATTATTTTCAATTGCTGAAATCAATCCATTAAGGTCTTGCCCAGCTAAAATGGCTAGGGCACTTTTTGGTCCAATTCCCGAAACACTGATCAAATTAAGAAAAATGCGTTTTTCATTCAAATCATAAAATCCATATAAAGATTGTTCGTTATCACGAACGATTTGTTCTACATAGATCTTAGTCTTTTCATCTTGTTGATAACGATAAGGATTAGCCACTTGAACTTTATAACCTACACCATTAACATCAACAACCACATAGGCCGGATCAACTTCTGTAATAATTCCATTTAAGTATTCAAACATTATTATTCACTTTCTCTTGTGTCATGCGAGTCTTGAATTCGCTTAAACATTTTTTCTAAATCTCTATTACTAAATTCTATCAATACTGGTCTACCATGTGGACAATTATATGGATTTTCTGCTTTCGCTAAATTTTTCAATAAGAAAGCAGCTTGTTTGTCATCCAAATGTTGATTAGCTTTAATGGCACGTTTACAACTCATCATAATGGCGTTCTTTTCTCTAAATGCAGCAACGGAAATCTTAGAATCATTCAAAACATAATCAATCATTTCTCTGATAGTTGATTCTTCTTGTCCAGCTACAAACCAAGTGGGATGCGTATTAACAACAAAACTGTTTTGTCCAAAATCATCTAAATATAATCCAATACTTTCTAAAATTGGTTTTTTCTCACGAATCAAAATACTTTCAGAATTAGGATAATCTAAGACTATTGGTACCAACAATCGTTGTTGGTCAGCGGCGACTTCACCGATTTGTTTTCGATAATACTCATAGTTGACCCGCTCTTGAGCTGCATGCTGATCGATTAGATAGAAACCCTCTGGACTTTCAGCAACTAAATATGTTCCATGAATTTGTCCAATATAGTGTAAATCAGGAAAAGTTGAAACTGACTCAGTTGGCTCGGTTTCTTCTTTTAATCTTTCATCCCATGACTTTAAATGTTCTGGATCATCAAAAATTGGATGAGATTCAAGTTCTTCTATAGAAGATTTTTCAGTAGTAATTGGCTTTGAATCAGGTTCTGGTTCACTTATATGCTCAACCATCGATAAGTCATCCAAACTGATCTGTTCAGGTCGCTCAATTTGATCAACAGTTGTTTTACGTTCTAAGTTTTTAACGGCATCAGGTATCAAGTTTTGTGTCGATAACTTTTGCTTAATTCCATCACTTATTAAATCAGCAATATGACCTTCATTTGTCAATCTAACTTCTTGTTTAGTCGGATGGACATTAATATCAACTAAACTTGGATCTAAATTTATATCAATAATTGCAATTGGAAAACGACCGATCATAAGTTTAGAACCATATCCTCTAATAACAGCATTAGCCAATTGATAATTTCTTATATAACGACCATTTAAAATCAAAGAAATGTATGAACGATTAGAGCGTGTTGTATCTGGTTTAGAAAAGAATCCTTTAATTTGATAATCTGCATCACTATTTTCAAAAGAATACATATGACTTGCAATTGTTCTACCATAAATGCCTGCAATTGTTTGTTGTAAATTATCATTACCAGAGGTCCATACTAAATCTTTTCCTTCATGAATAAGTCTAAAGGAAATTTCTGGATGTCCCATTGCTAAACGATCCACTATATCCACTATTTTATTCAATTCAGTGTGCAAAGATTTTACATATTTTAATCTAGCCGGTGTATTAAAAAATAAGTCTTCAACTGTGATAGTTGTCCCTTTTGAACGGGCATGTGTTTCTTTTTTTAACAAACTATTTCCTGAAAATTCAGCTTTCACAGCCGATTTCCCATCAGTACTTGTAACCACAGTCAATTTAGAAACTGAAGCGATACTTGCTAAAGCTTCTCCACGAAATCCCAATGTTTTAACATTAAATAGGTCATGGTCTGTGGATATCTTACTAGTGGTATGAGGTTGAAAGGCAATCTCAACATCATCTGGTGCAATACCCACACCATTATCATTGATTTCAATTGAACGAAGACCAGATTGATAAACCGTGATCAACACTTGCGTAGCCTTAGCATCTATTGCATTTTCAACTAACTCTTTAACAACTGATGCCGGACGTTCAATTACTTCACCAGCTGCAATTTGATTACTCAATTCAACTGGTAACTCATGAATCAACCCCAAATTTTCCACCTTCTTTATTTAAGTTCTTTTTGCCATTTGTATAAAAGATTGATGGCGTCAATTGGTGTGACACTCATTAAATCTTGTTTTTGTAACTCGTTAACAACTTTTTGTTCACCCTTATTTAATTTTCCCTTAGGTTTTTGTTCTAATTCTGGGAAAAGTGAAAGTTGTGACTCTAGTTCTGGTTCACTTACTTCATCAATTTTTGGTTCTTCGTTTTCAACAGCTGGTTCAACTTTGATTTCTTTAGGTGCGGTATCTTCCAAACTGCTTAGTATCGTATCAGCACGTGTTAAAACTTCGTTTGGTAATCCTGCTAATTTGGCTACATGAATTCCATATGACTTGTCCGCAGGTCCTGGTAAAACTTTGTGTAAAAATACCAAAGTACCATTTTCTTCAGAAGCATCAACGTGGACATTTTTAACTCCAGGTAACTGAGATTCTAATTCAGTTAACTCATGATAATGTGTTGAGAACATTGTCATAGCTTTAACATTTTCATCGATATATTCAATGATAGCTTGAGCTAATGCCATACCATCATATGTGGCTGTACCACGACCTATTTCGTCAAAAATGATCAAACTATTTTCAGTAGCATTCTTCAAAGCATCATTTGCTTCCCGCATTTCAACCATGAAAGTACTATCACCAGAAATAAGATCATCGGCAGCACCGATTCGTGTAAAGATATGATCAAAAATAGGCAATTCAGCCTTTTCAGCAGGTACAAAACATCCCACTTGTCCCATAATAACAGTCAATGCCATCTGTCTCATATAAGTACTCTTACCAGACATATTAGGACCAGTTATCAATAAAATATCTGTTTTACTATCAAAAGTAACATCATTTGGAATATAACTATTATTACTCAAAACTTTTTCAACAACCGGATGACGACCATTTACGACTTTTAATTCATGGCCCTTTGTAAATGTTGGCTTTACATAATGATAAGTTTCACTGACAACTGCAAAACTTTGTAAAACATCTAGTTGTGACAAAATATTGGCTAAATTTTGAATCCTTCTGATTTGTTGTTTGATTTTAGTTCTGATTTCATCAAACAAATGATATTCCAAAGCTTGAGACTTCTCTTCTGCTTCAAGAATTAAGCTCTCTTTTTCTTTTAGTTCTGGAGTGATATATCTTTCAGCATTGGTCAAAGTTTGCTTTCTTTGATAACGACCTTCAGGTACTTTATCCACATTAGACTTAGTAACTTCAATATAGTAACCAAATACTTTATTGTAACCGATTTTCAAGTTACTGATTCCAGTTACTTCTTGTTCTTTAGCTCGCAAACTTGCCATCCATTGCTTACCATTCTTAGAGGCATCAATATATTTATCAAGCTGTTCATTATAGCCTTGTTTGATCAATCCACCACCTGTAACTGAAATAGGTGGTTCATCGCTAATAGATTTATCGATCAGTGAATGAACATCGTTAACTTCATCAATCTTTTCCACATAAGCATCAAGGTCATAGTCCCCAATATCCAACAAAATTTGTTTTATCATCGGAACTTGTTCCAAAGATGTCTTTAATTGAACTAAATCACGTCCATTAACAGTTCCATAAGCAATACGACCAGCTAATCTCTCCAAATCATAGACTTTTGTTAAATAATCCTGAAATGATGAATGTTGAAAATAATTCTGTAAAAACACGTCTACTATGTGCTGTCTATGTTCCAAAACACTTTGATTGATCAACGGTCTCGATAGCCACTGCTTTAAAAGTCTGCCACCCATGGCGGTTTTTGATTCATCCAAAAGCCACAAAAGTGTTCCAGACTTTTTATTTGTTCTTAAATTTTGAAATAATTCCAAATTACTCTGCGCTGTATGATCCATGGACAAATATGCTGTTGTTTCATACGTCTCAGCTGGCTTCAAATGATCCAGTGAACGCATTTGTGTTTCGATCAAATATGAAATAAGGATTTTTACAGTACTTACTTCTAAATCATCAGAAATATTACTAAAGTCATAATCAAAGTTGTTATCTATTTCATCAATTGTTGAAATCAAGATGCCGATTTTCTGAATCGGTTCGAGATATTTTTTAGCCAAATCTTTGAAAACAACACATTCTTTAGTATTAAGGTTTTGTAATTCATTGATCAAATCAATTGAATTATTAACAACAGTTACTTTGACTTCACCTGTTGATAAGTCCGCATAGGCTAATCCAAATTGATTTTTATTGCGACCGATAGCAGTAATATAGTTATTTTCAGTTGCTTGATTAGCTGATTCATCCATAACTGTTCCAGGAGTTACAACGCGAGTTATTCCACGCTTGACCATTCCTTGAGCATCTTGTGGATTCTCTAATTGATCACAGATTGCTACTTTATAACCTTTATCGACCAAAATATCGATATAACTTTGTACAGCTTTATGAGGTACTCCACACATAGGAATACTTTCATCCGCTTTTTTATTACGTGACGTTAAAGTCAATTCAAGTATTTGTGAACCTTTGACTGCGTCATCATAAAACATTTCATAGAAATCTCCAACACGATAAAACAAAAAAGCATCTGGATATTCATCTTTCATATCGAGATACTGTTGCATCATTGGAGTTTCTTTAGTTTTTTGTGGCATCTATTTCCTCCACTAATTTAAAAATTTTTGATTATCAGGATTAATTACATAATTTTTAATACTACGAGCATAGTTAGTTTGATCATTAATATCAATAACACAAAACCCTATTTGCATACGGCCATCTTCGTCAACATCAAATTCAGTTGGACGTTGTGTTAAAAAGCGAGTAATAATAGGCTCTTCTTTAACGCCTAAAATCCCATCATATGAGCCAGTCATACCAACATCAGTTAAATATGCCGTCTTCTTATCAAAGACACGAGCATCATTTGTTTGAACGTGCGTATGTGTTCCAACAACCGCAGAAACACGTCCTGTTAAATACTTTGCAGTTGCTATCTTTTCACTAGTTGTTTCAGCATGAAAATCAACAAACTTAACAGCGTCTTTATCTAAAGTAGGTAGTAATTTATCAAAAGCTAAGAAAGGATTATCCAAGGGTTGCATTAAAGCAGTACCTTGCATGTTAATAATGTAAACCTTTTTTTGATTGACCTTCTTTTCAATTACACCACGACCAGGCACATCAGCGCCTGAAAAATTGTATGGACGTAAGATACTCTTCTTAGGATCGTCGATAAATTCTAAAACTTCACGCTTATCCCAAATATGATTTCCACCAGATACAACATCTGCACCGGCCACTTGGATCCTTTGGTAATCTTCGACCTTGATTCCTTTACCACCATTAGCGTTTTCACCATTAACGATAGTTAACTGTGGTTTAACTTTTTGCTTGATTTCTGGCAAATAAGTTTCCACAGTTTTAAGGCCGATTTTTCCAACGACATCCCCAACGAAAAGTATTTTCATTATATAAAATTCCCCCATCTTTACCTATGATATTGTATCAATATTGTTGAAAATTAAAAAGAGACTGTGCTTAGATAAAAATTAGTACGTTATATACTCAGAACAAACGCGCAAGAAATCATAGCTTTTTCTGCTTAAAGCAAACAAGTCTAGCAATCTTTGATTGCTAGACTTGTTTACCTTAATGCTCGAAAGCTGAACATGATTTCTTGCGCTCTAATTTACATATGAAATATCAGATAACACCGCAAATTCATTAGTTGAAACACGATAATAACTTATATGATCTACTGTAATAACTCGATCTGTTCTCCAAGTTGATCCTGGCGCTAACGCTCTGTTGGAGTTTTTGATCAATTGCCCTTGATTATTATAGAGAACAACAGGTTTATCCCCCATCGCTTTAATCACTTCATTAATAGGTTTATATAGATAAACGTCACTACTATTCACATACCCGTTCGTTGACACACGATAATAGACTGAATCACCTATGTAACGCTCATTATCTGTTTTCCAAGATGTTCCTTGATTTAAACTAGCTGAAATTTTATTTCCATTAATATCGTATAGTTGGGCTGAACTAGAAGTTACTGTTACACCGAAATTATCTAAATCTAAGTTGTTGGTAACACTGTTTCCATCTTCGTCTGTTATCGCATAATCATCATTAGTTACATCCGATGCAAAAACAGTCGTAGACATCATGCTTAAAGCTAACAAAATAGTGACACTACTTAATAGACTTCTTTTCATAATAATTTCCTCCCTAATATAAGTTCATCCTAACACGTACCCCCCCCATTTTAAACACCTGTTTATAATTAATTAACAAGCCAATCCTAATAAAAATTCAGAAAAAGAGAGTATCAACAAATTTTATACTGTTGATACTCTTTTTTTCTACTCTACTTCTGCAGTCAAAGTTTCAGGATCAAAGTCGTTTGTAAATTCAGCTAAATGAACTAAGTTACGTAAGTAATCATGTGTTGTAGCTTCATAATTGTATTTCTTACCCAATTCATAAATATAACCATTAATATAGTCGACTTCAGTAGGTCGATGCTTGGACATATCCTGATACATGGATGGATAATGGAGTGGCATACTTTTAGTTGCTGCAAACTTAATCGTTTCCCATTCTTGTTGTCTAGTATTCAATAATTTAATTCCAGCACGTTCACAAACATCAAAGGCTTCATTAATAAGCTGTTTACTTAAAGCTTCAGTTGTTGGTGCTTGAATAAATTCACCCATCTTAATTCCAAACATAGTACAAAGCGTATTACAGACTGAATTCAAAATAACCTTAGCCATTAGAGTTCCTTGAAAATTAGTAGTGATTTCTGGATTCAAATTAGCCTTTGTAAAATCATTAGCAATTTGTTTAGTAACTTCATCTGGAGTTTCATTTTGATTAACTAATTTCATACTACCTGCACCCGATGGACCCATGAAATCCACATCACCAGGTCCATTCAAGACAGTAGCAATCATTGCTGTTCCACTTATTACCTTATCTTTTTCAAAATACTTATCTAATTTTTCAATATGTCCCATGCCATTCATTGGAGCAACAACATATTGTTCTTTGGTAAATAGATGTTCTGCTCTATTTAAAGCATCCGCCAATTGCATCTGTTTTACAAAGACGATCCAAACATCAGGAGAACCCATATAATCTTCAGGTGACGTAATGTTAATTGGTACAAGATGCTTATTTTCACCATCACGAGATACAAACACACCATTTTGTTGTTTAATTGTTTCAATTTGCTTATCCCAAATATCCACAAAATCAACTTCAAAACCAGCCTCTTGTAAAAGAACTCCGTATCTCAATCCCATTGCACCTGCACCTAATACTGCATATTTCATAAATAGTCGCCTCCAAATTATATGTTGTTATGCATTATTAGATACTTTTTAATCATTGTCAAGGGACTTTAATAAAATAAGTGAAAATATCAGTTTTGAAATCTTTCTAAATTAAAACAAGCTTAATAAGAAAATTAAAATTAGTGGAACTGCTAAAGATGGCAAAAGATTTAAAACACTAATTTTTTTAATTTCCAATAGACCTAATCCTGATGCCAAAATTAAAATTCCACCAACAATCGTTAATTCATTGATCATATTGGTGTTTAATGCTCCTTGAAAAAATAAAGCAATCATATAAATACTACCTTGCCATAACAAAACAGCAACAGCCGCAAATGCAATTCCTAATCCAAAAGTTGACGCCAAAACAATCGACGTAATTCCATCCAGCATTCCATTAGTGAATAAAAATGTGTAATCATGTTTCAACGCAGCTTCAATTGGACCCAGAATAGATAAAGAACCAATGCAATATAATAAAATAACTGTAGCTAACCCTTCTGCTAGATTTCCACCTGAAAATTTACCGACTAATTTATCAAATCTAGATTGCAAATCGATCCATTGCCCCAACAAACCACCAATGGCTAGGCTAACAATAAACAATACTGGGTAGTGACTCTTTGGCATATGCTGAACAACCGCATTAATTCCTATTACCATTGCCGCCAATCCCAGGCCTTGTGTTAATATTTTTTGAAATTCTGGTTTCATTCCTTTATGCAAAAATCGTCCTATAATACTACCAATTAAAATCATCGATACATTAAAAATTGTCCCAATCATAATATCATCCCCCACGAGTAAATATTATTAATATAAACTCTCAGGCTACTAGAGGGTCAATCTAGTAATAAAAAAAGAGCGGAACAAAACATGCCCAGCTTTCGAGCATTAAAGAAAATAGTCCCAACAATCCGATTTTGGATTGTTGGGATTATTTGGTTTAAGCGGAAAAGCTATGTTTTGTTTCAATTTTATGTCGCATGTTTAAGTGAAAAATAGTTTTGTCCCAATCTCTTAAAATAACTGCATTACTGAAATAACTACGATTGGAACAAGCAAAGATGGTAATAAATTAACAACATTGATTTTCTTAATCTCTAATAACCCTATTCCAGAAGCAATTATCAATATACCTCCGACAATTGTAAGTTCTGTGATCACATCATTATTAATTGAATTCTGAAGTAGCAGCGCAATTCCGTATATACTACCTTGCCAAATAAATACTGCTACCGCCGAAAAGGCAATACCTATGCCAAAAGTTGAGGCCAGTACGACTGAAGTAATTCCATCCAAAATTCCATTGGTCAATAGGAAAGTTAAATCGTGTTCTAGGGCCTCTTGAATTGGCCCAAGTATAGATAGCGAGCCAATGCAATATAGTAAAATTGCTGTGGCTAAACCTTCTGCCAAATTACTCTTAGAAAATTTATTGACAAAATCATCAAATCTCTTTTGTAAATTGATCCATTCGCCAATCAGTCCACCTACTGAAAGACTGACAATAAATAATACCGGATAGTGACTTTTGGGCATATATTCGACTACCGCATTGATTCCAATTGCCATAGCTGACAATCCTAGTCCCTGAGTCAATATTCTTTGATATTCAAGTTTTATTCCATTGTGAAAAAATTTACCTAAAATACTTCCACCAATAATCATTGCTACATTAAATAGTGTCCCAATCATTATTTTTCTCCCTTGTGAGTAAGCGATTACATAATTAATATAAACTATCAAGTACCTAGAGAGTCAATAATGTTTGTCTTTTACCTAACGGGAAGTCTAATTTCAGTAACGTATTTGTCAAAATCATTGGTAATACCGTAATCTATCAAGGTTATTTCAATTGCACCATCAATAATCGTCAACAAATGATCATGGCAATATTTAACAAGTTGACGATATGAATCAGCGGAATCTTCATGCGTCCCATGAAATCTAATTCTCAAATAAGAACCTTGAGCCAAAAATGAAGTAGCTTCACGCTCATCACCTGATTCCAAAATCATCAAAATTCCACTGTATTGGTCATATTTATTATTCAAAATATTTTGTTTATTTAATGACAATGCAATTTTACCCAAAAATATTGCTTGGTCTAAACCATATTTTCTTCTTAATTCAGTTAAGGGGACTTCAATATCTTCTCCCAAATGGTAATCACTTTGTAGATATACAATTGGTGTCTTTGGCAAATTCAAGTATTCTATTTTGCCTAATACTGAATTTTTGGCATCTCGTACTTGCTTTAATCGAGAAGTAATTCGTCCATTAACAGCTTGTAAAGTTTTCATCTGTTGTTCAACTTGCGTTTGCTGTTTTTCCAATAAGTTCTCTAGTGTAGAAATATCACGTGCATCAAAGAAATTTTTAATATCACTTATAGATACATCTAGTGCCCTCAAATACTTAATGACATTTAAACGTTCAAATTCTTCTGTTGAATAATAGCGATAGTGGGATTCTGGGTCAACTTTGGCGGGCTTTAAAATACCAACTTCATCGTAATATCGTAATGTCGGTATTTTGATATCATATAATTTTGATAGTTGTCCAATAGTAAATAATTGATCCATAAGTATATCCTCAAGTGTTTTTCTTCATTTTAGCATAAAAAATAGCCATCCCTGTGTTGGTATAGGGATGACTATTATTTGTCTAATTAATGGTTTATTTTTGAAACTTATTTTTTGTAAATTATTAATCTAAAACGAGTTCCACAAAGCAACTTTCTGCGCTTGCTACGAATAAGTCATGCGACACTTCGTGTCACCTGCCTTATCCTAGGCAATGCTCAAAAGTTAAACGCTTTGTTACACTCTCTGATCAAAACGAGTTCCGGCAGGACAAACTTCTGTGCTTGCTACGAATAAGTCATGCGACACTTCGTGTCACCTGCCTTATCCTAGGCAATGCTCGAAGTCTGACCGTCCTGCCTGCACTCTCTTTTCTACATCATACCGCCCATACCAGGTGCGCCTGCACCTGCACCGGCTGCTGGTGCAGCTGGAGCATTCTTATCAGGTTTGTCAGCAACAACGGCTTCTGTTGTCAACAATAGTGCGGCAACACTGGCAGCGTTTTGCAATGCTGAACGTGAAACTTTAGTTGGGTCGATAATTCCGGCTTTAACCATGTTTTCCCACTTATCAGTTGCAGCGTTGTAACCTACTTCAGGCTTTTCACCCTTCATATGTTCAACAATAACTGAACCTTCAAGTCCGGCATTTTCAGCAATTTGACGTACTGGTTCTTCAAGGGCTCTAACAACGATGTTGATACCTGTTTGAACATCGCCCTTAGCCTTAACTGCCTTAACAGTATCAATGATATCTAGGAATGCTGTACCACCACCAGCAACGTAACCTTCTTCAACAGCGGCACGTGTAGCGTTCAAAGCATCCTCAATTCTGTATTTACGTTCTTTTAATTCTGTTTCAGTAGCAGCACCGACTTTAACAACGGCAACACCACCAGCAAGTTTAGCAAGACGTTCTTGTAACTTCTCACGATCAAAGTCAGATGTTGATTCAGCAATTTGTTTCTTAATTGTATCAACACGTTCACTGATAGCATCTTTATCGCCAGAACCTTCAACGATTGTTGTGTTATCCTTTGTAACTGTAACCTTACCAGCTTGACCTAATTGATCCATTGTTGTGTCTTTTAGTTCAAGTCCAAGATCTGATGTAATAACTTTAGCACCTGTTAATGTAGCAATATCTTGTAATTGTTCCTTACGACGATCACCAAAGCCAGGAGCCTTAACAGCAACAACATTAAATGTTCCACGAATCTTGTTCAAAACAAGTGTTGGTAATGCTTCACCGTCAATATCATCAGCAATGATCAACAATGCTTTACCTTGTTGAACGATTTGTTGTAATAATGGCAAAATATCTTGAATATTTGAAATCTTCTTATCTGTTACTAATATGTATGGATTATCAAGATCTGCTTCCATCTTATCGTTATCTGTAACCATGTATTGTGAAATATATCCACGATCAAATTGCATACCTTCAACAACATCAAGTGTTGTATCAATACCCTTTGATTCCTCAATTGTGATAACACCGTCGTTACCAACTTTTTCCATGGCATCAGCAATTAACTTACCTGTTTCTTCACTAGCTGAAGAAACTGATGCTACTTGAGCAATATCTGATTTACCTGAAACTTTGTGTGATACCTTGTGTAATTCATCAACAGCTGCTTTAGTAGCCATTTCAATACCTGTTCTGATTCCAACAGGGTTAGCACCAGCAGTAACGTTCTTCATACCTTCTTTGATGATTGCTTGAGCTAATACAGTAGCTGTAGTAGTACCATCACCGGCAATATCATTTGTCTTTGAAGCAACTTCAGAAACAAGCTTTGCACCCATGTTTTCAAAATGGTCTTCTAATTCAATATTCTTAGCAATAGTAACACCATCATTTGTAATCTCTGGTGAACCATAATTCTTTTCTAGAACAACATTTCTACCCTTAGGTCCGATAGTTGTTTTAACTGTGTCAGCAAGCTTGTTAACACCGTCCAACATCTTTGAACGTGCATCTTCTGAAAATTTAATTTCTTTAGCCATTATTCACACTCCAATTATCATTTAAAATTATTTATAATATTTATTATTCAACGATTGCCATGACATCTTTTTCATGAAGGATTAAATATTCATTGTCATCATATTTAACGTTTGAACCAGCATACTTATCAAAGAGAATCTTGTCGCCAACTTTAATATTCATTGGTAACTTCTTTCCATCTTCTGTAACGGCTCCTGCACCTACAGCCACAACTTCAGCTGTTTGTGGCTTTTCCTTAGCGTTGTTAGCTAAAACAATGCCGCCAACTGTCTTCTCTTCTTCTTTATCGACTGTTACAATAACTCTGTCTCCAAGTGGTTTTAACAATTTGAATCCCTCCGATGATTAAATTTTTAACTTTAGCACTCGAACTTGTCTTGTGCTAATCACATGTTTAATATTAACATTTTCTTGTGAACATGCAAGTATTTACCTTTAAAAAAATTAAGGAGAACTTATGACTTATTTCAAAAATCAATTTTCAACTCTCTTGATCTACATACTTTTATTATTTGTAGGATCAGCCCTGACAATGCTTAAAGTAACCGGTTCCAGCTATTTCATCATCCTAACAATTGCAGCAATCGTTACAACTATTTCGATGATTTATTTAACACAGAAAAGTTCTCCAAATAATATCGAAGAAAAAACTTCTAGCTCTAATAAAATTAAATGGATCCTTATCGGTACGATTGGAGCATTAGTTATTCAATTCGGTATTAGCTTAATTGAAATCTTGATCCTACATCAAAATGTCGAATCAGCTAATACTACTCAATTGTTAACGCTAGTATCAGCTTATCCTTACTATTTTATTTACGTGTTGGTCTGTGCACCAATCATGGAAGAAATTGTTTTTAGAAGACTATTCTTTTCAAATTTAATAACTCTTACTAATATCTATTGGGCAGCAATCATTTCAGCGGCTTTCTTTGCATTTATGCATCAAGATACAAGATTTATTATTTATATGGGAATGGGATTGTGGTTTGCATTTATTTATTACAGATCAAAGAATATTTACGTTAGTGCCGCGAGTCATTTCATTATGAACACAATCGTCGTCATCACTAGTTTTTTTATGTAGGCATAGATTATAATAAGAATAATTATGTTTTCGAAAGGAAAAATTATGGGTTATACAATTGGCGATGTCGCTAAAATAACTGGTATGAGTTCATACACACTTAGATACTATGATAAAAAAGGATTGCTACCTTTTATCGATAGAGATCCTAGTGGACGTCGACATTTTAAAGAACATGATTTTGAATTTCTTCAAACTATCAATTGTCTAAAAAATACTGGTATGAGTTTAAAAGAAATAAAACAATTTATAGAATTGTGCCAAAAAGGAGACTGTACTTTAAACGAACGTCTAGCATTTTTCAATAAACATCGAAAAGATGTTGAGAAACAATTACAAGAAGTTCAAGGATATTTAGACATGGTCGATCATAAAATCTATTATTATACAAGAGCATGTGAGGCCGGTACTGAAGACGGCATAGAGTGCTAAAAATTTAAAGAAAACATGCAGCATAAACGTGTGCCAACACATAGCTTTTTCCGCTTAAAACAGACAAGCCCATCAATCCAAAATCGGATTGATGGGCTTGTCTGCCTTAATACTCGAAAGCTGACCATGTGTTGGCACACTCTCTTTATCTTCTATGGCAAATCATTACCAGCAGCAAAGTATATGTCATACCATTCTTGTTTTGTTAATTCGATATTGCCACCATCAGCACTATCTTTGATATGTTCAGGATTCATTGTCCCAATAACAACTTGCATATTAGCAGGATGTCTTAATATCCATGCTGCAGCAATGGCATTCTTTGAAACGTTATATTTATCAGCCAATTCGGCTAATTTATCGTTAAGTTCTGGGAATTTATCATTATTAATAAACGTTCCTTCAAACATACCATATTGAAATGGTGACCAAGCTTGAATAGTTACATCCATACGTCTAGAAAACTCTAATAATCCACCATCATGATCAATAGAACGAGGATCGGCCATATTAGTATGCATTCCAAAATCGACCATTCCTGTGTGCTTAATACTGAATTGTAATTGATTGATCAATAATCTTTGATCAATCGATTCTTGAACTAATTTAAACTGTTCTGGGTTAAAATTTGAAACACCAAAGTGACGTACTTTCCCAGAAGTTTGTAATTCATCAAATGCGTCAGCAATTTCCTCTGGCTCCATCAATGGATCTGGTCTGTGCAATAAAAATGCATCAAGATAATCTATTTGCATTCTCTCTAATATTTCATCAACGGTCTTAATCAAATGTTTCTTTGAAAAATCATATCTCTTACCAAAAACAAAGCTTCCATGACTACGTTTAGGATCAGTTACGATTCCTCCCTTTGATTGAATATATAGATCATCTCTAGAAACACCTGATTCTTTTAATGCGTTACCAAAGACTTTTTCTGAGTTACCCATTCCATAAATATCCGCAGAATCAATATAATTTATACCATTATCGTAAGCTGTATCTATTGCTTTAGCAGCATCCTTAGTTGATAAAGCTTCCATTCTCATGATACCTAATGCTTCAGCGGAAGCAGTCCAATTTGTATTACCAATATTTACTTGTTTCATTTTCAATTCCTTTCTGAAATATATCTTTAAAATATCCTACAGATAAAGAATAATTCTTCGACCATAGTCTAAGTCAACCAATACACAAAAAAAGAGCCGTGACACAAGTCACAACTCCTATTTTCATTTCTGAATTTTTAATCTCCACGTTTATAATTGGCGACATAATTTTTCCGCTTATCATCATCAAACTCATTTTCACTTTTGGCAATAATGATTGTAGCAAGTGAATTTCCGACAACGTTAACGGCTGTACGTCCCATATCAACTAGACGGTCAATACCGGCAATAAATGTTAATCCTTGCATTGGGACACCGATCGTAGAAACGGTTGCTAACAATACAACAAATGATGCTCCTGGAACTCCGGCCATCCCTTTAGATGTCAACATTAAGACAACCACCAAAGTAATCTGTTGTCCTATAGACAAATTAATATGATATGCCTGAGCTAAGAATAGAGCAGCTAGAGACTGATAAATTGCGGAACCATCAAGGTTAAATGTGTAACCGGTTGGAATAACAAATGAAACTATTCCCTTTGTGGCCCCATAATCTTGCATTTTTTCCATCATCTTTGGCAAGGCAGCTTCTGAACTAGCAGTAGTGAAAGCCAAGACAAATTCATTTTCAATGATTCTAAATAATTCAAAGAAGTCTACATGGAAAATTCTTCCGACAATATACATTACAACAAATACAAAGAACGCCATTGTCGCATATGCAATAAGGATAAACAGTGCCAATGGTTTAAGTGATTCAAATCCCATTTCACCAACTGTTACACCAATCAAGGCACAGACACCAATTGGAGCTGTACGCATAACCCAATTTGTTACTTTAAACATTACGTTAGCAACAGCATTCAATAGATCAGTAATGATCTTACCTTGCTTACCTAGTGATGCAGTTCCTAGTCCAAACAAGACTGAGAAGAAGATAACTGGCAACATATCACCCTTACCCATTGCAGCAAAGATATTTGTTGGAATTATCCCCATTAAGACTGACCAAATGCCAGAGTGTTTTGCACTTGAGGCAGAAGCCGTATACTGCGAAATACTTGAACCCTTTAAATCGTTAATATTTATATAAGTACCCGGATGAGTGATATTAGCAACTAAAATACCAATAATAATAGCTAGAGTAGTCATAACTTCAAAATAAATTAAAGTTTTTAGACCAATACGCCCAAGCTTCCTTATATCTCCCATGTTGGCGATACCAACTGTTAAACAAGATATAACGATAGGTAAAACGATCATTTGAATTAATGAAATGAACATCGTACCAATGTTTTGCATGACTGTTATTGCAGCCTTATTGTGATAAAAGATCTGTCCTAAAATTATACCTAGAACTAGTCCGATAATAATTTGCCAGCCTAGACTAAGCCGAAAAAACTTTTGCTTTTGCAATTTAGAAGCCCCCTTAAAGCGTCGAGTTATATTATAGCAGATTTTTTCTAATCAAATTAATTTTTTTTAATAGATTTTGAGAATTTTTTAAACGAATCTTGCCACTCTTTTGTTCTATCAGTAAATAAATTATGTCCGGCATCATTTAAAATATAAATTTCGATTTCGTTATCCGGATCAAGTAATGCTAACTGATCTTTATAACCAACCACTTGGTCATTTTTCCCCAAAAGAAGTGTTGTTTTGACTTTACTATCAGCCAAATCTGCCGTTAACTCATCTTCAAATGAAAAGCTGTAATGATGACTAGTCTTAATTTCATTCCAAAATTCAATATTGTACTTTTTTAAACCAGGTAAAATCGTTCTTTGATAATTATCCCAAGCTTTTTGATTTATCAACACATTAGTGTCCAAAAACTTTTGGTAATAACTATCTTCAATGTTTAATTTCTCTTGAATAATATTTTTATGTACACTAACATCTCGATTTTCTTTATCCGCATGGATCACTGGACAAGTTATAAAAACTGAATTAATTTTATATTCAATTTTCTTTAGTAGTCCTAGACATATATATCCGCCATATGAATGTCCACAAATGGAGATCTTTTGATCTCCCGTAATTTGTTGTATAAAATCGATCACTAAATTTAATACATCATCAGAATTATTTACTAAAGAAATATCCTGTGATTCGCCCATTCCTGGTAAATCTAGATAAATCCTTTTGATTCCATCAGACATTAATGGTTCATAATTTTCCTTCATACTAGTTGAATCCTGACTCATTCCGTGGAAAAAATATACTGGATATCCATCTCCTACGGTTTCATAACTCAACTTAGTATTATTTATTGCAATTTTCATAATATGCTTCCTAACAAAAAAATGAGGTTGGAATTTATGGTTCTACACTTTCTGGTATTGATGAATAAAATCAATACCAGTTTTTTTGTATCT
>NZ_AZDG01000016.1 GCF_001434665.1 Companilactobacillus tucceti DSM 20183 | reverse complement strand
CTGTCGCAACAACAGGTAATATATTACTAGTTAAGTAACACCTTTGCAAGTACTTTTCTGAAAAAAGTTACATTTTTTTTATTTTCTCTATATCTAGTACCTTATCGATCCAATCACTACTATAGAAGTCCTCTTCGTGAGTAACCAATATCATAGATCCAGGGTAGTTCTTTAGCGCTTTTCTTAATGATGCTTTACTCTCATCATCCAAATGGTTTGTTGGTTCATCCATAAATAGAAAGTTAGTAGGATCAAACATCAAATCAGCAATTTTAACTTTGGTCTGTTCCCCACCAGATAATGATCTAATTGGAGACATGATCTGCTGACTAGTTAATCCAGTTCTAGCTAAAACTTGGCGCACTTCTTTATTATCTTTATCAGGGTGTTCTTCTCCAACGATTTGAAATGGAGTTGCCATCTTATTTTTCCAAACTAAATCCTGCTTGAAATATCCTATTTTTACAACTTCAGAAAATTCGTAGTTACCTTCAATTGGTTTGATTATGTCTAGTAACGTTTTGATCAACGTAGATTTACCGATACCATTAAATCCCTTAATAACCATTTTCTCTCCACTAACAATCGAGAAGTTCAACTTCTGATCAAATAGAGGTTCGTCATAACCTATCTTCAAATCATTAGCTTCTAATACCATTCTTGAACTAGGAATTTCTTGATATGGGAAATTAAAGCTAGCAATTTTCTTATTACCAGGTGGTGTTAGGACATCCATGTGAGCTAATTGTTTCTCACGACTCTTAGCACTTTTTGATCTAGTACCAGCCTTGAACTTTCTAATATATGCCTTAGTTTTAGATATCTTTTCTTGCTGCTTAACGTATGCCTTCATATATGTTTCTTTGTTGGCAGCCTTTTGCTTCATAACTTGTTTTAAAGTTCCGGTATACTTAGTGATTCTGCCAAATTCAATATCAGCTATACAGTTAACTATCTTATCTAAGAAGTTGTAATCATGGGAAATAACAATGAATGCTCCTTCAAAGTTATTCAAATAATCTGATAGCCACTCAATATGGTTAGTGTCTAAATAATTAGTTGGCTCATCTAGTAAAATCATATCCGGTTTTTCTAATAGAATTTTTGCCAAAATAATCTTTGAACGTTGTCCACCACTTAATTTCGAAACATCGTGGTCATAGCCAATAGCGTCCAATCCTAGACCTGTAGCCACTTGCTCTATCTTGGTATCTAGTTCATAAAAATCATTAGCATCTAGTATCTCTTGTAGTTTTCCTGCTTTTTCCAAATCATCTTCATCTGGGTCATTCATATAAATTTCAGTTAACTTATCATTAGCTTCATACAAATCACTAAAAGCTGTTTGAAGGTATTCTTTTATAGACATCCCTTCAACCAATTTTGCCTGCTGATCCAAATAACCAACAGTTAAGTGTTTTTGCCAGGTTATTTTACCTTCGTCTGGTTCGATTTGACCGGTTAAAATTTTGATAAAAGTAGACTTTCCCACTCCATTTTGACCAGTGATTCCCAGATGATCTTCCTTATTTACTTGGAGACTTGCATTGTCGTATAACTTCTTATCCAAGAATTGTTGTGTTAAATCATGTACCTCTAAAACACTCATAAATAAACTCCTTAATTTAAAAACATAACAAAAGGCCGAAACAAATTATGCTTCAGCCTTTTAATTAAAATCCTGATAGTCCGATTTCATCGTCTCTATCTTTATTAGTACCTTCACTACTTGTTGTACTTCTAATCTTAGTTTCATAATTCTGACTTTGGTCGCCAGTATAGTTAAATGAAAAGCCTAAAGATTTATTGTACTTATTCAATTTTGTTTCTTGATTATCTAATGTTGCTGGTGTTAGATCCAATTGCTTTCTTAACTTATCAGACACTCGTTGCAACTCTTTTGTTGGAGCAATCTCATAAGATGATCCATTAATCGTTGAACTAAATCCTTGTACGTGGTCAGAACCGATCTTCTTGGAAGCTCCACGATAGTTAAGGAATATGGATTGCATATCACTAAAACTTAAATTAGTTGTCATTGAATTTGAGATACTATTCAAGACTTTTTGATAGTGAGTAAATGTATTAGCACTTGCAGCACTCTTAATAATAGCAGAGATTACTTGTCTTTGACGTTTTTGTCTACCATAATCCCCTTCAGGATCTTCATATCTCATTCTTGAATAATCCAGAGCTTGTTTACCATTAAGGTGCATTTCACCCTTTTTAAAATGAGATTCCTTTTCATCAGTATCACCATATGAAAAACTGAATGGTACATCAACGTCTACTCCGCCAACACTATTAACGATTTTCTTCAATGAATTAAAATCAACTTTAACGTAGTAATCAATAGGAACATTCAATAACTTCTCAGTTGTCACAACCGCACTTTCTTCATTTCCTATATTATAAGCCGAATTTATCTTTTGAATTTTCTTAGTATTATTGCCAACACCTTTCCAAATTTGAGCCATGGTATCTCTTGGAACTGACACCATAGTGGTCTTATTTGTTTTAGGATTGACTGTTACTACGATCATCGTATCTGAATTACCACGATAATCTACTTCCATATCTCTAACGCCGCCATCAGTCGTATCTACACCCAATAGTAAAATCGAGATGGGTTTTTGATCAGAAATCTTAGCTGAAGCTTGTTTGCCATCTAATGCTTTGTAAGTCTTACCCAAAGATTCTTGAGTTTGAGCATAAATTCTAAATCCATAAGCACCTAATACAAAAAATACTGTCAAAACTACTAAGCCTAGAATTTTTAGGAAGGATTTTTTAGAACTCCCACCATTTCCAGAAGCCAACGCACTATTTCTAGTTAAACGTCGTCTACGCTCCCTAGACATATTATTTTTATTATTCATAAATAAACTCCGTTTAGTATACCCTTGATATTTTCCGTTAAGTTTGGAAAACGGACATATTTGTACAACGTTAATAATATACCCTAAAAATATGAAGAAATTTAGTGTACGTTGAAACAATTATAAAAGTTTAAACGATTCTGTCAAATTCGAATCCAATTAAATTTGAAAATAAAACAAAAAAACATCCCACTAAAGGAATGTTTTCTATAGTACACGATCAAGATTAGGAACCCGATCTGTCTTTTCAGATTTAGATGCTATATCCACTTTACCATCATTCAAAATAAAGGTATCTTCATTTCTACACCTTGGACATTGCATCGTAATTTCATATTTAACAGAGTCGTCTGGATTATTTTCCAGTTCCTTCTTCTTAAGGATCAGCATGGCCGGATGATTGCACTGACTGCACTTAAATAATAAGATTCTACCTTCAGAAACTTTATCTGCTAAGCTCATTATCCTTAACCTCCATTAATATTCCAACTACATAAATGTTAATAGATTGTTTACCTCATGACAACCCATTAATTACTACTATTGACGTTTATTTTAACATCTGGAACATTTCCACCGTAGCTTCTTATTTCATTCATAATATCAATTAATTTCTGTTTCTGGTTTTCTTTATCAGAATCATTATTAGCATAAGCATCTTTAACTTTTTGAAGTTGTGTATTATATTGTGGCATCAAATTATTAACTTTACTCTTACGTTTAGATTCGCGCTCTGATTCTATTTTTTCTTTTTCTTGATTATACTCAGCAATCTTCTTATTATCCTTTGAAGTCTGGAACATAGCTTGACTCATATTGAGAGATTTTTGCAAATCAAGAATCTGGTTATTAAAGTCACTTTTAGCATTTTGACGTTTTACATTTGCATTCAAATAACGAATCTTTTGTAAATCATCCAATTTCTTATTGTACTGTGATTCTTTAATAATCGGCGAATCTTTATATTTTTCAATGGCTTTCTCAACCTTACGTTCACGGGAGTACTCTTCTTTTTTAGTAAGGTGATAAATAATTCGATAGTCTAAGTTAGCCAAACGTTCAGCATTCTTACTCTTTTGTTCTGAATTATATTTTGAAAAATCATTATCGATAATATCTTGTATACTTGGTTCTTTATTTTTATTTTGAACGGACAATTTATCCCCATCGACAATTATTGTACTTGGCTTTTTAAAGTTTTTATTCTTTTCTTTTAGAGTATCAACCAAGTATTCTCCCTCTGCCTTAAATGCTTGCATAGAAAGACCTTCTTCAGCCGCTGTCAAAGTTGAAGGCATATCGTTACCTGTCCAGTTAGCGATAGTAAATTTAGGAGTCATACCAACAAAATACGAATCCTTACTATCATCAGTCGTACCAGTTTTACCAGCAGTATAGTCATAATTATCGAGCTTGGCATTTTTACCAGATCCATCAGTAATAACTGATTGCATAGTATTTAATGTCATGTAACTTGCATCTTTAGTATAGACAGACGTTTTAGGATGCGTATTTTGATAAATATAACGTTCATTTTCATTATCATAAATACTACTCAAATTACTTGGAGATATAAATTTACCTCCTCTTGAAAATGAACTATAGGCGGATGCCATTTCAGTTGTAGTTACACCATTTTTGAATCCACCAATGGCAATAATAGGATTATCATCTTCTGGAGATATTCTAGCGAAATCCATTTTAGACAAATTATTATAGTATAAATGTTTGTTATCATCTAAAGCTAATTTATAAGCAACTGTATTAATTGAATTTGCCAAAGCATCCCTGACGGTAGTCTTCCCCTTATATCCGTTATACCAATTTTTTCTACCTGCAATAGCAGAATCGATTACAGTACTTTGTGGCAAATAACCTCTTTCAAAAGCTGGAGCATATGCTGTAATAGGTTTTGCTGCAGAACCTGGTTGACGATAACCATTGATTGCTCGGTTAACTTGATCTCCTTCAGTTGTTCTACCACCAACAATCGCCAGAACATCCCCAGTTTGGTTGTCTACCACCGTACTTGATACTTGAGGAGCCAATTTCCCATGAACATCTCGCCCTGTATAGGATTTATAAGTATCTGATACGATTTTTTCAATCTTATTTTGAACATCCATATCAATAGTCGTATGAATACTGTATCCACCTTCAACTAATTCACCACGCGCACGATCAAATTCTTGTTGGTAATTTGCATAGTACTGACTCATTTCTTTATCACTATTGAACTTATACTTCATCATGAACCCTGATGATTTCATTAATTCTTCTGCTGCATTGTTTACTGCATAGCTCAATGCATAGTTATTGGAAACATCATTATCAAATTTGTGTTCATTGATTTTTAAGCCTAATGGTCGTTTTCTAGCATTCAAATAGGCGTTATGACTTATCAACTTATTATTATAGAAAATGTACAGTACCATGTTTCTACGCTTAAGTGAGCGTTGCGGATAGTTGACTGGATCATAATACGCTGGATTATTAGGAATACCAACTAGCATTGCTAGTTTATCAATTGATAACTTATTTTGATTTTCCGAAAAATAGTAGTCGGCTGCACTGCTGAACCCATATGAACCATGACCCATGTAAACATCATTAATATAAAATTCTAGAATCTGCTTCTTAGTAAACTTTTTCTCTAATTGTTGAGCGATGACCATCTCTTTTAATTTACGATCAACAGTTTGAGATTGATCTTTTAGAACAACGTTTTTAACTAATTGTTGTGTTAAAGTAGATCCCCCTTCGATCCTACGATGAATTACACGTGCTCCTAGTGAACGAAGAATTGCGTAAACATCAACCCCATGGTGAATATAAAATCTCTGATCTTCTACTTTGACCAATCCTTTTTTAATTTTTGGATTGATATTACTTATTGGCACATAGTCTGAACTTGATTGAGATAATTTTTTTAAAACTTTACCGTTACGATCATATATGACAGTTGAATTTTTTGGACGAAAATCACTCTTAGTTAATCCTTCACTATATGAATAGCCATCAGCAATTGCACTTTTAATATCATATCCATACTTCATCCAAAAAATACCTGATCCACTGGTAATAAGAATAATCAAAATCAATAATACCCATGGCCATTTTCTATGTTTTCTCTTTATTGTATTTCGCTTAACTTCTCGCATAATGACCCCTAATCAGCGTAGAATGTGGTTCCTGATGATATCTTAGATTGTAAACTGGCTAAATCTGAAGAGCTTATTTGTAATCCGTTATTATAGCTACTACCACCTGAATAAATAAAACCAATCGTTGATCCATTACTGAAGTAAATAGATCTATTCAAGCTACTATTATTTTTCATCCAAAAGACTGGAGTAGCTGAATTAAAGTCAGCAGTTGTATTATCCGCATCGGTAATATCATTATTTGATAGAGTACTATCACTGGCATTGTTCAAATACTGACCAAAGCTACTATTACTACTATCAGTAATAATTGCATCATTACTTCCAGCTGAAGTAATAACTTTCTTAATAGAATATTTACCAGAACTTACTCTTGAATTACTTACTGAAATATAACCATCTTCTGCTACATAATTGCCATTAACATTAGTCATTAAAGCCAATTTATTACTACTTGAATCGTAATACAATACGGTCTTTCCAGTTATACCTGCATTACTTAAAGTATCTGAATCATTACTTGATTTGTCCAAAGTACCAATAATATCGACATTAGCTGGTTTATACTTTTCAGTTAATGGAGCATTTCTCAGCTCGTCCAATTGTTCTTTAGCCGCGGTAACTCTAGCACTGGCACCTTTATGATTTGCATAATAATCCGTCATCTTGTTAACTGCTTCTGTCCATTGCTTTTTAATAGTCTTATTCTTGATCAATTTATAATATGCATTGACCATTGAGATCTTCTTTATATCTAGGCTTGCGTTATCATCATTAAACTTATCCCAAGTTTTAGAGATATATCCGTTAGCATCTTGAGTTTGTTCATACCAAACCTGAATCATATCTAATCTATTACGTTGCTTTTGATAGACATCTTGATTTCTTTCTTTAAGTAACTTTTTATCTAACTCATCTATTTGGCCACTAGATACACCATCTTTATAGTTTTTATTGCCATCAAAAAGAGCCGACACAGCATCAGCACGATTCATTCTGGCCTCAATATAATCTTCTAATTCTTGATATCTCTTAATATTGTCTTTAGTAATTACGTACTTTCCACTAGTCTTGATTAATTTTCCAATAAAACTAGCTGAAGAAGAATTAACATCTGTTTTTAAAACTTTATGTGTCTTATCCTGATATTGATTATTTATCTTTGCAGTTACGGCAGCATTAACAACTCCACGTGAAAGCATTACAAAAAAGATAACGGCTGTAAAAATAGCTATTACCTTAGCTCCTAGTAGTAAATACTGCACTGATTTAGAATTTCCCTTTAAATCTTTTTTATCTTTCACGATTTTCCTCAATTAACGCTTCTTTTTGTATATTATATATATTAAAGTACCACAATTATAAAGGGTGAGAAATTTTGAAAAAATTATTTAAAAAACATCTAAAACTATTGATCACTTTACTAATTCTGATCTTAATAATTTTAACTTATGTATTCAATTGGGGAAATATCAAAACTAAGACCGTTAATAAGATATCTTCCCTGACAATTCCTTTTTCATTAGTCGTCAATCCTAAAAATGTCGATAAAGGAATAACACCTAAATCAATCAAACTGAATGATAAGGACTTTGAAGGTGATAAAACTCAAGCTATTAATCTAGTCAATACTATCAATGGCAACTACAAAGCAACCAAAGATTTCAATTTTCTTACGGAAAAACAAGACAAATCTCTCACTGAAAAGATAAAAAAACAGTCACATCAATATATTCACGATGTCACTTTACTTAATTTTGGAAAAGACCGTAAGGGAAAATATTTAACAGTCAGTCTCAACCAATATAATGATACCGACAAAATAACTAGTTATCGTTATCGCCTATATCACAAAAGAAATGAAATATTCTCTGTTAAATATTTAAAAAGTACCTCTAATACATATCCACCGCGTTTCATCATTCCTGATGTTAAGGTTGGAGAAACTGGTATAAATAACTCCAAGAACTTTATGCAGCGTCTGAAAACGGCCATTATTAATTCCAACTTATCTATGAATAACGCTTCAGAACCTGGTAGTTTCAATCAAATAGCAATCAATTTAGGACTTGATCCCGATAAAAGTAATAAAGGGCTTTATAATCTGGCCAAAAATTCTAATTCTAGAGTCACTAATTATGGAATAGTTGGTTACGAAATTTCTGATGTGCCTAGATATTCTAGAGTCTATATTAAACAATTAAGTAAAGATAACCATTTTTACTACACTTTAACTTACAACAGAAATAGCAACAAATTTATTAGATTTCAAAGTGGAATAATTTCAACAAATAACAATAAATAGATGAAAAAAAAGGAGCAGTGACATGGGTCACTGCTCCTTTTTCGATTTCAAATTTTTATAGATTAAACGTGTGACAAAAGACTGTAACCTCTACATAGCTACGATCCGGTGGCAAACCGTCTTTTGTCACACTCTTTTCATTAGGCGTTCCAAACGTCATTAACTTCAATTGTTTGTTCACGGTCAGGACCAACTGATACGGTAGCGTACTCAACACCAAGTTGTTCCTTTAAAAACTCAAGATATGCTTTAGCAGCATCTGGTAATTCACTGATACTCTTAGCACCTGTAATATCTTCAGTCCAGCCATCAAATGTCTTATATACTGGCTTACATTTAGCCAAGATATTTAAATTAGCAGGATATTCGTCAATTATTTTTCCGTTTAAGTCATAACCAGTACATACTTTAATTTCCTTAAGACCAGTTAAAACATCTAAACAATTTAGTGAAAGGTGAGTAACACCAGCTACATTACATGAATGACGTAATACAACTGTATCTAACCAACCAACACGACGAGGACGGTGTGTAACTGTTCCGTATTCATGGCCAGCTTCACGCAAGAAATTCCCAACTTCATTCTCTTGTTCTGTTGGGAATGGACCAGCACCGACACGGGATGTATAAGCTTTTACAACTCCAATAACCTTATCAACCATTGGAGCACCAATACCAGCACCTGTTGTTACACCACCGGCAGGGTTTGATGAAGTTACATATGGGTATGTACCATGATCAATATCAAGCATGATACCTTGTGCACCTTCAAATAAAACGTTCTTTCCATTTTTCAACTCTTTATTCAAATAAGCTGAAGTATCAATAACACGATCTTTTACTTCTTGTCCAAATTGATAATACTTTTCAAACACATCATCAAACTTGATTTCATCAGAATTATAGATTTTTGTAAATAACTCATTTTTTTGTTTCAAGTTTTCTGTAAGTAGATCTTTGAAGATATCTTTATCCAGAATGTCAGCCATTCTGATACCAATACGAGCAACTTTATCCATATAAGCTGGTCCAATACCTCTATTAGTTGTACCAACTTTAGAATCACCTCTTGCTGCTTCTTGAAGTGAATCCAATTTAATATGATAAGGCAAGATCAACTGTGCACGATTAGATATCTTCAAATTTGAAGTATCTACACCTTGATCATGCAAACGATTTAATTCTTCTAAAAGAGATTCTAGATTTAAAACAACACCATTACCAATAACACTAGTCTTATCAGGATAAAGAATTCCTGAAGGAACTGATCTTAATTTGTAAACATTACCATCAATGTTTAGAGTGTGTCCGGCATTATCTCCACCTTGATATCTAGCAATGATATTTGCTTCACCACTAAAATAATCGGTAATCTTTCCTTTACCTTCATCACCCCATTGGGTACCTACTACAACAACTGTTGTCATGTCTATCTCCTCTTAATTGATTGAGTTTTTAAAACAAGCTACAAAAAGACAGGTTTCTACACTTACTATGACTATCTAGAATGATTGGTTCATTCTATTAATCTAATGCTCATACTATCTCTTCTTAGCTTTTTAATTTTCAGGGATATTTGCTATCGAAGAAAACTTATTATAGGACTTTACAAACAATAACTTGGCTGTACCACGCGGACCAGAACGGTTTTTACTAACAATTACTTCTACCTCACCGACATCTTGGTCTTCTTGATCTTGTGGTTCACTGTTATCATCACCATCTTCATCACGATAATAATCATCACGATAAAGGAAAGCTACGATATCAGCATCCTGTTCAATTGAACCAGAT
The DNA here is from genome assembly GCF_001434665.1 of Companilactobacillus tucceti DSM 20183. Classification (GTDB taxonomy): domain Bacteria; phylum Bacillota; class Bacilli; order Lactobacillales; family Lactobacillaceae; genus Companilactobacillus; species Companilactobacillus tucceti. The sequence continues at coordinate 44,761 of NZ_AZDG01000016.1, read as the reverse complement.
TCACGAATATCTGACAACATTGGTCTTTTATCTTGTCTTTGTTCAACTCCACGAGAAAGCTGTGACAGCGCAATTACTGGTACATGTAATTCTTTTGCTAATTTTTTTAGATTACGAGAAATAACAGAAACTTCTTGTTGTCTATTTTCTTGTCCCGTACCTTCGATCAACTGTAAGTAATCAATAATAATCAAATCCAAATTGCCGCTTTCTTTTAAAAGTCGACGACATTTTGATCTGATTTCAGCCATTTTAACACCTGGAGTATCGTCGATATAAACATTAGTTCTAGACAGACTACCCATGGCAACAACCAGACTATTCCATTGATTTTCATCCAATTGACCAGTACGAAGTGAATTAGCATCAATGCTACCTTCAGAACAGATCATACGATTAACCAGTTGTTCAGCTCCCATTTCCAATGAGAAAATAGCAACGGTCGCTTGATCCTTAGTTGCAGCGTTTTGAGCCAAATTCAAAGCAAACGCTGTTTTACCAACACCTGGACGTGCTGCTAAAATTATAAGTTCATCTTTATGCAGACCAGTAGTTAAGTTATCTAGATCTTTATAACCGGTAGATAAACCAGTAACATCAGTATCTTCACTATATAATTTATCAATTTCATTAAATGACGATTTAACAACATCAGAAATTTTTCTAAAGCCTTGATGACTACGATTCTCAGAAACTTCCATGATGTCTTTTTCAGATTGATCAATAATCGTATCTAGGTCCTCTGACTCTTCAAAACTACGAGAGACAATATTTGTACCTGCATTGATCAAACGTCTCAAAACCGCTTTATTTTTAACGATACGGGCATAATAACTTATATTTGCAGCTGTTGGTACAGCATTAGCCAATTCAGCTAAATAACTGACCCCACCAATATCCTCAATTTGATTTAGTCGATCCAATTCATTTTGGACAGTGACTACATCAACTGGTGATTCTTGCTCGTTTAAATTAACCATAGCCTGAAATACTAATTGATTAGCATGTTGATAGAAATCTTCTGCATCAACATATTCCATTGATTCAACTAGTGCATCCTGGCTTAAAAATACCGCACCTAAAACAGCTTGTTCAGCATCCTTGTCATTAGGAGGTATTCTTGTCGTCATTTCATTATTCATTTAAATTACTTCTTTTCAGCAACATGTACTCTAATAGTTGCTTCCACACCCTCAAAAATTTTACTTTTGACATTGATATAACCCAATGATTTAACACCTTCGTTTAATTCCATCTTGTGTTTATCAACTTTGATTCCATATTGCTTTTCTAATTCTTCAGAAATCTTTTTACTTGTAACGGAACCAAACAAACGACCATCAGCACCAGATTTAGCAGAAATTTCAACGACTGTTTTATCATCTTCAATTTCTTGCTTCAATTCTTTCGCCTTAGCTAATTCTTCTTTATAATCCTTAGCTTCTTTGTTTTGTTCGGCCTTTAATTTAGACATATTTTGTTTTGTTGCTTCAATAGCTTTATTGTTTTTAATTAAGAAATTTTGGGCATAACCATCTGCAACGTTTTTTACTTCACCCTTTTTTCCTTTTCCTCTTACATCAGCAGTAAAAATTACTTTCACGATGGATTCCTCCTAGTTTTTATTTTCAATTTCAGACAAGACCTGTACTAATTGATCTTTAGCTTCACCGACGGTTACATCGGATATTTGAGTAGCAGCATCAGATAAGTGACCACCACCACCCAATTTCTCCATAATAACTTGAACATTAATATTACCTAAACTACGAGCAGATATTCCAACTCTATCATCAGGTCGTTTACTAATTACAAATGAAGCTTCGACATTGTTTAATGATAACAGTGTATCAGCCGCCTGGGCAACAATAACTGGATCATACACTCGATCGTTTTCACCAAAGCAAACTGCCATTTGATTTCCAACCATTGTAATAGATTCAATCAAATGATTTCTTTGAATAAATGAATCAATATTCTCTTTTAAGAGATTTTGAATCAATGTCTCATCGGCACCAACAGAACGTAAATAACTAGCAGCATCAAAAGTTCTAGTACCGGTTCTAAGTGAAAATGATTTAGTATCGACCGTGATACCTGCCAACAATGATGTTGCTTCAATCTTTTCAATTGCTTTTTTATTCTTAGGTTGATACTCAAGCATTTCTGTTATCAATTCACTAGTAGATGAAGCGTAAGGTTCAATATAAATCAACATTGGATTTTCTGGGAACTCTTCACCTCGACGATGATGATCGATCACAACCACCTTTTCACTAGCTTTATTGAACAATTCAGGATTAATTGAAATACTTTGCTTAGAGTGATCGACCATAACGATCAAAGTATTTGATGTGATTATATTCATTGACTCTTCTGAAGAAATAATATCATCTTTAATATTAGGATCATCATCGATCATTTGAACTAATCGACTGACATCCGTATGTAAATTCTTCGTATCAATTACGATTTTACATGTAGTATTGTTCATTTGAGCAATTCTTCTGATTCCAAGACATGACCCTAAAACATCCATATCGGGATGATTATGTCCCATTACTAAAACTTGATCACTATCTTTTAGTAATTCCTGTAATGCTTCACTGATCATCCTTGCACGAACGCGTGTTCTCTTTTCCATAGGATCAGTGTTACCACCATAAAAACGAGCTTTTTGGCCAATTTCTTTAACGACTACTTGATCTCCACCTCGTCCCAATGACAAGTTAAGATTTTTTTGAGCTTCATCATTCAAAACATTCAGATCATCAACACCATATGAGAATCCCATACTCAAAGTTAATGGAACATTTTGTTGAGATGTATATTCTCTAATAACATCCAAAATTTTAAATCCTTTTTTCTCCATGTTAAAAATCTTACCTGAATAAGCAACAATGAAGAAATGGTCATCATCGATTCTCTTTAGGAACATTTGTTCACTAGATGCCCAATTCGATAATTCATTTGTAATGTAATTATCCAAATTAGAAACATCTCTATCACTCATAGATTGAGTAATTTCAGCATAATTATCTAAATAAACCTGTCCAATTACAGAACGATTATCTTCATAACGACGTTCAATCTTAGAATAATGAGTTATATCCATAAAGTACATTGTTTGCAGTTCACGCTGAATCTGAACTAAATAGTATTTGTCACCTATTTTGACAGTTTTATGAGATTCATCTTTTTGATTATCACTAACTAATGAAACTAAATCATTAGAAATATCAGATAAACTCATACTAAAGATCGAATCAATTCCAGTCTTTTCAACGAAATAAGGATTTACCCACTGAACCTGATTATCATCATCGTAAAGTAGGATCCCCAAAGGATACTCGACAAAACTATTGTCCGTTCCTCGATCAATACGATACTGTAAATTATTCGTATACTTACCGGCCTTTTCACCTAAAAGCAAGAAGAGGTATACAAAAAGTATCAACGAGATAATTACAAGCACAGCTTGAATATAACCACTTAGTGAACCATGAACTAGGCCAACAATTAAAATTGACACTAACATGACGATTAAAGATAGCGCTGTCAGTTGTGTTGAATAATCTACTCGAGAAAGGAAAAATCGCAGATTAGATTTTATTTTTTCCATATTAGTCCCCTCTTAAACGTACCCTCTAATTTTATCACAGCCTAGATTCACTTTTAATATCTAAATATAATACTTTAGTGATGACTCGATAGGTATTCTAATAAATAAGAGAATAAAAAAAGACCACTTTTCAGTGGTCTTAATTAATTTTCAATTAATCTTCTGCAACGAATGGTAATAGAGCCATGATTCTTGCACGTTTGATAGCAATTGTAAGCTTTCTTTGATTCTTAGCACTTGTACCAGTTACACGTCTTGGCAAAATCTTACCACGTTCTGAGATAAATCTCTTAAGTAATTCTGTATCTTTATAATCGATATATTCGATATGGTTAGCTGCGATGAAGTCAACTTTACGTCTTCTACGTCCGCCTCTTCTTTGTTGAGCCATTTATGTCATTCCCTTCACTTTAGAATGGTAAGTCGTCATCTGATATGTCGATTGGTTTACTGTTGTCAGCAAATGGATCGCCCATATTATTTGAGTTGTTACTGTTATTGTTAGATTGATTGTTAAAGTTATTATTGTTGTTATTTGCTGGAGACTGATTTGATGATTGATTTTGTTGGTTGTAATTAGGAGCTTGATTTGGATTAGAATTACCGTTATTACTTGAATTAGCTCTTCTTTCACTATCAGATCTAGACTCAAGCAATGAGAAGTTTTCTACAACTACCTCAGTTACATAAACTCTTTGACCTTGTTGGTTCTCATAGTTACGTGTTTGTACACGTCCATCAATTCCAACAAGTGATCCTTTATTAGTAAAGTTAGAGAAATTCTCAGCGGCTTTTCTCCAAATAACACAATTAATAAAATCAGCTTCGCGCTCACCTTGAGCATTAGTAAATTGTCTGTTTACAGCGACTGTAAAACTGGCAACTGCTGCACCATTGGCAGTATATCTAAGTTCAGGATCACGTGTCAGGCGTCCCACTAGAACTACTCGATTAATCATATACCTGCCTCCTTAAAATGTTTCACGTGAAACAAAATTAGTCTTCACGTTTGATGATCATGTGACGAAGAATGTTATCTTCGATCTTTGATAGACGATCGAATTCGTTGATTGCTTCATCGTTGTCAGCGTCTACGTTTACAATATGGTAGACACCTTCTTTATAGTTAGCAATTTCATATGCTAAGCGTTTCTTTTCCCAGTCTTTGGAATCGATTACTTTGGCGCCATTATCTGTAAGAATCTTATCGAAACGATCGATTAGAGCCTTCTTTGCGTCTTCTTCAACATCAGGTTTGATGATGTATGTAATTTCGTAATGTGTTTCAGCCATGACTGTACACCTCCTTATGGTCTAATGGTTCTAATTAAAGAACAAGGAGCATAAATTAACTACATTTTATACTCACGATGTTATAGTTTAGCATAATTACCAAACAATTTCTAGATAAATTTTCCAATAAAAAAGTGTTTCTGCCTGACACGTATCAAAAACTTGATACATATCAAATTACGCAGAAACACATTTTTTTATTCTTCAGTGTTATTTAAGTCTTCACTGGAATCTGCTGAAGCACTAGATTCGTCAGTGTCATCTTTTACATTATCATCTGAATTATTTGAATCATCAGGATTTGAATCAGAAGTATTTTCATCCCCGTCATCTGGATCCTCATGTTCGATCTTAGCCATTGTTGAAACGATTGAATTATCATCCACCTTGATCAATCTTACTCCCAAAGTAGCACGTCCTGTTTGCGATACACTTTCAACATCAAAACGTATCATAACTCCCTTATCAGTAATAAGCATGATATCCTCATCGCCATTAACAGAAGTTACACCAGCAATAGGTCCGTTCTTTTCAGTTACATTAGCGGTCTTTATACCCTTACCACCACGTCCTTTGATTGGATACTCTTCAACCTTAGTACGCTTACCATAACCTTTTTCTGAGATAGTTAGAACTTCTTGTCCAGGTTCAACGATCGAAGAACCAACAACGTAATCTTCTTCACGCAATTTAATACCACGTACACCAGCAGCAGTTCTTCCCATTGGACGAACATCGCTTTCTCTAAAGGTTACAGCATAACCCTTGTGTGTACCGATAAAGATAACCTTATCGCCGTTTGTTAGAAAGACATTAGTTAATTCATCGCCATCTTTTAACGTAATAGAACGAAGTCCAGAATGTCTAATATTAGCAAAATCAGTTACAGGTGTTCTCTTTACAGTTCCGTATTTAGTGACAAAGAACAGGAATGAATTTTCTTTATCAATGTCTCGACCAACATTAATAACAGTTTGAATCTTTTCACCCTTCTCGATATTCAATAAATTGATCACGGGGATACCTTTAGCAGTACGACCGTACTCAGGAACTTCATAACCCTTTGTTCGATAAACCTTACCCGTATTAGTAAAGAAAAGCATTCTATCATGAGTTGATGCATAAATCATATGCTCAATAAAGTCATCGTCATGAATACCCATACCTTGGATTCCACGACCACCACGATTTTGAACTCTAAATTCATCAGCAGATAAACGCTTAATATAGCCATTGTGAGTCAAGACGATTAGAATATTTTCTTCTTCGATCAAATCTTCGTCTTCAATATTGGCCACTTCACTAGCGCGAATTTCAGTTCTTCTCTCATCACCGAATTTTTCTTGAATTTCAAGCAATTCATCATAAATAATTTTATCTACACGTTCTGGTGTATTTAAAATATCTTTGTAATCAGCAATTTTAACTAAAAGATCTTGATACTCTGCTTCAACTTTTTCACGTTCCAAACCAGTCAAACGAACCAAACGCATATCAAGAATAGCTTGCGATTGTTTATCTGATAATTTAAAACGATCCATCAAAGTTTGTTTAGCCACACTTGAAGTTTGTGAACCTCTGATAATACTGATAATTTCATCAATATGATCAAGAGCAATTCTCAAACCTTCAAGAATATGAGCACGTGCTTGGGCACGATTTAATTCATATTGAGTTCTTCTTCTAATAACTACTTCTTGATGTTTCAAATAATAAACTAATACTTCTTTTAGTGACAAGACACGTGGTGTCTTATCAACGATAGCAACCATGTTGATACCATAAGAAATTTGTAATTGAGTTAATTTATATAGATTATTTAAAACAACTGAGGCACTCATATCACGACGAACATCGATAACAATTCTCATACCTTCACGGTCAGATTCATCGTTAAGATCAGTAATACCATCAAGCTTTTTATCACGAGCTAATTCAGCAATACGCTCAACCAAGTTAGCTTTATTGACCATGTATGGTAACTCAGTAACAATAATTTGTTCCTGTCCACTCTTTTTAGTAACAACGTCAACTTTAGCTCGTAAGATTATAGTACCTTTACCATTCTCATAAGCTTTTCTGATTCCTGAGCGTCCCATGATAATTCCACCAGTAGGAAAATCAGGACCAGGAAGAACCTTCATCAAATCAGCAATCGTTGCATCTTTATTTCTCATTAAGATGTGTAAAGCATCAATAACTTCTTTTAAGTTATGTGAAGGGATATTAGTTGTCATACCAACAGCAATTCCTGTAGCACCATTAACTAATAAATTAGGGAAACGTGCAGGAAGTACCATTGGTTCTTTTTCTTCACCGTCATAGTTAGGCACTAAATCAACGGTATCTTTATTAATATCACGCAACATTTCAACTGCCATTTTGCTCATACGAGCTTCTGTATAACGCATGGCAGCGGGCGGATCACCATCAATAGAACCAAAGTTTCCGTGTCCATCAACTAATGGATAACGATAACTAAAGTCTTGAGCCATTCTAACCATTGATTCATAAATGGCAGAATCCCCATGAGGATGATATTTACCCATAATGTCACCGACAAAACGAGCACTCTTTTTATATGGCTTATCTGGTGTAACACCAAGTTCATTCATTCCGTAAAGAATACGACGATGAACTGGTTTTAAACCGTCACGTACATCTGGAAGTGCTCTTGAAACGATAACACTAGCGGCATAATCCACGAAAGATTTTTTCATAACTTCCGTTAGATTAACATTGGATATTCTTCGATCGTCCATTAACTTGCTTTACCTCCCCTAATAATCTACTTCGGCATAACGTGCATTGTCTTCAATAAATTCTCTTCTTGGTTCAACTTTATCGCCCATTAACATTGAGAAGATCTTATTAGCTTCTATAGCATCATCGAGATTAACTCGATCTAATCTTCTCTTGTCAGGATCCATAGTTGTTTCCCATAATTGATCAGCATCCATTTCACCAAGACCCTTGTAACGTTGGATCTTTGGTTCTGGTTTTGGTGAAAGTTGTGCTACAAAATCATCTTTTTCTTTATCAGTATCAAAGTACTTCATCATCTTACCTTGACGAACTTGATACAAAGGTGGTTTAGCGATATAAACATAGCCTGCATCAACAACCGGACGCATATAACGATAGAGCAATGTTAATAATAGTGTTCGAATATGAGCACCATCAACATCGGCATCGGTCATGATAATAACTTTATGATAACGAGCTTTGGAAATATCAAAATCATCCCCAAAACCTGTACCCATAGCTGTAAATAAAGTTCTAATTTCTTCATTAGCCAAAATTTTATCCATTGTTGCTTTTTCAACATTTAAAATTTTACCTCTAATAGGCAAAATAGCTTGTGTAAGACGTGAGCGTCCAGTCTTTGCAGAACCACCGGCTGAATCACCCTCGACAATGAATAATTCTGATATTTCTGGATCTTTACTTGAATTATCTGCTAATTTACCAGGTAAATTACTGATTTCCAATCCATTTTGTTTTCTAGTAACCTCACGAGCACGTTTAGCAGCCATTCTGGCTTTAGTAGCTAAACTACCCTTTTCAACGATTTTCTTAGCAACACTTGGATTTTCCATCAGGAATTTCATGAAATGCTCACTGAATAAACGATCAGTGATCGTACGGGCATCACTATTACCTAATTTTGTCTTAGTCTGACCTTCAAATTGAGGATCCGGATGCTTAACACTGACAACAGCAGTCATACCTTCACGAACGTCTTCCCCGGAAAGCTTTTCACTATCTTTTAACAACTTATTCTTGTGCGCATAATCATTGATAACACGTGTTAAAGCTGTCTTAAATCCAACCTCATGAGTACCACCTTCATAAGTATGAATATTATTAGCAAAAGTCATCAAATTAGTATGATATTCATCTGTATATTGAAGAGCAACTTCAACAGTTATGCCATCTTGAACACCTTCAAGGTAAATAGGTTCATCAAATAGAACCTCTTTTTCCTTATCCATAAATTCAACGTAACTTTTAATACCGCCTTCATAATGGAAAACCAATTTTTCAGCAGTATCAGCTCTTTTATCTGTAAAGGTAAGTTTCAATCCCTTATTTAAGAAAGCCAATTCACGAATTCTAGTCGTTAAAACTTTATCATCATAAACTGTTGTTTCAGTAAAAATATCAGGATCTGGAACAAAGTGAACCTTAGTTCCATGTTCAAACTCTGGAGCATCACCAAGGACGTGCATTGGATGTACAACTTTACCCTTAGCAAAATCTATGCCGTATTTTTTACCAGCACGGGTAACAACAACATCAAGTTCACTACTCAAGGCATTAACAACTGAGGCACCAACACCGTGTAGTCCACCCGAAACCTTGTATCCGCCACCGCCGAATTTACCACCAGCATGCAAGATCGTATAAACAGTCTCTAGAGCTGGCTTACCTGTTTTCTTTTGAATATCGATTGGAATACCACGACCATCATCAAAAACAGTAATTGAATTATCTGATTCAACAGTAACGTCGATTTTAGTTGCAAAACCTGCTAAGGCTTCATCAATACCGTTATCAATGATTTCCCATACAAGATGGTGTAAACCTTGCTTACTAGTTGAACCAATATACATACCTGGTCTTTTACGAACAGCTTCAAGTCCCTCGAGAACTTGAATTTGGCTGGCATCATATTCTTCGGCCAATTCTTCTTTTTTCTCTAGTTCAGCTTCTCTATTGTTTTCAGCCATTAAATTTCCTCCTGTTGAACTACTCCGTTACTAATATTCAAAATATTTGGATCTCTAACTAAAGTTTGATCGACATCTTCTAATGAAGTTGTAGTAATAAAAGTTTGAATACGATTGCTTATCGAAGTTAAAAGATGAGTCTGTCTCTTTCGATCCAATTCAGATAAAACATCATCCAATAATAAAATTGGATAATCTCCAACCTCTTCTTTTATCAACTCAACTTCTGATAGTTTCAAACTTAAAGCTACAGAACGCTGTTGCCCCTGTGATCCAAAATCTTGAGCATCCTTACCGTTGATCATAAATTTAATGTCATCACGGTGTGGTCCGTATAATGTAACGCCACGTTGAATTTCCTTTTTTACGTTTTCTTTGAAAACATCTTTGTAATTATTATAAATGTTTTCAATACTTTTTTCATTTACATCAATTGCACTACTATAACTGAGTTCAAGTTCTTCTTGATTATCAGTAATATCTGCATGAATTTTACTCATGAAAACTTGTAAACGTGATAAGAAATCTAAGCGCATTTTCACTACCTCAGCACAATATCCAGATAATTGATCTGACAAAACATCTAAATAAACTAAATCTGGATTTTTCTGATGTTGCAATTTTTTCAAATAAACATTTCTTTGTTTTAAGACACGTCTAAATTGACTAACAGTTTTCAAATATTGTGCTGAAATTTGACCAAACTCCATATCAATAAACTTTCTGCGAATACCTGGATTACCTTTTACGATCGATAGATCCTCCGGAGAAAACAAAACAACATTCAAATTACCAATGTAACTTGATAACTTGCGTTGTTCTAAATTATTTAAACGAGCTTTTTTACCAGACTTACTGATCACCAGATCCATTTGAAGATTACTTGAATTATCTTTAATGACGGTTCCAGATATCCTGGCAAAATCACTACCCCACATAATCAAATCTCTGTCGCTAGATGTTCGATGGCTTCTCGTCAAAGCTAAAAAATACATCGATTCTAATAAATTAGTTTTACCTTGGGCGTTTCTTCCCAAAAAGATATTAATATTCGGAGAAAAATCAATTTTTAAAGACTCGTAATTGCGATAATTGTGGAGCCGTAGTTCCTTTATATACAAATGTGGCTATTCAATTTCATAAGATTCATCTTGAATAACCAAAACATCGCCCTTACGTAACTTTTTACCTCGACGATTCTCCAATTCACCGTTAAGTTGTACGGCATTATCTTGCAAAAACCACTTTGCTTGACCACCGGTTGAAATAATTCCAACGTCTTTCAAAAGCTGTCCTAACGTTATAAATTCTGTTTCAATCTTTATTTTTTGCGACATATTAACACCCTATTTATTAGATTTACATATTTATTGACATACAATAATTATAGAGGTTTTTCACTCGAAAAACAACTTATCAAGCGTTTAGAGCAATTTTAAGCCTGTTTAGTAGTTCCCCACTAAAAAAGATAAAAAAATCACAGACAGCACGAAATATTGGTATATTTCCAAATTAGATAAAAAAAAGGGTCCGAACGAAATGTTCGGATCCTTTTTTGACAAATCTAGAATGTTCTTACAGGTGTAATCAATTGAACAAAGTTATCTTTATTCTCAATTGGTCTTAAAGTAAATGGATGCAATGGTGAAGTAAAACTCATTTCTATGTTGGTATTTCCACCGAATGATCTTAACGCATCTTTTAGATAATCGGGATTAAATGAAATCTCCAAATCATCACCTTCAAGTGATTCAAAGTCTAATACTTCTTCAACAGTACCAACTTCTGGAGAATTTCCATAAAGTGTTGCTTTCTTTTCCGCTGTCTTTATTTCTAATTTAATGACATTATTTCTACTTTCATGTGAAAGAAGTGAAGCTCTTTCTACTGAACCTAAAAGTTTCGTTGAATCAAAAGTTATTCTTGTATTTGAATCTGCTGGAATTAGGCGATCAGTTTCAGGATATCTTCCGTCTAACAAGCGTGAGTAGAACATTACATTGTCAAAACTGAATAAAACTTGGTTTTCAGAGATCGACATAGAAATTTCTTTAACAGAATCACTAATTGTTCTAACTAATTCAGTCAAACTCTTTCCAGGAATTATTAAATTGTAATCTTCGTCACTAGTTATATCGATTCTTCTTTGAGCAAGACGATGGCTATCGGTTGCAACAGAAGTAAGGCCTTCATTACTGATCAAGAAATTTACACCAGTTAAAACAGGTCTGCTTTCTTGATTTGAAACAGCAATAACTGTTTGATTTACGACCTCTTTAAATAAATCTGTGGGGAAAACTAATTGATTTGATGTTTCTACTTCTGGTAGATGTGGATAATTACTTGCATCTAATCCATTAATAGTAAATTCAGATACTCCAGATGAGATTAAAGTTTGATTATTGTTTAAAACTTCTAAATCAAAGTTATCCCCAGGAAGTTTTTTAATGATCTCATTGAAAAATCTAGCTGGTAAAACAATAGATCCAGTGCTTTCAATTCTTAAGTCGTTGTCTGTGTCATCTTTTGAGATAAAAGAAGTAATTGAAATGTCTGAATTACTACCTGTTATTGTTAATCCATTTTCTGATAAGTCTAGTTTCATTCCTGTAAGTATAGGAATTGTTGTTTTTGTTGAAATGGCTCGTTGAACATTATTTGTTTGATTCACGAATTTAGAACGATCAATTGAAAATTTCATAGGTGACTCCCTCTTTTAATTAATTAATAAATATAAATAGAAGTAAGAGTAGGTGCTGTTTATTCTGTGGAAAACTTTTTTAAACGTAACATACTCTTGACTTTTGCCTGTTATTAACAGGTGTGGATAACTCTATACAAGATTAAAACTTTTCAACATGTTAATTTCTGAGTTCATCTTTTAATTCATTAACAGCTCGTTTTATTTCGTCATCTTTTGCGACTAACTCGGATATTTTATCACATGAGTGCATGACTGTCGTATGATCTTTACCACCAAATTCCATTCCGATTTGTGGCAAGGACTTATCAGTCAATTCTCTAGCAAGGTACATAGCAATTTGTCTGGGAACAACAATTGTTTTGACTCGTTTTTTTCCTTTTAAGTCGTTAACAGATACACGATAATATTTTGCTACCCTACTTTGGATCTTATTAATAGTTAATCCATTTTGTTCATTGTTTAGTTTCAATGATTTTAGGGCATCAGCTGCGATTGATTTTGTGATGTCTTCTTTATTCATAGTTGAGTAAGCTTGAACTCTTAAAAGTGCTCCCTCAAGTTCACGGACATTAGTATCAACTTGTTCGGCAATATAAGAAAGTGTGTCGTCAGGTATTTCTAGATTTTCAGCTTTCGCCTTATTTCTTAAAATAGCAATTCTTGTTTCTAAGTCTGGAGCAGTTATGTCAACTGGAAGTCCCCATCTAAAACGTGAAACCAATCTTTCTTGAAGTTTTGGTATTTCATTTGGAAGACGATCAGAAGTCATAACGATTTGTTTACTATTAGCATATAGTTCATTGAAGGTATGGAAAAATTCTTCTTGTGTACCTTCTTTTTCCGCAAAGAACTGAATATCATCTATTAGTAATAAATCTACATTACGATATTCTTGTCTAAATTCATCCTGAGTTCTTGTTTGAATAGAATTTATGAAGTCATTTGTGAAAGTTTCACTGGTAATATATTTAACTTTAGCTGCGGGTTCCAGTTTGATCATCTGATGTCCAATGGCCTGCATCAAGTGAGTTTTACCTAAACCAACACCACCATAAATAAACAATGGATTGTAAATGACACCAGGCTCTTCGGCAACAGCAAGAGCTGCGGCATGTGCCATTTGGTTTCCACTTCCTGTAATAAAGGAATCAAAAGTATATTTAGGATTTAAATGTGAGTTATGAAATACATGTCCAGTGGTATTTTGTATTTCAGTGTTATTTTGAGGAACTCTTTCAGGTTCCTCTTTTTTTGTATCATCGTCTGCAGTTTCAATAATAGGATTTAATTCAATACCGTTAAATTCAAAAGAATAGATAGCAATATCTTCAGCGTAATGACGCTCCCAGTATTCTTTGTGAAGATTACTAGGAACAGAAATATGTAAATCGTTTCCTGATATATATAAAGGATTCGCACTTTCTACCCAAGTCGTGTAACTTACGGGGGTTAAATTCGATTTTAATTTGCTGGTTAGGTAATCCCAAAATTCTTTAAGTTGATTATTTGAGTCGTTATTTATATTTTGCAAAGATTTCCCCCCAATCTTTTAGTGTGGATAATTTTTTCCAGAAAAATGACATTGTATAGTTTATCATTGTATAAAATAGTTTTCCACAGAACAAATGTTTAAATTATAAAAAAATAACAAGGTGGATTTACTAAAAATACCTGCTTGTTGAAAAGTAGGAAAAATATAGTTGTTAACATAGTTATCCACAAACAGTATTGGGTCAGAATGCCTTTATATAGGCGAAATGGACGAACTATTTTTTTAATAACCATCCTGTGGAAAACTAAAACACAGCAAAAAAATAACGGTGATAACTTTGTCGAAAGTTCTGTGGACAAAAGAAGGTGTTAATTTCATCCACACATTATCCACAGGAAATTTGTTCAAAAAAAATAAGATTGATTTTGAGAACTCTATAGAAGTAATTAGAAATTTATTGTTTAAATTCGTTGCATTGCATGGTATTATAGTTAAGCAATTGTCTGAAGAAGTGAAAAAAATTTGTTAAATAAGATTCAGGAGGTTTATTGATGACTACAAAGAGAACATTTCAACCTAAGAAGCGTCATCGTGAACGCGTCCATGGTTTCATGAAGAGAATGAGTACAAGTAATGGTCGCAAGGTTCTTGCAAGACGCCGCAAAAAAGGTAGAAAAGTATTATCAGCTTAGTTTTGAAGGATCACTGATTTTTTAGTGGTCCTTTTTTATTACAAACAAGGAAACGTCTGGTGACATATGAGAAAGAGCTATCGAATTAAAAAAGAAAATGAGTTTCAATATGTTTATTCAAACGGACAATCAGTCGCAAATCGTAATTTTGTTCTTTATCAAATTGATAAAAAAGATCAAAAGCATTTTCGCGTAGGATTATCAGTTGGTAAAAAAGTTTCACATACAGCGGTTGGACGTAATCGTGTAAAACGCTACGTTAGACAATCTCTATTGGAATTGAAACCGGAAATACCAGCTGAACTGGACTTTTTGATTATTGCTCGAAAACCAGCCGTTGATTTAGATATGTTCGAGACGAAAAAAAATATCGTACATTTGCTAAAATTAGGTAAAATACTAGGGTAAGATAAAAAATAATAATATATAGGTGTAAAAGTGAATAAAAAAAGCTTAAAAAAATACTTAGGTGTGGCTTTATTACTTGGTGTTGTTTTAGTTTTATCAGGTTGTTCTAATCTTAATGAACCCATCACTAGTCACAGTACAGGAATTTGGGACCACTATGTTCTATATAGTTTTTCTCAATTTATCCTTTGGTTGGCTTCATTAGTTGGAAATAGTTCCGGATGGGCTATTGTTCTGTTTACTTTAATTGTTAGAGTTGTTTTGTTACCTCTAAACTGGTACCAAATCAGAAGTATGAACAAGCAGATGACAGTTCAACCACAATTACAAGCACTTCAAAAGAAATATTCTGCTAAGGATACCGACACACAACAAAAATTAAGAGAAGAAACTCAAAAACTTTATAGTGAGGCTGGAGTTAATCCGGTGGCAGGCTGTTTGCCATTATTAGTTCAAATGCCAGTTATGTTTGCCTTGTATCAAGCTATTTACAAGACTGAACAACTTCGCTATGGAACTTTCCTATGGATGCAGTTAAGTAAGGCAGATCCATACTACATTATGGCAATTTTGTCCGCTGTATTTACTTTCTTAAGTACATACATCGCAAGTTTTTCACAACCTAATCAAAATACAACTACTAAATTGATGACTTATGTCATGCCAATCTTTATTTTCGTACCAGCTTTGACATTCCCATCAGCTATTACATTATATTGGGTTGTAACAAATGCTTTCCAAGTTATTCAGACATTGGTTTTCCAAAATCCTTTCAAATATCGTCGTATTCAAAAGGAAAAGGAAGAAGCAGAACGTGAGAAGCAACGTAAGATTAGAAAAGCTAAGAAACGTGCTTACAAACGTAGATAATTGACAATTATTCTAAAACTAGTTAAGATGTTTTAGAAATTGAACATATATAGAAAAGTAGTCAAAGTGCTTTTCCGCCAAAATTGGTGGATTATGCACTTTTTTTGTGCTTAAAAATGGGAAAAGAGGACTATTATGGCAAGTGCAGTTACTGAATATGATACTATTGCTGCTATTTCGACCCCACCTGGGGAGGGCGCAATTTCAATTGTTCGTCTTTCAGGTGATCAGGCGGTAGAAATTGCCCAAAAAGTATTTAAAGGTAAGGATCTTACTAAAGTTGAGAGTCACACGATTAATTATGGGCATATCGTTGATCCCGTCGATGGATCTTTAGTTGATGAGGTTATGGTTTCAGTTATGTTAGCTCCTAAGACTTTTACTAGAGAAGATGTAGTTGAAATTAATACTCATGGTGGGATCGTTGCTACTAATAAAGTTTTGCAATTGTTAATTGGATCTGGTGCTCGTATGGCCGAACCAGGTGAATTTACTAAGCGAGCATTTTTAAATGGCCGGATCGATTTAACTCAAGCTGAGTCCGTTATGGATTTGATTCGGGCTAAGACAGATAAAGCTATGCAAGTTGCCGTTAACCAATTAGATGGTAATTTAAATCATTTAATTACTAACTTGCGTCAGGAAATATTAGATTCATTAGCTCAAGTAGAGGTCAATATTGACTATCCTGAGTATGATACTGAGCAACTAACAACCAAAATGTTGTTGGAAAAAGCCAAATTAGTTAGCAAAAATATCGATAGCTTATTAAAAACAGCTGATAGTGGTGAAATATTGCAACATGGTTTAGCAACTGCAATTGTTGGAAAACCAAATGTTGGAAAATCTAGTCTTTTAAACCGTCTATTGGACGAGGATAAGGCTATTGTAACGGACGTTGCTGGAACTACTAGAGATATCGTTGAGCAATATGTCAATATTGACGGCGTTCCGCTAAAGCTGATCGATACTGCCGGTGTGCGTGATACCAATGATAAAGTAGAGAAAATTGGTGTTGAAAGATCTAAAAAGGCTTTAAAAGATGCTGATTTAGTTATTGTTGTTCTTGATTCTAGTAGAGAACTAGAAAGTGATGACATTCAATTACTTGAAGCAACCAGTGGTAAACATAGAATCATCATTTTTAATAAAAATGACTTAGTACCCGTTATAACGCCTGAAACGGTAAAACAAATAAATAAAGACGATACTATACTACAAACATCCGCTATAACGAATGAAGGAATTGAAAAAATTAAACAAACTATTGGTCATATTTTTAATTCTGGAATTGAGGATAGTAGTAATAATGTGATCATTACCAGTGCAAGACAGGCTGGTTTATTAAGACAAGCAAAAGAAAATTTGAACGATGTTATTTCAGGGATTGAGGCAGGGATGCCAATTGATTTGGTCCAGATCGATATGACATCTTGTTGGGATACGTTAGGTGAGATCACTGGTGAAAGTTACCCAGATGAATTGATAACACAACTATTCTCACAATTCTGTTTAGGAAAATAGGTGGATTTATGCAAGTTAAAGAATTTGATTCAGAGAATTATGATGTAATTGTCGTAGGAGCGGGACATGCTGGTTCTGAAGCTGCGCTGTCAGCTGCAAGAATGGGTCAAAAGACTCTTCTAGTAACAATAAATTTGGATATGGTTGCATTTATGCCATGTAATCCTTCTTTAGGTGGTCCAGCAAAGGGAATCGTTGTGCGTGAAATCGATGCTCTTGGTGGTGAAATGGGCCATAATATTGATAAAACGTATATTCAAATGCGTATGTTGAATACTGGTAAAGGTCCAGCTGTTAGAGCGTTACGTGCTCAAGCTGATAAGAATATGTATCATCGAATGATGAAGGAAGTTCTTGAAGAAGAACCTAATTTGACATTAAGACAAGGTATAGTTGATAAATTAATAGTTGAAGATGGTGTATGTAAAGGCGTTGTAACGGCCACTGGAGCTAGATATCATGCTAAAGCTGTTGTTTTAACTGCTGGTACTTCATCAAGAGGTAAAATTATTATTGGTGAACTTACTTATTCTTCAGGTCCAAACAATAGTATTCCTTCAATCAAGTTGTCTGAAAATCTTGAAGAGAATGGCTTTAAGCTGACTCGTTTTAAAACAGGAACACCACCACGTGTAAATAGAGATACAATTGATTTTTCTAAAACAGAAGAACAACCAGGTGACAAAGAACCAAATCATTTTTCATTTGATACACCAGATTCACAATATTTAAAAGACCAATTATCATGTTGGATGACATATACAAATTCCACTACACACCAAATAATCCGTGAAAATCTTGATCGAGCACCAATGTTTTCAGGGGTTATCAAGGGTGTTGGTCCTAGATATTGTCCTTCAATTGAGGATAAGATCGTTCGTTTTGCAGACAAACCTCGTCACCAAATCTTCTTGGAACCAGAAGGTAAGGATACAGAAGAATATTACGTAGGTGATTTTTCAACATCTATGCCAGAAGAAGTTCAATTAAAGATGGTTCATTCAGTTGCTGGATTAGAAAATGCCAAACTGATGAGACCAGGATATGCAATTGAATATGATGTTATTGAACCATGGCAACTTAAGTTGAACATGGAAACAAAAGTAGTAAAGAATTTATTTACTGCTGGACAAATGAATGGAACTTCAGGATATGAAGAGGCCGCTGGTCAAGGAATAATGGCGGGGATTAATGCAGCTTTGCGTGCTGAGGGTAAAGAGCCATTTATTTTACATAGAGATGAAGCTTATATCGGCGTTATGATCGATGATTTAGTAACTAAGGGTACTAATGAACCATATCGTTTATTAACAAGTCGTGCAGAGTATCGTTTGATTTTACGCCATGATAATGCAGATTTGCGTTTAACAGATAAGGGTCATGATTTGGGACTTATTAGTGATGAAAGATATGATAAATTTAATAAAAAACGTGAAGCAATCAAGAAAGAACTACAACGTTTGAATCGTAAAATGATCACACCAAAAATGGCAGAACCATTTATGCAAAGTCATAACTTGAAGAGTCTAAAAGATGGTATTTTAGCAGATCATTTGTTAAGACGTCCTGAAGTTCACTATGAAGATATTATTAGTATGATCGGTGATCCTGAAGAGGGTCCTGTAGATCGTCGTGTTAAAGAGCAAGTTGAAATTGGAATAAAATACGCTGGCTATATCAAGAAAGAACAAATGAAAATCGAACGATTAAAGAAGATGGAATCTAAAAAAATTCCAGATCGTATTGATTATACAAAGGTTCCTAGTCTAGCAACTGAGGCTGTTCAGAAGTTATCTAAGATCAATCCAGAAACAATTGCTCAAGCAAGTCGTATTAGTGGCGTTAATCCAGCTGATATTGGAATTTTGAGTGTTTATATTGAACAAGGTAGAATAGCTAAAATTTCGTAAGTAAAAACTACTCAAGTTAGTAGTTAAGTTAAATACGAGTAGTGATCCAATATAGGATCACTGCTCGTATTTTTTTATTCAAATCTTCTATATGAAAGTTGATTTCTGAAAAGACTAAAACGATACAAAAATCAAACGAACGATTTTTGTATTTTTTTTATTATTAGGTTTTATTACGTATAAAATACGAACTATATTAAAAAACAAATTTGAAATTGTTCGTACTTTCTGCTATATTACTGGTATTGATTTCAGAAAGGTTGTCATAATTTGAAAAGATCTACTGTTTTACTGCTATCTCCAGGACTGTTATTGATAATTGTTTTGTTGATATTGCCGATTTTGCAGATGTTCTTGCCAACGTTTACGGGAGATCAATTTTTCTTAGAAAAATATCTCAGCTTCTTTCATAGCACTGGCAACATGCAAGTTATTGCCCGAACGTTAATAATTGCAGTTGTTACGACCTTAGTAACGTTATCGCTGGGATTACCAACAGCATATTGGATATCACGACTTGGAGAAAAATGGAAGAAAGTTGTTTCTATCATTGTTTTGTTCCCAATACTGACTAATGCGGTAGTTAGAAACTTTGCCTGGATCACTATCTTAGGCAAAAACGGTGTTATCAATAATTTCTTAATGCAACTCCATATTATTGATAAACCTCTGACTCTGCTATACACGAACTTTTCGATCGTAGTTGGATCGGTTTATCTATTTTTACCGATTATGATCACATCACTGGTAAGTTCATTTGGTCAGCTGAATTTTGAAGTCGAAGAAGCCGCTTCAGTAATTGGTGCAAGACCTATGGTGGTGTTTTTTAAAGTTATTTTGCCACAATTGTCGGTTGGAATGCTGACGGGATCAATTTTAGTATTTGTTGGTTCACTGACCGCATATACAACTCCACAATTGTTAGGTGGAAATAAGAACATGGTACTAGCAACACTGTTACAACAACAATCCATCACATTAGGTGATTGGACTAGTGCAAGTGTAGTAGCCGTTGTTCTAACTGTAATTGCCATTCTAGTTATGACGATTATGAATTATGGAACAAAGTTGCTGGATCGGAGAAATACTAAATGAGAACAAGAATAAAGTTTTCGTCTGTAGTAGGATTTTTAGTTTTAGTGATTTTAGTTGTACCTTTACTGATTGTTATCGTTACATCATTTGGTCAAGAATCAGCCATTTCTTTTCCAATCAAAGGGTTTACTTTTGACTGGTATAAAAATGTTTTTCAGCAGCCTGATTTTGTTGAAGGTCTAAAAATGAGTTCGATAGTTGCTATTTTGGCATCATTTTTAGCCTTATTAGTAGGTACTCCTATTGTTTATGTATTAACTAGATTTGATATTCACCATAAGGATTGGTTTCAAACGATTTTTTTAAGTCCCGCCTTAATACCTGAGATCGTAATAGGTTTTGCTTTGTATCAGGCATTAGTAATTAGTTTACAATTACCACTTTTCATCAGTTTGATCGTTGGTCATTTCTTACTTTGTTTACCATATGTAGTTCGTTTGATTACAGCAGGGATGATGGAGTTTGACGAGAGTATCGAAGAGGCTGCTTGGATGGTTGGGTACGATAAGCTTACTGCTTTCTTTAAAGTAGTGATTCCTAATATTAAGCAAAGCGTTGTAGCTGCTTTTATTCTTTCTTTTATAACTTCGTTCAATAATATTCCAATAAGTTTGTTCTTAAACGGACCGGATTTGAATATGCTACCGACATCTATTCTTAATTATCTAGAAAATAATTACGATCCGACGGTTTCCGCTGTTTCAGTTATTTTAATGATCATTACCGCCTTGATGATGATCATTGTTGAGAAATACTTGGGACTAAACAAATTGACATAGGAGATTTAACTTGGCAAATATTGAAATAACAGATTTATCAATGTCTTACCAAAAGGATAAAAAGATTCTCGATGACTTGTCATTGAACATTAAAGATGGTGAATTGTTATCTATTTTAGGTCCTAGTGGTTGCGGAAAAACAACAATGCTTCGACTAATTTCTGGTTTGATCCCGATTCAAAAAGGAACGATAAGGGTCTCCGGAAAAGATATTAGCAAGGTTCCAGTCTATAAGAGAAATTTTGGAATGGTTTTCCAAAGTTACGCTTTGTTTCCACATATGACAATTTTTCAAAATATTACTTTTGGTTTAAAGAGACGTAAGTTAGATAAAAAAACAATCGAAAAAAAAGCATTAGATATTTTAGATATAACAGGTTTATCTAATTTGAAGGATCGTATGCCAAGTGAATTATCTGGTGGACAACAACAACGAGTATCATTAGCCAGAGCATTGGCAATCAATCCTAGCGTTTTGTTATTAGATGAGCCATTAAGTAATCTTGATGCAAAACTTCGTATTGAGATGCGTGAAGAAATACATCGTCTGCAACAAAAATTAAAGATGACAACTATCTTTGTTACTCATGATCAGGAGGAATGTTTTGCCATTTCTGATCGAGTGGCTTTAATGAATAAAGGTCAAATCGAACAATTAGATACACCGCAAAATATTTATAAGAATCCAAAGACTGAGTTTGTTGCAAGATTTATAGGTTATGATAACTTTATTTCAAAAGAATGGGCCGAAAGTAAACAATGGCAATTTCATAAAGAGATTACGGGGAAATTGTTAACTATTCGACCAGAGAACATCGAAATTGGCTCAGGAGAAAATAATCTTTTGGGGAAAGTCATTTCGAAAAACTTTTTAGGTAACTACTATCAATATATTGTTGAAACTGAAATAGGTACTTTGAAAGTCAATACTACTGAAGATCAGTCTTCAACGAATGCTGAAATTACATTGAATTTTCCAAAACAATCATTAATTGAATTAGAGGATAAATAGGAGATTAACATGAAAAAAAATACTAAATTCTTTGCGATCATCACAACTTTACTAGTTACATTATTAGTAGCTGGATGCAGTAACAATAGTAGTAGTAAAGAAAGTAAGCAATTAACTGTATCTACTTTTGGATTAGCTACTAAGCAAATGACAAATGATGTTTTCAAACCATTCCAAAAGGAAAATAAACTTAAAGTTAAGAGTCAATTTGGAGATAGTTCATCAAGATTTACTCAAATTGAACATAATCCTAATTCTAGCGTCGATGTTATCGAACTAGCTCAAAACAACGCTGTGGCTGGTCAAAAGAAAGGTCTATTCAAAAAATTAGACTTCGATAAGATTAAGAATTTCAAGTATTTAAGTAAAGAACAACAAAAATTAGCTAAAGATACAAACAGTGTTCCATATACAGTTAACAGTATAGGTATCATTTATAACCCTAAGACAGTTGGTAAAATTACTTCTTGGGATCAATTGTGGGATAAGAAGTTAGAAAACAGAATTGCAATTCCTGATATTTCAACAACATTTGGTCCAGCTATGGTTTATGTAGCAAGTGAACATGCAAAAACTGATGTAACAAAAGATGATGGAAAAGCTGCTTTTGGTGCTTTAAAAGAATTAAAGCCTAATGTTGTTAAGACATATTCAAAATCTTCTGATTTAGCTAATATGTTCAAGTCTGGTGAGATCGACGCTGCTGTTGTTGGTGACTTTGCAGTTGATATGATTCAAGGAGCAGCTCCAGATGTAGATTATGTAGTACCAGAATCAGGAACATATGCAAATTATGATACAGTTTCAATCTTGAAGAATAGTAAGAATACTGAAGCAGCATACAAGTATATTGACTATCGTATCGGTAAAGATTCTCAAACAGTTGTTGCAGGTTCAGATTCATTGAATAACGCTCCTGTAAATAGTCAAGTTAGTCTTACACGCGATGTTAAACATATGACATTTGGGGATGTAGCAAAACGTGCTAAATTGATCGACTTTAACTATGTAAATAAAGAATTACCAACATGGATCAAAACTTGGAATCAAACAATGAACTAAAGAGGCAAATATGAAAATAGACACTTTAATCATTAATGGAAAAGTTTTTAATACTTTTAACCAAACGTTTGAATCAAAAGATGTTGCTATCAACGAAGGCAAATTTGTAAGAGTTGATACAGATTTGGGTTATGATGCCAAAAATATAGTTGATGCTAAAGGCAAATATCTTATACCAGGGTTGATCGATTCGCATATGCATATCGAGAGTTCTATGACGGGACCTGCTAACTTTGGTAAAATGGCGGTTAAATTTGGTACCACAACTGTAATTGCTGATGCACATGAAATTGCTAATGTAGCTGGATTACAGGGACTAAAAAACTTTATGAGTCAACGAAGTGTCATTGATACATTTTATGCCATTCCATCCTCTGTTCCATCAACTAGAACGGATATGGAAACTACTGGTGGGGTCATTGGATTAAGTGAAGTTAGTGAACTTTTGAAGGATAAACGTATCATCTGTTTAGGCGAAGCTATGAACTTTAAGGGAATAGTTGATGAACCTGAATCTTTGATCAGACAAATTATTCGTTTGTGTCAAAATAAGCGTCCAACAATGCCACTTGAAGGACATTGTCCTAAATATACTGGCGAAGATCTAGCCAAGTTTGTAGCAAGTGGAATCACTTCCGATCATACATTCCAAGCTCCTAAAACAATGTTAGAGCGAATTAGTAATGGCATGTATATTCAACTACAGAAAAAATCCCTTTCAAAAGAGAATATGGAAACAATCGTTAAAAATAATCTCTATGAATATACAGGTTTTGTTACTGACGATGTTATGGCAGATGATTTAGTAAATGGTCATTTGAATTTAATTGTCAAAGAAGCTATCAAACTAGGTTTACCAGTTGAGAAAGCTATTTATATGTCAACTTATACTCCTGCCAGAAGAATGTCCTTGAACGATCGAGGAGCAATTACTCCAGGACGAATTGCTGATTTGATTATGTTGTCTGATTTAAATGAATTTGAAATTGATCGAGTATTTAAGTCGGGAATTTCAACTGAAGAGTTACCTTCAAGACGTTCTGATTTTCCTAAATATTTACAGAATACTGTTCATGCTAGAAAATTTTCAGAAGCTGATTTGATTTTGATAAGTTCAAAATCAAAAGTTACTGCAAATGTAATGGTCGTTAATGAACATGGAACTTTTACTGAACATGAAAAAGTAGAATTAAATGTTATTGATGATAAGGTGGATTGGCAATCTGCAGGTCTTTCATTATTAGTAGTTCAGGAAAGATATGGCAAAAATGGTAATGTCAGTTTTGGATTAGTTAAAAATACGCTGAATAAATCTGGTGCAGTGGGAACTACTTGGGCACATGATCATCATAATTTAATGGTTATGGGAACTGATTTAAAGTCTATGCTTGAGGTCCAACATCAGTTAATCGATCAACAAGGTGGCTATATAGTTGCTGAGAATGGTAAAATCACTGCTAATACTCCTTTAAATGTTGGAGGTATTATCAGTAGTGAACCAGTAGAAATTTTAGCTGACAAATTAAAAGAAGTTAGAAAAGCTATGAATCGATTGGGATATGTAAACTTCAATGAGATCATGTCATTTTCAACTTTGTCATTACTAGTATCACCGGAATTAAAAATCTCTGACGTAGGGATGTTTAATGTAAAGACACAAGAAAAGATTCCGTTATTTGATTAAAATAAAATTTCATAAAAGCGTGATGGAGAAGTTTTTCAACTTTGCCATCACGCTTTTTTTGTATATTAAAATATTAAGTAATAAGATTAGTAATATTAGGATTAAAGGAGAACGCCTTTGGAAAAAATAGGAGTTATTGGATTAGGAAAAATTGCTCAAAAAGCATATCTACCTGTTATGTCTGAATTACAGGATCAATTTGAATGGCATTTAACAACTCGTAACAAAGATAAGGGTCAATTCTTAAAAGCTAAATATAATTTTAGTCATTTACATCAGACCTTAGATCAGCTAATTGCTGAAAAACCGTTAGCTGTATTTGTACATACTCCAACAAAAACTCATGCAGCTATTATTAAAAAGCTACTTTTATCTGGAATAAATGTGTATGTTGATAAGCCGGTTTCTGATGACATCGGTGAAGTTAAAGAACTTTATAAATTGGCTGAAGAAAAAAATTTGTTATTAACTTGCGGCTTTAATCGTCGTTTTGCACCGTATAATCAAGAATTAAAAAAAATCCCTAATAAGAGAATGATAACGGTAGAAAAAACACGAGAAGATGTTGAACAGAATGTTGATCAAGCTATCTTTGATTTAGCAATTCACAGTATTGATACAGCTTTTTATTTAATGGACGAGCCAATAGAGACGACAAGATCAAAATTGGTTCTAAAAGATGATAAATTAGCGCAAATGTATTTTGATGCTGAGACTAAAAATAGTCATATTCAAGTCGTAACTAATATGATCAGTGGATTGAATTTGGAGCAAAGTGTTGTTCAAGGTGAAAGCCAGAGATCTGTCGTGACCAATTTAAGCAATTTGGAAGAATATACTACGGGTGGAGTACAACAGCTTTCACGTCCTGATTGGGAACAGAACTTGGTAACAAGAGGCTTTAAGAAAATAATTATGGAGTTCTTGCGTGCTGTTTCTGAAAAATTAGAGAATCCAGTTAGTCCCAAGTCATCTATATTGAGTCATGAAACCTGTTACAAAATTGTTCATAAAAATTAGAATACTATATATAGTGGAAACGTACGTTCTGAATACAGAATGTTCCATGTGAAACATTCTGTATTATTTTGATCATTGACGTGTGTTGTAATGAAATTAAAACAATGCTAATATACTTGCCAATAAAGCGTATTGATAATGTAAATTTGAGGGGGAGTTTTATATGTCAAAATTTAATACTACATTGATTCATGGAGGTAAGGTTGACGACAATAATACCGGTGCCATCAATACTCCAGTTTATAATTCATCAACTTATGTTTATCCTAAATTCGGAGCTGATGTTCGTTGGGACTATGAAAGATCAGGTAATCCAACAAGAGCATCAGTAGAGCAACTACTAGCTAAACTAGAAAATGGTTTTGCTGGATTTGCATTTGCTTCTGGTATGGCAGCAATTACAGCAGCATTCTCTCTTTTTAAGCCTGGCGATAATATTGTTATTGGTGAAAATATTTATGGTGGAACCTTCAGATATATCAATGAATATTTAAAGCCAAATGGAATTACTTTCACATCAGTTGATACAAGAGATTCTGATGCAGTTGAAAAAGCTATTTCTGCAGATACTAAAGCTATTTATTTTGAAACTGTAACAAATCCACTATTACAACTGACAGATGTTCGTCAAATAACAGCTATTGCAAAAAAACATCATATTTTGACGTTGATCGACAATACTTTTCTATCACCATACTTGCAACAACCACTTAATTTAGGTGCGGATGTTGTAATTCATTCAGCAACTAAATACTTAGCAGGACATTCTGATTTAGTTGCAGGGGTAGTGGTTGCTAAAGATAAGGATGTCGCTGAACAGATATATAATTATCAAAATACTACAGGGGCTGTATTGCCACCACAGGAGTCTAGTATTTTACAAAGAGGTATCCAAACATTAGCAGTAAGAATGGATCGTCATTTGTTCAATGTTCAAAAAGTGATTGAATTTTTGGAGAAAGATTCACATATCAGTGTGATCCATTATCCTGGTCATGATGGCGATAAAAATTTTGAAGCGATTAAAGATGAATGCAAGGGATTTGGTGGAGTACTATCCTTTGAATTAAATCCAGGACTTGATGCAAAAGAATTTGTAAATCATATTAAAGTATTTTCATTTGCAGTTAGTTTAGGAGCAGTTGAAAGTTTGGCGGAGGTTCCGGCATTTCAATCACATGCGGAGATTCCACGTGAAGAAAGACTAAAAGTAGGAATCAAAGACGAATTGATACGCTTATCAATTGGACTAGAAGATTATCATGATTTGATTGATGATATAAAACAAGCTTTAGAGTATGTATAAAAAAATCATGTTTAGATATATTTAATGCAAAAAGAGGGGTCGTGACATAGGTCACGATCCCTCTTTTCTGAACTTTTATAGACTAAACGTGCAACAAAGGACTACATATCTACAAAATGCTCTTTGTCACACTCTTTCTCTATTTTAGTTTGCCTGACGATAGCCGTAAGCAAAATATATACCGATTCCAACTGCAATCCAGCCGATAAATGCGATCCAAGAATTTATACTTACTTGTGTCATCAATAGAATACACAACAATGCTGACAAAATTGGGAATACTGGATAGAAAGGAACATGGAACCCACTTTCAGGGACATCAGTTCTATTTCTTAATTTTATAACTCCCAATGAAACAAATGTAAATGATAATAAAGTGCCAATGTTAACTAAACTAGTTAGTTCCTTTAATGATACTAGTCCACCTAATGAAACTGCCATTATCGTTATGGCGTTTAGTGAAAGTAGGGGCATATTAGCCTTTTTATCGAGCTTTCCAAATCTTTGTGGAATCATTTTATCGCGTCCTAGAGCATAAACTAGACGTGATCCGCCATATAGAGTGTTTAACATCATAGTAAACATACCGGCTAAGGCTCCGATTGTAATGACAAAGGCAATTTTACCAAGGCCAACGTATCTAAGAGCTAGAACAACTGGATCGGAAACATTTAGATCCTTATAATTTACCATCCCTGTTAAAACTGACGCCATGATCAAATATAGAGCTGCACATATGGCTAAAGAGATCATAATACCAGCTGGGATATTTTTTTGAGGATTTTTTACTTCAGGCGCTGAAGATGGAATAACATCAAATCCTAGATAAGCGAAGAAAACAAGTGCGGCACCTTTTACCACTCCAAGTCCTCCCATGGGAAAGTAGGGATGATAATTTGCTGGCTTAATATAGAATAAACCAATGACAATAAATGCAATGATTACGGCTAATTTAACAAAAACCATCACCGCATTCATTTTTGCTGAAGCTTGTACACCTCGTCTTAATAAGAAATAGATCAAAACTAAGACTATTACTGAGGGTAAATTGATAATTGTCCCTTGAGAGGGAATAAATGGTCCGGTTAGCGCCTTAGGAAGCTCTATACCAAATCCTTGGAACAAACTAACAAAGTAGGCTGAGAATCCAGAAGAAACCGCAGAGACACCTAATATGTACTCTAGGCACAATGCCCAACCAACTATCCAGCCGGGTAATTGACCAAAAACGATACTTCCATATGAATAAGTACTACCTGCTACAGGAAAAGTTGAAGAAAGTTCCGCAAAACACATAGCTGCCAAAATACAAACGATTGCAGCCAACACAAAAGATATAGTGATACTTGGTCCGGATGTTGAATAAGCAACGATCCCAGGTAAAATGAAAATTCCTGTACCAATAATCGAGCCAATTCCCATGGCAATCAGATTATTTTTAGTAAGAGATTTTGTAAAATGCGCATCTTTAGAGATGAATTGCTTATAATCTGCTTTTTTAAAAATTTTTTCTTTCATAATATACCTACCTGTAAAATAACATTTACTAGATTACGTAATTTTTATACCTTATGTCAATACTAATTGCTTAAATATATTTCACGCTAAATATAAAGCTAAAAAACTTTGATAGAATAGAATTATGCTCAATAAGATTACTTTTTGATTAAAAAGAAACAAATACAATGCAAAAGTCCCATATTTTCGGTATATTTTGAATGATAGAAAAGATAAAGAGGCAAATAGATTTGGAAAATAAATTAGAAACATCACGTGGATTTGTAAATGTCAGAGTAACTGGCGATGTTAATGACGATAAAGAAATAATTGTTTTAGTTTCAGGCATTAATGGATCGATTTCATACTATGATTCAATTACACCTTATTTGACCGACAAATATACGGTTGTTGCCATGGATCTGTTAGGTCAAGGTAAGTCTAGTGAAGCAAAAGATGATTTATATAATATCGATGTTGAAGCTTGGGCTATGTGGGAAGGAATAGGACGTATAAAGGTTCTTAAACCAGTAATTGTGTTTGGATACGGAGTTGGTGGACTTATTGTCAATCGAATGGCCGAACAACATGATATAGCAATGTCTAAGAAAATCATGTTAAATACTCCAGCTACAGAAAAGTATGCTGACTTAGATACTTCAACCACTTTTTCATCAATACCTTTGTTGGGAAAAATGGCTAAATCTTCAGTTAAGTCTAATCTCTACTTTGCAAAAGGATTTGATACTTCAGCTTTGGAAGATTCTAATATTATTGCAAAATCTGCTAGTGAGACGGATAAAAAAATTGCCAAAAAATTGCTAAGATCAACAGATAAGTATCTTGAAGAAATGGCATTAAATCGTCGTATGCGTAAAGTTAATTTACCAACATTAGCTTTATTTTCAGATGGAGACCAAATTCTTGGAGAAGCTGGTATCAAGGATGCTAAGGCTACTATTGGACGTGTCCCTAATCTTACAATGGAAGATATTTCAGGAACAGGCCACATAGCATTTTTAGAAAAACCAGAAGAAATTGCTAAAAAGATAATTGAATTTGATGAAAGTACTCCTACAGAATAAATAATTGTTAATTACATTTGACTTAATCTCCTTTACCATTAATAATCAAAGTAAAAAAGAAAGTAGGTATTTCTCATGTCAAACCAAGCTCTTTTAATCATTGATTATACAAACGATTTTGTTGCCGATAATGGTGCATTAACTTGCGGTAAACCAGGACAGTTGATCGAACCAAGAATCATGAAAATAGCAGAGGATATGAGAAAATCAGGTGATTGGGTATATTTACCAACTGATCTTCATAAACCATTTGATTCATATCATCCAGAGACTAAACTTTTTCCAGCCCACAATATGCGTGATACATGGGGAAGAGAATTTTTTGGAGACTTGAAAGATTGGTACGAGAAACATAAATCAGAAGATAACGTTGAAATGTTCGATAAAACTCGCTACAGCGCCTTTGCTGGTACAGCATTGGATCTAAGATTACGAGAAAGAGATGTCGATACACTTCATTTAGTTGGTGTATGTACTGATATTTGTGTATTACATACAGCCGTTGATGCCTATAATTTAGGATATAAGATCGTTGTTCATAGCCAAGGTGTAGCATCATTTAATCAAGTAGGCCACGATTGGGCTATGGAACATTTTGAAAAAGTATTAGGAGCTACGATTAAAAAATAATAAAAGAGGCATGATTACGACAGTTTGTCGGAGTCATGCCTCTTACTTTTAAGCTTAGAGTTGAAGGTGGACGGAAAAAGATGATTCGAAAGATGAAGCAAAATGAAATAGATGAAATAGGCGATATTTGGCTTAATGGTAATCTGGAAGCTCATCCCTTTGTAGATAAAGAATACTGGATAAATTATTTGGACGATGTTAAGAAACAATTCAAGCAAGCTGATATTTACGTTTATGATGAGCAGGGTATCAAAGGATTTGCGGGTCTAATGGATAATTACATTGCAGGAATATTTGTTAAAAAGGAGTTTCGTGGTCACAGTATAGGTAAAAAACTGTTAGATTATTTGAAACAACACTATGACAAGTTAAGTCTAGAAGTTTACGAGAAAAACTATAAAGCACGAAAGTTTTATCAACGAAATGATTTTAAAGTTTCTGTTGAAGACATTGAACCAGACAATAACGAAAAAGAATATCAGTTAGTCTGGACTAAAGAAATTAAAAGTTAAGTATTCAAATATTTTTCGACTGATGATTCTCATTATGGGAATCATTTTTTTGTTTTGTTTTTAATGTTGTTCAAAACTAAGTAAGGATCTTCATGACTACCCAAGAATAATGGAACTTTTTCTTCTACAACATCACTAAATTCCAGTCCAAACCATAGTGATGGGCTAATAGTAATATTTTGTAAAAGTAATCTACCACCAATTAAGAATCTATCAAGACTACGCATATATTCCTGTGCACCTAAATCTTGGAATTGTTGATTTTGGATAATGAATTTGAATGATCCAACATGTCTATTTGGGAGCATAGAGTATTTGGGATCTTGTCTATCGATTGCTCCGTCATTCATTAACGAATTGATTATTTGACGAATATAAATGTTAACATGTTGCGATTTTTTAAAGCCTAAATTTAGTTGAACATTTACTACATTTCTAGTGTGCATCATATCGACTGAGTAATTGCATTCGTATGGGACATCGGTTTGATTTACAGAGATAAACCAATAAACTTTAGCACGTTTAGGGTCTTGATCAAGAATAGAATAAATAATCGAGCGTTTCATGGAATAGTCAGAATGTATATTGTGCATGTAGACTAGGTTAGTAGCATACATAGGGATGGAATCATCGTTACTTAATTTCTCTAGCTGAGGGATGAAATCAAGCAAAGAAACATTTTCACTTTCGTTCATATAAGCATCACGGCGTTTATTGCCAAAATACCAAATTATCATAATCATAAGGATTAAAGTTGTGATTATAACGGTTATATAACCACCATGAACGAATTTTACTAAACTGGATATTAAAAATAATGATTCTAGAGTGACAAAGAAGATAAGAAATATAGAAGCTAAATGACGATGATTTTTCATAATTAAGAATTGATGTAACAAAATTGTTGTCATCAACATGGTGATCGTGATGGCTAAACCGTATGCTGCTTCCATATGTTCAGATGTTTTGAATCCCCAAACGATACCTAGAGTTATTAGACAAAGGATCCAGTTAACTGTCCCAATATAAAGCTGGCTCATTAATTTACCAGGAAATTTTACTTTTAAACGAGGTAATATTTTTAAACCAATGGCTTCTTGAACAAGAGTATAAGACCCAGTTATTAAAGCTTGGGAAGCAATTATGGCAGCTAGAGTTGCAATAATAATTGCAAATAATTTGAGGTCATTTGGGATCATTTCATAAAATGGATTAACGGAATTAATACCAATAAATTTATTGGATCTATAATTTGTCATTACCCAGGCACCTTGTCCGAGATAATTAAGCATCAACATTGAATAAACAAATGGCCAGGTTGCATAGATGTTTTGTTTTCCAACTTGTCCCATATCTGAATAGAGTGCTTCGGCACCAGTTGTTGATAGAAATACACTACCAAGAATAAAAATACCAACATGATTAACGGGACTGAATAAAACATTTATGGCATATATAGGAGAAATAGCCTTTAGAATACTTAGATTGGAAAATAAACTCTTTAGGCCGATTATTCCAATAAAAGAAAACCAGACTAACATTATTGGACCAAATGAACGTCCAATTTTTTCGGTACCAAACTTTTGAATTACAAAAATAGTTAATAAAATGACAGTTACTATTATTAGAATTATGGCTTGATCATTTGAAAAATTAAAACCGCCAAGTTTTTGTCCCTTGATATCCTCCATAGCAGACGTTACCGTAACGGCTGGAGTTAGTGTGCCATCAGCTAAAAGGGCGGATCCACCGATAAGGGCTGGTATGATCAACCATTTTTTGCTGGATTTCACTAAAGCAAATAAGGCAAATATTCCACCTTCACGATTGTTATCTGCCTTCATTGCTACAAGTACGTATTTAATTGTTGTAATTAACATTAGTGTCCAAAAAATTAAAGAGATACTGCCAACTATATATTCAGGAACTGCTTCTTTTAAACTACCTGCATCGTTAATAATGGCGTTCATTACGTATAACGGCGATGTTCCGATGTCTCCGTAGACTATTCCTAAAGTAATCAGCATACCCAATTTAGAAAAAGAGGATGTTTTTCTAATCATTCTTTTACCTCCTTACACTAAATATCTCGCTTTGTGGGATGTCTTTTTCTTGAGGATGGTGGGTTCTTTTCATCTTTAAGATTTTGAATCTCGTTTTCTAATTCACTTAGAATAGAAATTTGCATTTTTTGAATTTCCAAGATATGAGGCCATTGGACTTCGTTAAGTTGATCTATTTTTTCATGCAAAACTCTTATTTCCATTTCAGATTTAGTATTTGTTCTATAGTCATTTTCAGCGTCAAAACGATCACGATCTGCTTGACGATTTTGACTCATCATGATGATAGGAGCTTGTATAGCGGCGATACAACTTAAGAATAGATTTAATAATATGAAAGGATAAGGATCAAAATGTACTCCTAAAAAGTGGGTGACGTTAATTCCCATCCAAATCACTAAAATAATTGTAAATGTAATGATGAACCCCCAACTACCACCAAATCTTGCTACAATATCAGCAAGTTTTTGTCCCTTGGTTAACTTACCGTGCATCGTATCATTGATATTTCTGGTTACATAATTATCTTTAGCTAATTCCTTTTGAAGAGCCTCATTCATCATACGATCTTTTTGTAAGTCTTTTTCAATCATGTCTTCCATTTGGGAGAGACGAGTTTTTTGAATATCTTTCAAACATACAAAAGAGGAAGTTTTAGCGTTAGGAATTTTTTCATAGATCGAATTTTTCAACTTGGGGCTTAAATCTCGAATAAATAGCCCCTCTGTAACTGAGAATCTGTTGTTACAAATGACGCAAATTTGATTTTTTCTAACAGTCATTTTACTAACCTCCTTTGTATAAATTCACATAGATAATAATACTTATCTAATGTTTAAACAAATAATATGTATACTGATAAATTAAATAAATTTTAAGTGGTGAAGTCAAATTGGTATACCTCTCATCTCAAAAGAAGTACAATCACAACCATTAAATAATTAAGGGTGTGATACTGATGAGTATTGTGTTTATGGTTTTGGCTACACTATTGGTGTGGATTATGACTCCAGGGATTGCAGTTTTCTATGGTGGATTTGTTCCTAAAAGCAATATCACTAGGATTTTATTTGATAGTTTTTTAATGTTTGGTATAGCTGGTCTTATGTGGATATTAGTAGGTTATTCAGCCGCATTTGAAGGAAATCATTTTGGTATTATAGGAAATTTTAATCATTTGTTTTTGTCTGGAATAAATATGACGGCAATGTTTGGAATGACAAAATTACCTACCGAGGTAGTAGTTTTATTTCAGATGATGTTTGCTATTTTGACACCGGCCCTTTTTATTGGAGCTATTGCCAACCGTACTAGAATAAAATTTGTTATTGGATTTATAATTTTATGGTCACTTTTAATTTATTATCCATTGGTACATATGGTTTGGTCTAGCGATGGATTTCTTGCCAGAATGGGGGTAATGGATTTTGCCGGAGGTACTGTTATTCATATTGATGCAGGAATAACTGCCTTAGTTTTATCAAATTTCTTATTGAAACCATACAAACCGACTGAACACCCAAATGGAAATTCTTTTTGGATTTTAATGGGAACGGCGCTATTGTGGATAGGATGGTATGGATTTAATGCAGGTAGTGCTCTTTCATTAAATGCGCAAGCTATTCAGGCTTTTATGACAACGACCATAGCTCCATTGTCAGCCATGCTAACGTGGATTGCTTTAGAGAATACCTATAAGAAAGAAATAACGCTGAGCGGCATTTGTACGGGTACAATATGTGGTTTAGTTGGTGTAACCCCAGCCGCAGGTTATGTGACGATAACAGCTGCGCTTATTATCGGTGTGGTTTCGTCAATAGGGAGTTTTTACTTTATGAATAGTTTAAAATATAAACTTCATATCAATGATTACCTAGACATCTTTGGTTCCCATGGTGTTAGTGGGATCATCGGATCTTTAACAACTGGGTTATTTGCTACTAAAGCTGTAAATCCAAATGTTATCAATAATGGATTACTAGTCGGTGGTGGATTTAGACTATTATTAGTTCAAACACTCGGTGTACTATTTACGATCGTTTTTGTTGTCATTTTAAATTGTTTGATCGTATCAGGTTTAAAGAGATTCTTTAAAGATGATATTTATAGTCCTGAGTTGGGTGATTTAAAACATATTAAATTGACTTGATGTATAGTTGCGTGCGATACTACTGGAGGTGCCAAACCAGGTAAATGTACGTGATCTGCGTGAAAACGTTCGGAAGGTCGCCGCAGTTTACCAACTGATCCTGCATATATGTGCAGGATTTTTTTTATGCAAATAAAAAAAGCCTCAAAACTTGAGGCTTTTTTGTGTTTTAAATTGTACCCTTTTTGATAGCTGTCTTGATACCGGCAACTTCGTAAATACTTCTGTCAGCTGATCCACGTTTTAGAAGTGAAGCAGGGAAGCCCTTGAACTTCAATTTCTTATCTGTAATTTCAGCAATACCATGATTTTGACCTAATGAAGCAATTGTACCTAGTGAGTGGTATACAAACTTCTTAAGATCTTTACCATTAATTGAAGCTGCAACGTTGAATGCTGCGCCAGTACCTTCAGCAATAGCCAATTGACCTGTTGTTGGAAGTGGACGTTCTTCACCTTCTGGAATCATAGCAGAATCATCACCGATGAAGAATGCTTCTGGATGATCTTCAAGATTCAAGAATGATGTTGTCATTACACGATTTCTTCTAGCTTCAAGTCCAGAATCTTTGATAACGTCACTACCACTGACACCAACTGTCCAAATGATCGTGCTACCATCAACACGTTTTTCTTCTTCGCCATCCATGTAGATAACGCCATCTTTTTCGATCTTAGTAATTTTGGCACCAGTTAAGATCTTGATACCATGTTTTTCTAGGAATGAAACGGCGTAATTAGCAAGTCCTTCGTCAAACATTGGAAGAATATGTGTTGCCATTTCTAGACATGTAACTTTAATTTCCGGAACACCGTATTTTGCTTTAAGAATTTTAGCTGTATCTATCAATTCACCAAGAATTTCAACACCAGTAAAACCAGCACCACATACGATGATGCTTAGATCAGCTTCATTTTGTGATTCCTTGTAGTTAGCAATGTTTTCGTTGATTTTCTTGTAGATATTTTCAGCAGTTTCAATATCTTGAAGGATAAGAGCATTTTCACTTGCTCCCTCAAGTCCGAAGTCTTCTGATCTGAATCCTAGAGCTACGATTACGTAGTCATAAGAAATATCGTCGTGATCTTCGAAACTAACTGATTTATTATCAAGATCTATGTTTTTAACAGTAGCCTTGATGAAGTTGACGTTTGAAGGGAGAACAGAACGAACGTCGAAACTAACGGCATCTGCTCTGCTTGTACCAGCAGCGATCATGTGTAACGCTGTTTTTTCTACGTGTTTTTCATTTTTATCTACTAAATCTATCTGTGTATCTGATGGAGTAGTTTTAGCTAGATCTCGAGCAGCCTTTAATCCACCGTAACCTGCACCTAATACTAAAATATGGGCCATAATAACTTGTCTCCTTCGTCTTCTAAATAATATTGTTTACGCTACCATTATATATCTATCAAGAGTCCTAAATAAAGTAGGTATACTCCTAATTTGAGTTTAATGGCTTTTTACTAATAGAATGCTTTAAAAAGAATGGAGCTAAGATCGTGATTAGAATAATACTGATAATAACGGCTGAGTAATATTCGTCAGATAGTAGTTTTACGCTAAATCCGATTTGAGCAATTATCAAAGCCATCTCACCACGAGATATCATTCCGGAACCAATTATATATGAGTCTTTCAGATCAAATCCGGAAATCTTTGCTCCAAAGCCTGCACCAAATAGTTTTCCAATTATTCCTGTAACCGTTAGAATCAAAATTAACCAAAAATCATGGAAGAAACTATTAAATTCTAGGTTTATTCCAATACTTATGAAAAATACAGGGATAAAAACCGAATATCCGATAGTCTCAATATTGTGATTAATTTTTTCGTTATATTTTGGAGCATTTGAAATAGCAATCCCAGCAACAAAAGCCCCTAGAACAGCATCTAGTTGAACAGCATCAGCTAAATAGGCAAAAATCATGCAGACAACCAATGCCATGATAGTTGGTGCGTGGGTTGCATCAACATATTCAGACAACTTCATTATTTG
Organism: Companilactobacillus tucceti DSM 20183; assembly: GCF_001434665.1. GTDB lineage: Bacteria > Bacillota > Bacilli > Lactobacillales > Lactobacillaceae > Companilactobacillus > Companilactobacillus tucceti. The sequence continues at coordinate 7,616 of NZ_AZDG01000016.1, read as the reverse complement.
AGGGATAATCCATCGATGCGCTACATATATAATAACGCCGAATCCGATCCACATACCAAGTAATAACAATAATTTCTGAGCTGAAAAGTTCCCTGTTAAGGTTCCAGACATAACACTTAAAATTGAAATGGCTAAAATGTCATCTGCAACAGCTGCACCTAGAATAACGGCACCTGAATTACTAGATAGGTAATTTAAACTCTTTAATACCTCAACTGAAATAGAAACAGAAGTTGCTGCAAAAACAACTGAGATAAAGATACTTTCTTTTAGATTGATATTAAAGATCAGGGCTGTCACCAAAGTTAATAATACCGGTAAAATAACTCCCATAATAGCCACGTTTATACTAGGACGTAGATGTTTCCTTAATAGTTTTAAGTCACTTTCTAGTCCAGCTAAAAACATCAGCAAAATAACACCGATCTCAGCAAAAAGTTCAACTTCGTGAGTCGATTTGACAATATCTAGCACACCTTTACCTAAGATTACGCCAAGGATCAATTGTCCAATAACTGCTGGAAGGTTAAGGCGATTAAAAATATGACTAACTACAAGGGTTAGGAAGAGCATTAGTGCTAATAATGTTATAAACTTCATATTACCTCCTTACTTTTTTTGAATACCATCAATGAAAATTTTGACCATTGTACTTAGATTAGCGATATTACGCTTTCTCTTAGCATCATTATACTCGATATAAGGTAAAAGCATGGTCAAAAAGGTTCCCACTTGAACTGGAATTGCTAGGTCAGAACGTAACTCGCTTTTATGTGATTGAAAAATATTGAACATAACTTTGTAATAGCCACTATCCCAATTTTTGCTGATATCTTTGCGATCATCATCTGTGAAGACAGTTTCCATGTCATGTCGCATCATAAAATAATTGATACGGAAGTTTTCGATCATATATGTAGATATAGTGAGGATCATTTCTTCAAAGGGCAGGTCTTTGTTTTCTTTATAAACATTCATTAAGCCTTCGCTAAAGCCACTGACGGCGTATTCGATGGCTTTCATATAAAGAACTTTTTTGTTCTTGTAATAGTGATACATATTAGGTTGAGTAATATGTAATTCATTAGCTATTTTCCTAGTCGAAGTCGCTTGATAGCCTTGGGATAAAAAATCCTTTGCCGCTACTTCGAGGATAGCATTTTTTGTCTTTTGAGCTTGTTTATCTCTAGAATTCATTAGTTGTTTCACCCTCGTATTTATTGAACTTCATTATACCCACATAATTTTAAAAAAGTGAATTTATCATCTGATAAATAAAATATACAAAAAAACTATCTGAATATCAACAAGCATGCTCAAACAGTCTAATTTAGTTATTTTTTATCTTTAATAATATAAATTGGACGTTTTTTGACCTCAAGGAATATTTTACCAATATACTCACCTAAAATACCAATACTTAATAATTGTATTCCACCAATAAGTAAAATAATAGTTACCATAGAAGACCATCCATCTACGCTACTCATAGGGTTGATGATTTTTCTAATAATTATAGCAATAATAGCTACAATTGAAGCTATTGAAAAGGCTGATCCCATCCAAGTTGCGAACATAAGAGGGCGTTCAGTGAAGTCAACGATACCCGTTATAGCGTACTTAAATAGTTTCCAAAAGTTCCAAGAAGTTGTACCTGCAACACGTTCTCTGTTCTTATATGGTAAGTACTTAGTTTTAAATCCAACCCAGCTAAAAATGCCCTTTGAAAAACGGTTGTATTCAGTCATAGAAAGAATAGCGTCGACCATTTGACGTGTCATTAAGCGATAATCACGGGCACCTGGAATGATTTTAGTTTGTGACATTCTATTGATCACACCATAAAATGAGTTTGAGAAGAATGAAATAATTGGGTTTTCGCCTTCTCGGTCCATTCTGGCTGTTCCAATACAATCATAGTCATTGTCTTCAGATTCTAACATATCAAACATTTTTACTAACATTTCAGGAGGATCTTGTAGGTCTACATCCATTACGGCAGTGTATTCACCAGTAGCTTCGTTCAAGCCGGCATATAGTGCTGATTCTTTACCGAAGTTTCTGGAGAATGAAATATAGTGTACTTCGTCGCTATGCTTTTTTTGTAGTTCACGCAAAACTTTAAATGTTTTGTCATGTGAACCATCATCGACGAACCAGTATTCTAAGTTAAATTTATTATTTTCGGTTTTAACTTTATTCATGGCTTCATAATAAAGTTCGATTGATTCTTCCTCGTTATAACAGGGAACAATCACAGAAATAGTTTTCATAAAATATCTTCCAATCTATTTAATAAAGTCGTTATACGCTCGAAAATACGGGGCAAAGGTCAGTTAGACTGCCTTTTGCCCCGCATTGTTAAATCTTCAATGAGTCTGGTAAATACAATTCGTTGCTACTTGAATGGCTAATTGAACTTACACTTATATCTCTAGTAGTTGATGTTTCAATTGCTTGTAGATCTTCAGCGTGTTCAACCAAAATATTCAAAATATTAGTATTTGCAGTCAATAGATTTATAACTTCTTTGATGTTCTTTTGAGCGTTTGTTAGAAGTGGAATAAATTTATCACTTTCGATTTTATTATCATTAGTAATTAGCTTATAAAGTAGATCATCGTTGTTACCAACAAAGACACTATTATCGCTATCAAGGGTTAGACTCTTTAACCACCAAGCAATTAGTTCATCTTTTTTATTGAAGTCATGCTCTAGGAGACCATTAGCATCAAATAATTGGTAACTGTTTGCTTTTTCACCGTCAAATATAACTGTTAAGACGATTGATCCATCAGTTCTATAGAAGCTTTGTTCAGTCAATTCTTGTTTCTTATTGAAAATTTGAACTGATGATAATTGACCAGCAGCGTTATAAATATTAGTTTTATTAATTTGTTCATTTTTATAGTAGTTGATACGGTTGATTTTTTCTTCGTCGTATTCAACTGTCATTAGTAGATTGTTATTTTGATCGTAAATTAAAGTATCTTTACTTTCTACATCTGTTCTTGTTATCCAACCGTCATTTTCAGGAATTGTAACAGGTTGTTCTGTTGGATCAGCACTTACTTGTAGTTGATCAAATAGATTTACTACATTAGGTGTCTCAAGATGATTTGATTGGATTTCTGAGTCAACTTTTTCGGATAATTTTTCATCATAGAAGGTTGAGATAACAGTTACTGGTTTTTGCAATTTGGATTCTAGGAAACGAATCATGTCAAATAAGTTGTTCATTTGGTTATTGTTATCAAATGAGTCAGCTAAAACATAGTAATCTTTGTCTTTATCAAGGTATACATCGCGAACTAAAAAGGCTGAATGGAATACGTCCTTAATGTATTTTTCGATATATGCTTTGTTGTTGTTAACTTCAGATAATTCTGATTCGATTTTTTTGTGTTCTTCATCAAGGCTTTGTACATGTCTTTCCAAACTGGCAGTCGTTTCAATACGGTAGTTACGATCATTTTTGATCTTACTTTCAATTTGATTAGCATTACCCTTAAGAGAATTGATTGCTGAATTGGTTTGATTGATTTTGCCATTGACTTCATCGAGTTGTGAATTGAGCTTTTGAATCTCTTCGTTTACATCATCGATGTCTTTTTGAATTTCAGCACGTTGCTCGTATAACTTGTTAATAGCAGTTTTTTGATCTTCCATCAAAGCAAGCATTTTTTGTAGATCTTTTTCTTCTTTGATAGATCCTGATAAGTCTTTTTCGGATTGTTCGTTGTCAGCTAAATCCTTTTGCTTTTCTTCAAGAGTTTGTTGGTTACGTTCTAGTTTGGCAGTAAGAGTGTTCTTTTGATCTTTGTAATCGGAAAGAAAGTCTTCTTGTTCCTTTTGATCAGCACGAACTCTAGCCAATTTTTCTTTTTCAGCGTTATCGTTTTGTGATTTAATATCAGCCAATTTTTCGTCTGTTTCAGTTTGGTCTCTATTAAGAGTGTCTAAATAATTTGATAGTGTATCTTTTTTGTTTTCTAGTTCATCTTTTTCAGTAAAAAGGTTAGTTTTAAGATCATTTCTCAATTGAGTATATTGATGAGATAGCTCATTCATCTGGTCTTCGATGCCAATACGTTGATCTTTTATCGAAACAGGCAAATTAGCGCTTTCATCTGACGTTTCAGCTGGTGTATTATTATTACTGGATGTTATTTGATCCTTTTCTTGTGTATCGGGTGAATCGTCCGTTACAGTTTCATTTTTTAAATCTGGTTTCTCATCTATTTTGCGTAACATATTAAATAATTTCACGAATGAATTCCCCCAAGAAAAGACTTATAATAGTTACTAAAGAGTAGCATTTTTTTAAATTGGTGTAAAGCTGATATAGAGCCATTTAAAACAAATGTTAATACCTAAAAAAAGGAGATTTGAATATGAAGATAATGGCTATAAATGCAGGGAGTTCCACATTGAAGTGGAAACTGTTTGAAATGCCGGATAAAGCAACGATTGCTTCCGGAATGATCGATCGGTTGGGTACACCAAAATCAGTCTTTAAGCTGAAATATAATGGTGAAAAAATTGAGTACGAACAAGCAATTGAATCAAATGAAATTGCTGTTTTATCGATTTTAGATGCGCTTAAAGACAAAAATATTATTGAGAAATTTGAAGATATTGTTGCGTTCGGTCATCGTGTTGTAGCCGGTGGAGAAGAGTTCAAGAAGTCAGAAATTGTGACTGATGAAAACCTCCAAAAGATTTTACAATTATCTGAATATGCACCTCTTCATAATAAAGTTGAAGCTTACTATATCGACGTGTTTAAGAAGTTAGTTCCAAAAGCAATTCAAGTTGGAGTCTTTGATACTTCATTCTTTGCAGATATTCCTGAAGAAAATTATTTATACAGTGTTGATTTGGAAGACTACAAGAAATATAAAGTTCGCCGTTACGGAGCTCATGGTACAAGTCACCGTTACATTGCTCAACGTCTAAATGAACTTGTTGATGGCGGAATTCAAGATAAGAATGTAATCGTTTTGCATCTTGGAAGTGGTGCTTCAATCAGTGCAATTAAAAACGGTAAGGCATTTGACATTTCAATGGGATTCACACCACTAGCTGGGATAACAATGAGTACTAGAAGTGGGGATCTTGATGTTTCAATGATTCCATATTTGATGAAGAAATTAGGCTTAAATGATATTAATGATATGATCGATATCTTAAATCACAAATCTGGTTTATTAGGTATTTCCGGAGTATCAGCTGATATGCGTGATATTGAGGCTGTTGAAGATACTAACGAACGTGCCGCCTTAGCATTACAAATTTTCCGTAATCGTATTGTTAAATACGTTGGATCATACATGGCTGAAATGGGCGGAGTTGACGTTTTGGCCTTCACTGCCGGTGTAGGTGAAAATTCTAAAGAAGTCCGTGAGGATATTTTGAACAGTTTTGGTTACATGGGTGTAAAAGTTGATCCCGAAAATAATAAGTTACGTGGTAAAGAGGTCAAAATTACAACTGATGACTCTACAATCGCTGCCTACACTATTCCAACTAATGAGGAATTAATGATTGCTCAAGATACTTATGGATTTGCTAAATTGTTAAACTAAAAATTTAATAAAACTCCTAGAGCAAATGTAACAACTTCAGTCAAAGTAATTAATAATAGATTTTTAATTATCAATGGAAATGTCTTTTTTTTGATAGGATTTTTAGAAAAATTCATAGCGTTTTTATAGACTATTGGAGAAATCAAGAAAGTCAACAACATCATTTTTGGTAATAATCCAATAATGATTGAGCAAATTAGGGCTAAGTATCCTAAAACGTATAGAGACTTCAAAATAAAAATTGAGTTATCTTTTCCAAGGTAATAAACAAGAGTCTTTCTACCTAATCCGATATCCTCTTTTTCATCAGCAATATTATTAGCTAATAAGAGATTGGAAATTGCAAAGACAGTTAATAGTGATGATAAAAGTGCGTCACCATAAAATTTAAAATCTAAGATTGCTGTTGGAGAATTAAATGTGTTGATGTAAATTGCAATCAAATAAATTACATAACCCATAGTAAATCCTGAGAAGAACTCTCCAAGTGGGCCACGATTAATGGGTTTAGGTCCGCCAGCGTAGAGAAATCCTACAGCAAAACAAAATATTCCCATAATTAATAATGGTATTCCAGTTTTATATACGATAAATAAGCCAATAATAGCAGCAATTAAAGTAAATGAAAAATCTAGCCAACCTACTAAATGGATGTTTAAATTATTAACACCGATAATGTTGGTTTCACGACGGAAACTTTCACTTCCAGTGGCGTTTTTGTAATCCCAATAATTGTCGTTAATATCTACGGCCATATTGAATAGGAACATGGCAACAAAGAATAGTAGCAACTCAAGAGCGTTAATTGAATGCCAGTGATAATATGAATACAGAGTACCCATTAAAAATGGAAAAACGCTAGCTGTCTTGGCTTTAATTTCAACTAGTTCGAAGAAAATTGATGGTTTCAAATAATCATTCCTTTTAATTTGATATATTATATTATAAGGTTATTTAAAATATTACTACAAGTAATGGGTAGAGAGGGATTACATGGCGCATTCAATTTGGAAGAAATATTCGCAAATGGGGAAAAAAGTCGATCAGACTACCGAATATATCCATCATGTTGTTAATATAAAAAATGAAGAAATCAGAGTTATGATCGAGGATCTAACATCCGGCGGTAAGATGTTGCGTCCAGCCTTTTTTCTTCTGTTTAGTGAACTTGGACCCGAAAAAAAGCCTGATTCAGAATTAATACCTCTAGCTGCTTCATTAGAGTTACTTCATGTAGCTACCTTGATCCATGATGATGTTATTGATGATTCACCACTACGTCGTTCAAAAACAACGATTCATACCCGTTATGGTAAGCGTAACGCTATATATGCTGGTGATTATCTATTTACAGTATATTTTGAATTGGCTTCAAGATATTTACCTGAACAAAAATATGTGGTTTTAAATGCTTTAAGTATGAAGAAAATTTTGACGGGTGAATTAGATCAGATGTTGATCAACTACAATGTCAATGCCACTACTAAAATGTATTTAACTGAAGTTTCAGGAAAAACGGCTGAATTGTTTAGTTTAAGTACCATGATGGGTGCAGTAGTTTCTGGTGGTGACCAAAAGTTAGTTAATTTGGCTAAAAATATCGGCCATGATATCGGAATGTCTTTTCAGATAATTGATGATGTGCTTGATTTTGGAAATAGTAAAGATACAGGTAAACCTAATTTTGAAGATCTTCGAAATGGAGTTTATTCTTTGCCATATATACTTGGATTACAAGCTAAAGATGCTGAATTAATTGAAATACTGTCGAGAAATGATTTAACCAATGAAGAAATAACCAATGCGGCTCAAATTGTTGTTGATAAAGGTTATTTGGCTAAAGCTAAAGAAATAGCCTTGACCTATAGTAATCATGCTTTAAGAAGAATAAATAAATTACCAAATAAAGAAAGTCGTACTATTTTAACTAAAGTTGTTAAGAAATTAATGAACAGAGTAGATTAAAAAAAGTCGGTTCTTTGTCAAATCGTATTGATGAATGATTTTGGACCTGAGGCACCTCTTAAT
>NZ_AZDG01000015.1 GCF_001434665.1 Companilactobacillus tucceti DSM 20183 | reverse complement strand
GGGAGAGCATCTGCCTTACAAGCAGGAGGTCACAGGTTCGATCCCTGTATCCTCCATTAAGCAATTTGCTTAATGGATATGTAGTTTTGCGGGTGTGGCGGAATTGGCAGACGCGCTAGATTTAGGTTCTAGTGTCCAGTGGACATGAAGGTTCAAGTCCTTTCACCCGTATTTCAATAAGTTGTTATTGAATTAGGTTTTATAAGTCATTACTTGATGCCGACTTAGCTCAGTTGGCAGAGCATCTGTCTTGTAAACAGGGGGTCGGAGGTTCGAATCCTCTAGTCGGCATTATGCGGAAGTAGTTCAGTGGTAGAACATCACCTTGCCATGGTGGGGGTCGCGGGTTCGAATCCCGTCTTCCGCTTCATTATTAATACAGTATCGGGAAATAGCTCAGCTTGGTAGAGCGCTACGTTCGGGACGTAGAGGCCGCAAGTTCGAATCTTGTTTTCCCGATAAATAAAAGATAGATCATCGTTTCTTACTTTAGAAGACGATGATCTTTTTTATTTATGCTGATTACTAATGAGATTACAATAAATATGTAATAATAGTAGTTAAGAAATGTAAGCAAAGTACTTAACTGGCCTATAAGTTAAATCACTTGCATTTTTACATAACAGAATTATACTTTCTACACCAAGAAATTTATAAGTCGAGGTAGTTAAAATGGACAAAGTATTTACCGAAAGCGCAAAGAACGCACTTGTTTTAGCTCAAGAGCAGGCTAAAACATTTCATCATAATGCTGTTGGTACTGAGCATATCCTCCTAGGTTTGACTATGGAGAATGATGGTATAGCCGGTATTACTTTGAGAGATCTCGCCGTTAGTGAGCGTGATGTTGAAGAAGAAATTGAACATCTAACTGGCTATGGAGATGTCTCATCTAATACCGCTAAAGGCATTTACCTACCTTATTCACCTAAAGGGCAAAAGATTCTTGCTAACTCACAAGATGTTTCTGATCAATACAATACTAGTCGTATAGGAACAGAACATATTTTGTTGGCTATTTTAGATGATACTGATAATTTAGCAAATCGTATTTTGACTAATTTGGGACTTAGTTTAACTAAGACAAAGAACTTACTTCTTAATAAGATGGGAATGTCCAGTAAGAGTGGTGCTCGTGGTATGGCTGCTAACATTGCTGCTCGTAACAAAAAGAAGCAAACTGCAGGTACACCAACACTTGATTCTTTAGCACGTGATTTAACTAAGATCGCGGCTGAAAATCAAATCGATCCAGTTATCGGACGTAAAAAAGAAGTTGAGAGAACTATCCAGATCTTAAGCCGTAGAACTAAGAACAATCCTGTTCTAGTTGGTGAACCTGGTGTTGGTAAGACAGCTATCGCCGAAGGTCTAGCTAGTTATATCGTTAAAAAAGAAGTTCCACTTGATATGCAAAATAAACGTATCATGATGCTTGATATGGGTTCATTAGTTGCTGGTACTAAGTATCGTGGTGAATTTGAAGATCGTTTAAAGAAAATTATTGAAGAAATTTATAAAGATAAGCATGTTATTTTGTTTATTGATGAATTGCATACTTTGATCGGTGCTGGTGGTGCTGAAGGTGCTATCGATGCTTCAAATATTCTAAAACCAGCTTTAGCACGTGGTGAGCTTCAATTGATAGGTGCTACAACATTGAATGAATATCAAAAGTATATTGAAAAAGATAGTGCTTTAGAGCGTCGTTTTGCTAAGATCGTAGTGGAAGAACCAACTGAAGATGAATCTGTTGAGATTCTAAAGGGATTGCGCCCAAGATATGAACAACATCATGGTTTAATTATTTCTGATGAAGCTATAGAAGCAGCTGTTAAACTTTCAACAAGATATTTAACAAATCGTTTCTTACCAGATAAGGCCATTGACCTTGTTGATGAAGCTTCAGCTAAAGTAAGAATTCATAATGTTTCTAAAAATAATGATTTAGATGATCTAACTGCTCAATCAATGAAGTTGATCGATGACAAGAATAATGCCATTTTGGATCAAGACTTTGAAAAAGCCGCTAAGATTCGTGAAAAAGAACAAGATATTCAAGAAAAAATTGCTGAATTAAAAGAAGCAAAAGAAACAGGACATGCAAAACAACCAGTAGTAAAGGTTAATGATGTTGCTGAGATTATTGCTGAATGGACTGGTGTTCCAGTTAAACAAATCACTCGTAAAGAGAGTGAGCGTCTATTGAATCTTGAAAAAGAACTTCATAAACGCGTTATTGGTCAAAATGATGCCATTAGTGCAATTTCTCGTGCTATTCGTCGTGCAAGAAGTGGTATGAAAGATCCAGATCGCCCAATTGGTTCATTTATGTTCTTAGGACCTACAGGTGTTGGTAAAACTGAACTTGCTAAATCAATTGCTGAAGTTATGTTTGGTTCTGAAGATAATTTGATTCGTGTTGATATGTCAGAATATATGGAACAATACAGTACTTCTAAATTGATCGGCTCAGCACCAGGATATGTTGGATTTGATGATGGTGGGCAATTAACTGAAAAAGTTAGAAATGAACCTTATTCAGTTATTTTGCTTGATGAAGTTGAAAAGGCTCATCCAGATGTATTTAATATCTTATTGCAAGTCTTAGATGATGGTATTTTAACTGATGCTAAGGGTAGAAAAGTAGATTTCCGTAATACAATCATTATTATGACTTCTAACTTAGGTGCTCGCGCATTGCAAGAAGACAAGTCAGTTGGCTTTGGTGCTAAGGATGTTAAAGATGACTATAAGGAAATGCAAAACAGGATCAATACAGAATTAAAGAAATTCTTCAGACCTGAATTTTTGAATCGTGTTGATGAAACAATCGTCTTTAAGTCATTAGACCGTGATCAATTGAAAGCTATTGCTAAGATCATGAGTGGTAACTTGAGAAAACGTCTTGAGGATCGTAAGATCCAACTCGTTATTTCACCAGCAGCATATAGTGATTTGGTTAAAGATGGCTATAATCCAGAATATGGTGCTCGTCCAATGAGAAGAACCATTCAAAGAGAAATTGAAGATCCCGTAAGTGAACTATTACTTATGAATAAAGTAGTTGAAGGCGATACGATCAAAGTTGGCTCAAAACAAGGCAAACTAACAGTAACGGTTTCAACTAATAAAAAGAAGAATGAAAAGTCACTCACACACTAATTCCTATCTATTGACAATGTTATTTATAGGTAGTATTATCTTTTGTGAGATTCAAAGTTCAAAACGTTAGTCGCGATCTATTGTCCGTGGCTATACCGTATAGAAAAAGCAAAAGTAGAATTTAGAATTCTATTTTTGGTTTTTTTTTGCCTAAAATTAAGGTATAAAAACGTTTTCTTGCAATTTGTAACGAAAATGTAATATTCGGTCAGCGTTTGAACAAATTATATGTTGAGGTGAAAAATTTGACTTATCATAACGTTAATTATGGTGCACACCGTGTTCGTCGTAGTTATGCAAAGATCAAGGAAGTACTTCCACTGCCAAATTTGATAGACATTCAAACAAATTCTTATAACTGGTTCTTAGATGAAGGACTTAAAGATATGTTTGATGACGTAATGCCTATTGATGATTTCGGTGGAAATCTTTCATTAGAGTACGTTGATTATAAACTGCTAGAACCTAAGTACACAGTTGAAGAGGCAAGACAACATGATGCTAATTATTCAGCACCATTGCATGTCACATTGAAATTAACAAACCATGAAACAGGCGAGATCAAAACTCAAGATGTTTTCTTTGGTGATTTCCCAATTATGACAGAACAAGGTACCTTTATTATTAATGGTGCCGAACGTGTTATTGTTTCTCAATTGGTACGTTCACCTGGTATTTATTACAATTCAGATACTGACAAAAATGGTCGTATCAACTTTGGTACTACAGTTATCCCTAACCGTGGTGCTTGGTTGGAATTTGAAACAGATGCTAAAGGTTTAGGATACGTTAGAATTGATAGAACTAGAAAACTACCTATCTCTGAATTGATCAGAGCTTTAGGATTTGGTGCTGATTCTGAGATTCTTGATATCTTTGGTGAAAATGATACTTTGAATTTAACACTTGAAAAAGATGTACATAAAGATACAAGTGATTCTCGTGTTGAAGAAGCATTGAAGGATATTTATGAAAGACTCCGTCCTGGTGAACCTAAGACGGCTGATTCATCTCGTTCATTGCTATATGCTAGATTTTTCGATCCACGTAGATATGATATGGCTGCTGTTGGTCGTTACAAGGTCAACAAGAAGCTTAATCTAAAAACAAGACTTTTGAACAAAACATTGGCTGAAACACTTGCTGATCCTGATACAGGTGAAGTTATCTTGGCTAAAGATACAGTTCTTGACCGTGGAGCTATGAACAAATTGAGTCCATACTTGAAACGTGATGATTTCAAGACTGTAACACTTCAACCATCTGATGAAGGTGTTTTAACTGATCCAATTACTGTTCAAATTATTAAAGTTTATTCAGAAGCTGATAACGAAAAAGTTGTTAACATGATCGGTAATGGTCATATTGATGCTAAACTTCGTGTTATTACACCTGCTGATATCTTGGCTGGTATCAACTACTTCTTGAACCTTAAAGAAGATATTGGTACTACTGATGATATTGATCACTTGGGTAACCGTCGTATTCGTTCAGTTGGTGAATTAATTCAAAACCAATTCCGTATTGGTTTGTCACGTATGGAACGTGTTGTTCGTGAAAGAATGTCAATTCAAGACTCAGCAACCGTTACACCACAACAATTGATCAATATTAGACCAGTTGTTGCTTCAATCAAGGAATTCTTTGGTTCATCACAATTGTCACAGTTCATGGATCAGACAAACCCACTTGGAGAACTAGAACACAAGCGTCGTCTATCTGCTCTTGGACCTGGTGGTTTGACTCGTGACCGTGCCGGATATGAAGTTCGTGACGTTCACTATACTCACTATGGCCGTATGTGTCCTATTGAAACACCTGAAGGACCTAATATCGGACTTATCAATAACTTGGCTAGTTATGCCATTATTAATGAATATGGTTTCATCGAAACACCATATCGTCGTGTTTCATGGGATACACATAAAGTTACAAACAAAATTGATTATTTAACAGCTGATGAAGAAGATAACTATGTTGTTGCTCAGGCTAATACACCTCTTGATGATGATGGTGGATTTGTTGATGATGATGGTGGATTTGTTGATGATACAATTTTGGCTCGTAAAAAAGATGACAATATTGAAACTACACCAGAAAAAGTCGATTACATGGACGTTTCTCCTAAGCAAGTAGTTTCAGTTGCTACGGCATGTATTCCTTTCTTGGAAAATGATGATTCTAACCGTGCCTTGATGGGTGCTAACATGCAACGTCAAGCTGTTCCTTTGGTTAATCCACATGCACCACTAGTTGGTACAAGTATGGAATATATTGCTGCCCATGATTCTGGTGCTGCACTTATTGCTAAGAATGATGGTGTTGTTGAATATGTTGATGCTAAGAAGATTACAATCAAACGTAATGATGATGGCACAATTGATGAATATAAAGTAACTAAGTTCCGTCGTTCAAATAACGGTAAGAGTTATAACCAAAAACCTATCGTTAGAAAAGGTGAAGAAGTTAAATCTGGAGATATTATTGCCGATGGTCCTGCAATGGAAAATGGTGAATTAGCTCTTGGACAAAACCCATTGATCGCCTTTATGACATGGAACATGTATAACTACGAAGATGCTATCGTACTTTCAGAAAAATTAGTTCGTGAAGATGCTTATACTTCAATTCATATTGAAGAGTATGAATCAGAAGCACGTGATACAAAACTTGGACCTGAGGAAATTACTCGTGAAATTCCTAATGTCGGTGAAGAATCACTTAAAGATCTTGATGAATTCGGTATTATCCGTATCGGTGCTGAAGTTCGTGACGGTGATATCTTAGTTGGTAAGGTAACTCCTAAGGGTGTTACAGAATTATCAGCCGAAGAAAGATTGCTACATGCTATCTTTGGTGAAAAAGCACGTGAAGTTCGTGATACATCACTTCGTGTACCACATGGTGGTGGTGGAATTATCCAAGACGTTAAGGTCTTCACTCGTGAAGCTGGCGACGAATTGGATCCAGGTGTTAACATGATGGTTCGTGTTTATATTGCTCAAAAACGTAAGATCCAAGTCGGTGATAAGATGGCCGGACGTCATGGTAATAAAGGTACTGTTTCAATCGTTGTACCTCAAGAAGATATGCCTTATATGCCAGATGGTACACCAGTTGATATTCTTTTGAACCCAATGGGTGTTCCATCTCGTATGAATATTGGACAGGTACTTGATCTTCATTTAGGTATGGCTGCAAGAAAACTTGGAATTCACGTTGCAACACCTGTTTTTGATGGTGTTCAAGATAATGAGCTTTGGGATATTGTTAAAGAAGCTGATATGGATTCAGATGGTAAGTCGATCCTTTATGATGGACGTACTGGTGAACCATTCAAGAACCGTGTAGCTGTTGGTGTCATGTACTACATGAAATTAGCCCACATGGTTGATGATAAGCTTCATGCTCGTTCAATCGGACCATACTCACTAGTTACTCAACAACCACTTGGTGGTAAAGCACAATTTGGTGGACAGAGATTTGGTGAAATGGAAGTTTGGGCTCTTGAAGCCTATGGTGCCGCTTATACTCTACAAGAAATTTTGACATACAAGTCAGATGATATCGTAGGTCGTGTAAAGACTTATGAAGCTATTGTTAAGGGTGAAAGTATTCCTAAACCAGGTGTTCCAGAATCATTCCGTGTTCTTGTTAAAGAATTGCAAGCTCTAGGTCTTGATATGAAGGTCTTAGACTCTCATAACAAAGAAATTGAGTTGAGAGATATGGATGAAGATGACGATACTGTAAGTATTGACGCATTGTCTAAACTCGCAAAACAACAAGAAGAAAAACGTGCAGAAGAAGAAGCCAAGAAGTTGGAAGAATCACAAGATTCAACTGCTGACTCACGTACAAAATCAGAAAACTAGTCAAAATAGTGATTAGGGAGGATACCTTTTGATAGACGTTAATAAATTTGAAAGTATGCAAATAGGTTTAGCATCTCCTGACAAGATTCGTAGCTGGTCTTATGGAGAAGTTAAAAAGCCTGAAACAATCAACTACCGTACTTTGAAACCAGAAAAAGATGGTCTATTCGATGAAAGAATTTTTGGACCAACTAAAGACTGGGAATGTGCCTGTGGTAAATACAAACGTATTCGTTATAAGGGTATTGTTTGTGACCGTTGTGGTGTTGAAGTTACTCGTTCAAAAGTTCGTCGTGAACGTATGGCTCACATCGAATTAGCTGCACCAGTTACACATATCTGGTACTTCAAGGGAATCCCATCACGTATGGGTCTTGTTTTGGACATGAGTCCAAGAAACCTTGAAGAAGTAATTTACTTTGCTTCATACGTAGTTATCGATCCAGGTGAAACAGATCTAGAAAAGAGACAACTACTTACAGAATCTGAATACCGTAAGAAACGTGAAGAATTTGGTAACAAGTTCGTTGCTAAGATGGGTGCCGAAGGTATTAGAGACCTTCTTAGCCAAGTTGATATGGAAACAGATATTAAAGAATTACGTGAAACACTTAAGACTGCCCAAGGTCAAAAACGTACACGTGCTATTAGACGTTTGGATATTCTTAGTGCTTTCGCTAAATCAGGTAACAAACCTGAGTGGATGGTAATGGAAGCTATTCCCGTTATCCCACCAGATTTAAGACCAATGGTTCAACTAGAAGGTGGTCGTTTTGCCACATCTGATTTGAACGATTTGTATCGTCGTGTTATCAACCGTAATAATCGTTTGAAGAGATTGTTGGATCTACATGCACCTAACATCATTGTTCAAAATGAAAAGAGAATGCTTCAAGAAGCTGTTGATGCCTTGATCGATAATGGTCGTCGTGGTCGTCCTGTTACAGGACCTGGTAACCGTCCATTGAAGTCACTTTCACACATGCTTAAAGGTAAGCAAGGACGTTTCCGTCAAAACTTACTTGGTAAACGTGTTGACTATTCAGGACGTTCAGTTATCGATGTTGGTCCTACATTGAAGTTCTATCAATGTGGATTACCTCGTGAAATGGCTTTGGAATTATTTAAACCATTTGTAATGCATGAATTAGTTAAACGTGAGATTGCTTCAAACGTTAAAAACGCTAGAAGAAAAATCGATCGTCAAGATGATGATATTTGGGATGTACTTGAAGATGTAATCAAAGAACGTCCAGTTCTACTTAACCGTGCCCCTACACTTCATAGACTTGGTATTCAAGCCTTTGAACCAGTATTGGTTGATGGTAAGTCAATTCGTCTTCACCCACTAGCTTGTGAAGCTTATAATGCCGATTTTGATGGGGATCAGATGGCTGTCCACGTTCCTCTATCAGATGAAGCTCAAGCTGAAGCACGTATGTTAATGCTTGCTGCTCACCATATTCTTGCTCCTAAAGATGGTAAACCTATCGTTACACCATCACAGGACGTTGTTTTAGGTAACTATTATCTAACAATTGAAACAAGACATATGACTGGTGAAGGTAAGATTTTTACAGACGCAAATGAAGTACAAACAGCACTTCTAAATGGTGATGTTCATTACCATACAAGAATTGGTTTATCTGTTGCATCAATGCCAAATAAACCATTCACAGATGAACAAAGAAGCAAGATCATGGTTACAAGTGTTGGTAAAGTTATCTTCAACGAAATTCTTCCTGAAGACTTCCCATACTTGAATGAACCAACTGATGACAACTTAGTACATGGTGTTCCTGATAAGTACTTCCTAGACAAGGGTGAAAATATTCAAGATAAACTTGATGAAATGGATCTTGTTGACCCATTGAAGAGTGGTTATCTAAGTGATATCATTGCCCAAATCTTTAAGACATACCGTGTTCAAAGAACATCTTCATTGCTTGATGATATGAAGGAATTAGGTTACACAATTTGTACACTTTCTGGTTTAACAGTTGGTGTTACTGATGTTCCTAACTTAACTGAAAAACCTGAAATCATTGAAAAAGCCCACAAACAAGTTGCTTCAATTTCTAAGCAATTCCGTCGTGGACTTATCACAGACGAAGAACGACATGATCGTGTTATCAGTGTTTGGAACGATACAAAGGATGAAATTCAACAACTATTGATCGACTCCTTTGATCCAACAAACCCTATCTCAATGATGTCGGACTCTGGTGCCCGTGGTAACATCTCAAACTTTACTCAGCTAGCAGGTATGCGTGGACTTATGGCTGCCCCTAACGGTGGTATGATGGAAATTCCAGTTATTTCTAACTTCCGTGAAGGACTATCTGTTTTGGAAATGTTCATGTCAACCCACGGTGCTCGTAAAGGTATGACCGATACAGCCTTGAAGACTGCTAACTCAGGTTACTTAACACGTCGTCTAGTTGATGTTGCCCAAGATGTTATCGTACGTGAAGAAGATTGTGGTACTGACCGTGGACTTCTAGTAAGTTCAATTATGGAAGGTACAGATATGATCGAACCATTGTATGACCGTCTAGTTGGACGTTATACACAAAAGACTGTCAAAGATCCTGAAACAGGTGAAGTTCTTGCTGCTCGTGGAGTACTTATGGACGAAAACTTGGCTCAAAAGATCGTTGACGCAGGTGTTAAAGAAGTAACAATTCGTTCAGCATTTACATGTGATACAAAACATGGTGTATGTAAGAAATGTTACGGTAGAAACCTTGCTACTGGTGAAGAAGTTGAAATTGGTGAAGCAGTTGGTACTGTTGCTGCTCAATCAATCGGTGAACCAGGTACACAGCTTACTATGCGTAACTTCCATACCGGTGGTGTTGCTGGTGGAGATGATATTACACAAGGACTTCCTCGTGTTCAAGAAATCGTTGAAGCTAGAAACCCTAAAGGTCTTGCAGTTATTTCTGAGGTTGACGGTACTGTTACTGCAATCGATGAAAATCCTGCTGAACGTACTAAAGAGATCACTGTTGAAGGTGACATTGATACTAGATCATATAGTGTTCCTTATACATCAAGTGTTGCGGTTGCCGAAGGTGACCATGTTGACCGTGGTGGTAAGTTAACACAAGGTTCAATTGATCCTAAGGAATTGATCAAAGTTACAAATGTTCAAACAACTGAAAACTACTTACTTGCTGAAGTTCAAAAGGTTTACCGTATGCAAGGTGTTGATATTTCTGATAAGCATTTCGAGGTTATGATCAGACAAATGCTACGTAAGATCAGAATTCTTGACCCTGGTGATACAGATGTTCTACCAGGTCAATTAATGGATATTTCTCAGTTTACAGATCATAACCGTGAAACATTGTTCAACGGTGGTGTACCTGCAACTGGACGTCCAGTTCTACTTGGTATTACTAAAGCTTCACTTGAAACAAATAGTTTCTTGTCAGCTGCTTCCTTCCAGGAAACAACAAGAGTTCTTACTGATGCATCAATCAGAGGTAAGAATGATCCACTTCTTGGACTTAAAGAGAATGTTATTATTGGTAAACTTATTCCTGCCGGTACAGGTATGGCTAAGTATAACCACATGGAACCAAAGAAGACTGGTCCTATGGCTGATAACTCAATCAATGGAGCATATACAATTTCTGATATTGAAGCTCAAATGAAAGCCGAAGATGCAACAAATCACGGTGAATAATTTAAAAAAGACAACCATTTGGTTGTCTTTTTTTTATGTAGTAAATGTGATATTTTTTCAGTATAAAAGGAGGAAGATTATGACTAGACAGCGACTGAATTTTCGTGATAGTGAATTTGAAATTGATACATACTGGCTTGATCCAATAGGTGATTTGGAAAATGAACCAAATAAACCATTAGCAATAATTTGTCCCGGTGGTGCTTATAAATTTATCACCAAAAGAGAAGCTCAACCCATCGCATTAAAGTTTGCATCAGAAGGAATGCATGCGATTGTATTTGATTATCCACTAGTAGGTGATGAGAAATCAGTTTATCCGCTGGTCTTACAGGAATTAGCTACTTTACTTAACTGGATAAAAGGACAATCTGTTGAACATAAAGTCGATTTGGATAGGGTCTTATTGGTGGGATTTTCAGCTGGAAGTCATATTGTTGCTAACTTTAATTCCTTGATGACTGACGCAGAGATGTGCAAAAAAATATTTGATGATGAAATTGAAGTTCAACCTGCCGCTAATATCATTGGCTATCCAGTTATCGACCTGACTTTGGGATGGCCTAAGGAGGATTGGGCGGTCAAAATTAGTTCCGATATTTTGTATTGGCAAGCTCAAGAACATTTGAATATAAATTCTAAGCCAACTTTTATTTGGCAAACTGTCACAGATAAAACAGTTCCTGTTATGAATTCTTTGATCTATGCTCAAAAAATGGAATTGTTGAAGATTCCATATGAATTGCATTTATTTGCTTCAGGTGGACACGGATCTTCTTTAGCCACTTATGTTACAAAAGAGGGTAATGATGAAAATGTAAACTTTGCTAATGCAGCGTGGTGGGAATTATGTATGAATTGGTTGAAGGTTAGAGGAATTTTACCTAAAGATTAGAAGTATAAATGTTGAGAAAGTAATGTAAGGAACGAATCTGAATTCGTTCCTTTTTTTAAAAATAAAATAATGTAGACACAAAAAACATGCCATAAGAATAATTTTCAGAGTCATATCAAGTCCTAATAACAATGCAAGAATACTTAGTATTTCGATATCACCAAGACCAATGCCTTTGTATATGTAATTAATTAAATTTAGAAGTGTATAAATTAGTAAAGCTGGGATAAAATATAGGTGCTGGTTGCTTATGATGATAATCGGAACGAACAGCAGGTAGTGTGATAAGTAAACATAACCATAGATGTAATCACTGATTGCTAAAAGGGTAAGAACAGTAAATATTAAAGTTACAAAGATTAGATCTTGGTGCGTTAACGATGCTGCCAGTAAAAAAATTCCACCTGCAATTTCTGTGAGTAGATATAATTTGTTGATTGCTTCTCCGCAGACTTTGCATTTACCTTTACTAATTAGATAACTCCAGATGGGAATTATTTCAAACCACATCAATGTTCTTTGACAAACATCACATTTTGAACGTCTAGTTGGTTTTATGTGTGGATATTCATGAGCTATTACTGTTAGAAAAGACACGATGCTTGTGCCCAATGTAAAAATTATTAGATGGAAAACATAATTCATCTTTTATCACCTCAAAATAAATTACGTAAATCATCCATTAGTTGCATTGACATAGTCATTTTTAGATGATATTCTAATAGACGTGCTTTTATTGGCAGCAAGGTAAATTGTTATTTGAATATAAGCTCATAATGTACACCACTAACGTGGTTTATTATTTTTCAAAAATTGTGAACCACCTGGATGTGTGTACTTAAATTTTTAGGAGGAAACTTTTAATGCCTACAATTAATCAATTAGTTCGTAAAGGCCGTAAGTCAGTCGGTTCGAAGTCAAATTCACCTGCTTTAAACTTCGGTTACAACAGTATGAAGAAAGTTGCTACAAAGAACCCAGCTCCACAAAAACGTGGTGTTGCAACTCGTGTCGGAACAATGACACCTAAAAAGCCTAACTCAGCTTTACGTAAGTATGCCCGTGTTAGACTTTCAAACCTTATTGAAGTTACAGCATACATCCCAGGTGTTGGACACAACTTACAAGAGCATAGTGTTGTTCTTGTCCGTGGTGGCCGTGTAAAGGATTTACCTGGTGTTCGTTATCACGTTGTTCGTGGTGCTTTAGATACTGCCGGTGTTGATGGACGTATGCAAAGTCGTTCAAAATATGGTGCAAAGAAGCCCAAGAAATAATAATAATTAAGAAATAATAACGTAATAACGGAGGAATTTAATATGCGTAAAGGTAGAGCTCCAAAACGCGATGTTTTGCCAGATCCAATGTATAACTCAAAATTAGTAACTCGTTTAATTAATCACTTGATGTACGATGGTAAGAGAGGAACTGCTTCATCAATCTTGTATCGTTCATTTGATATTATCAAAGACAAAACTGGTAACGAACCATTGGACGTGTTTGAAGAAGCAATGAACAATGTTATGCCAGTTCTTGAAGTTAAGGCTCGCCGTATCGGTGGTTCTAACTATCAAATCCCTATCGAAGTACGTCCAGATCGTCGTACAACACTAGGACTACGCTGGATCGTTAGCTATGCTCGTCTACGTGGTGAACACACAATGGACGAACGTCTAGCAAACGAAATCATGGATGCAGCTAACAACACAGGTGCAGCTGTTAAGAAACGTGAAGATACACATAAGATGGCCGATGCCAACCGTGCATTTGCTCACTATCGCTGGTAGAATCTAGTATATTTGAGAGGAGAAACAATTTTTAATGGCTAATAAACGTGAATTTCCATTAGAAGATACTCGTAATATTGGTATCATGGCTCATATCGATGCCGGTAAGACAACAACTACAGAACGTATTCTGTACTATACAGGTAAAATCCATAAAATTGGTGAAACTCATGATGGAGCTTCACAAATGGACTGGATGGCCCAAGAACAAGAACGTGGTATTACTATTACATCAGCTGCTACAACAGCTGAATGGAAAGGTAACCGTATCAATATTATTGATACCCCAGGACACGTTGACTTCACAATCGAAGTTGAACGTTCATTACGTGTTCTAGATGGTGCCATTACTGTTCTTGATGCTCAATCAGGTGTTGAACCTCAAACTGAAAATGTTTGGCGTCAAGCTTCAACATACGGTGTTCCTCGTATCGTCTTTGTTAACAAGATGGATAAAATCGGTGCTAACTTTGACTATTCTGTAGAAACACTTCATGAAAGACTAGATGCTAACGCTCATGCGATCCAAATGCCTATCGGTGCTGAAGATCACTTTGAAGGTGTTATCGACTTGATCGAAATGAAAGCTGATCTTTATGACGAAGATGAGCTAGGTACAAAGTGGGATACTGTTGATGTTCCTGATGACTACCTTGAAGAAGCAAAGAAGAAACGTGCTGAGTTAGTTGAATCAGTTGCTGATGTTGACGATGACATCATGGAAAAATACCTTGATGGTGCTGAAATTAGCAATGATGAACTACGTAAGGCAATTAGAAAAGCAACAATCGACTTGAAGTTCTTCCCTGTACTTGCTGGTTCTGCCTTCAAGAACAAGGGTGTTCAAATGTTGATGGATGCTGTTGTTGATTACCTTCCATCACCACTTGATGTTCGTCCTTACAATGCTACAAACCCTAACGATGATAGCCAAGTTGAATTAATTGCTGATGATAGCAAGCCATTTGCTGGTTTAGCTTTCAAGATTGCTACTGATCCATTCGTTGGACGTCTAACATACATCCGTGTATATAGAGGTTCACTAGAATCTGGTTCATACGTTCTTAACGCTACAAAAGACAAGCGTGAACGTGTTGGTCGTTTGCTACAAATGCATTCTAACCACCGTAAGGAAATCCCAGAAGTATTCTCAGGTGATATCGCTGCTGTTATCGGTTTGAAGAATACTACAACTGGTGATTCATTAACTGATCCTGATGATCCATTGATTCTTGAATCATTGGATATTCCAGATCCAGTTATCCAAGTTTCTATCGAACCTGATTCAAAGGAAGATAGAGACAAGATGGATATTGCTATCCAAAAGCTATCTGAAGAAGATCCTACTTTCCAAGCAGAAACAAACCCTGAAACTGGTGAAACATTGATCGCCGGAATGGGAGAACTTCACTTGGATATCATGGTTGACCGTATGAAACGTGAGTTCAAGGTTGCATGTAAAGTTGGTGAGCCACAAGTTGCTTATCGTGAAACATTTACACAACAAACAAGTGCTCAAGGTAAATTCGTTCGTCAATCTGGTGGTAAAGGTCAATATGGTGACGTATGGATCGAATTTACACCTAATGAAGAAGGAAAAGGCTTCGAATTCGAAGATGCTATTGTCGGTGGTGTTGTTCCTCGTGAATACATCCCTTCAGTTGAACAAGGTTTGAAGGAATCAATGGAAAATGGTGTTCTTGCTGGATACCCATTGATCGATGTTAAGGCTAAGTTATATGATGGTTCATATCACGAAGTCGATTCATCAGAAGCTGCCTTCAAGATCGCTGCTTCAATTGCTTTACGTAATGCTGCTAAGTCAGCTGGTGCTGTAATTCTTGAACCTATTATGAAGGTTGAAATTGTTACTCCAGAAGATTACTTAGGTGATGTTATGGGACAAGTAACAGCTCGTCGTGGACGTGTTGAAGGTATGGAAGCTCGTGGTAACGCTCAACTCGTTAACTCATTCGTTCCACTTTCAGAAATGTTCGGCTATGCTACAACACTTCGTTCAGCAACACAAGGCCGTGGTACTTTCACAATGGTATTTGACCATTACGAAAAAGTTCCTAAGTCAATTCAAGCTGATATTATTAAGAAGAATGGCGGAAACGCTGAAGAATAATAGTAAATTAAAAAGCAATCTGATTAATCAGATTGCTTTTTTTGCGTTTAAAAATAAAAATGTAACTCATTTTTACTATGAGCTTTTCGTAAAAGTAATAAAGCTATAGATATGAATATAAGAGATTCTACAATAGTAAATAAGTAATCACCTGAAGTAACTTTACCAATCATAATCTGGCTATTGGATGATGCGAAGACTAAAATGTCCATCAATGAATGAAATATAACGGGTAATAAGAAGTTGTTAGTGTATAGATATAAAGCAGATAGAAATGTCCCTAGTGCAAAAGCAAATATAATTTGTATCAATGTGTTTCCTAAACTTTGACCAGAACTAACATTAGGCAGATGGATCAGTCCAAACATTAAACTACTAAAGAATACTGCATAATAATTTTTGAAAGTGTTCCGTTTAAAAATAGATATAAGAATTGTTAAACATGTAAAGCGAAAGGTTAGTTCTTCAGCAATTCCTGCTTCCAATCCTCCTAAAACATTTTCTAAAGTGAAGTTTGCGGAAAAATTATAGGAAGTTAATAGATTTAGCCAGTTACTTCCGTTACTGAGTGCATTCCAAACGATGAACCAAGTACTAAAAATAAATATCAAGACTGACAGTTTCCAATTGTTTTTAGTTAAAAGATTAATCTTTGGTAAGTTGTATCCCCAAGCAAGCATTGCAGTTAAAATTATTGTCGAAAAAGTCAAAGCACCCAAGAATGAGGAATTCGAAAGTACTTTAATTAGTTGATTGTTAGCTACATTTGTATTCATCGTCATAATATCAAAAGAACTCACACCATTAAAGATGAACAATAATGGTGTGATCAACAGTCGCATGATGGAAGTTTTGATTTCTCCTATTAAAACTATCGAGTAGGGAATATACATTACGATGCCATATATGAGGATGATATAGATCAAACCTGAATTCCAATTGTAAATTGTTGATCGAATCAGGTAAGATATGACCAGTGGAATAATAAAAGTTTGGACAATGATTTGGATAAATCGGTTAAACTTGACTAGTTTCTTCCTATTAGAACTATCATAGATGAGTAATCCTAATAGATTAAAGATAGCCAAGATGAAATATCCAGTCTCTTTTTGCTGTATACCAAACCCTAAGATGATAAATGCGTTAATAAAGATTTGAATATTAAAGATGGATTTAAAAGTATCTTTAGTTTGATAGGACATGAAAACCTCCTTATTAATATCTAGGTTTAATTATCGCATATTTCATTTCAAAATTATCTGAACAAAGTTTTCAATTTAATATCCTCAATAGTCTTGAAAATGACAAAATAATCGTGTATTATTATAAAAGTGCTTATTTCCAGGAGAAGTACGCGCCTATTGGTATTTAAATAAATATCGACGGCTTAGAAGTGAGAGGTTGCGACACACCCGGCCGCTTTGCCACGGCAGGGCTGGCGGATATTTTCACGGAGCCGGTCATCTTGAAAGAGACAAAAAGGAGGTAACCCCATGGCAAGTCAAAAAATTCGCATTCGTTTGAAGGCTTATGAACATCGTATTCTAGATCAATCAGCTGACAAAATTGTGGAAACAGCAAATAGAACTGGAGCAACTATTTCAGGTCCAATTCCATTGCCTACAGAACGTTCACTATATACAGTGTTGAGTTCACCACATAAGCATAAGGATTCTAGAGAGCAATTCGAAATGCGTACACATAAGAGACTTATTGACATTGTTAACCCATCACCAAAGACAGTTGATTCACTAATGAAGTTGGATCTACCATCTGGTGTGGATATTGAAATTAAATTATAATTATTAAAAATAAATTATTGGAGGTGCAAACATGGCCAGAAAAGGAATTCTTGGTAAAAAAGTCGGAATGACTCAAATTTTCACTGAAAACGGCGAATTAGTTCCAGTTACAGTTGTTGAAGCTGAACCAAACGTTGTTATGCAAGTTAAAACAGTGGAAACAGATGGTTACGAGGCTGTTCAATTAGGTTTGGAAGATCGTCGCGAAGTATTGACAAACAAACCTGCCAAAGGTCATGCAGAAAAGGCAAACACAACTCCTAAACATTATATTCGCGAGTTCCGCGATGTTGAAATGGGAGATTATGAATTAGGTGGAGAAGTAAAAGTTGATACCTTTAATTCAGGTGATATTGTCGACGTTACAGGTATTTCAAAAGGACACGGTTTCCAAGGTAACATTAAGAGATTTGGACAAGCTCGTGGACCAGAAACTCACGGTTCAAGATATCACCGTGTTGCCGGTTCAATGGGTGCTATCATTAACCGTGTTTTCAAGGGTAAGATGTTGCCAGGACGCATGGGTAATAACCGTGTTACAACACAAAATCTTGCAATTGTAAAAGTTGATGCTGAACGTAATGCAATCATGATCAAGGGTAATGTACCCGGAGCAAACAACTCATTAGTTAAAATTCAAACAGCTGTTAAAGCTAATCAAAAATAGGAAGGAGGAAATGAGTTATGACAAAAATCACAGCTTATAAAGATAGCGGTGCTGAGAACGGTACTGTAGAAGCAAATGATTCAATCTTTGGTATCGAACCAAACAACAACGTAGTTACAGATGCAGTTATTATGCAACGTGCCTCATTAAGACAAGGTACACATGATGTTAAAAACCGCTCTGAAGTTCGTGGTGGTGGTAAGAAGCCATGGCGCCAAAAGGGAACTGGACGTGCTCGTCAAGGTTCTATCAGATCCCCTCAATGGGTAGGTGGTGGTGTCGTATTCGGCCCTACACCAAGATCTTATTCATATCGTCTTCCTAGAAAAGTTAGCCGCTTGGCATTGAAGTCTGTACTTTCACAAAAGGCTGCTGACGGTAACCTAATCGTTATTGACTCAATTTCATACGACAAACCAAGTACAAAGAATTTTGCACAATTACTTAACAAAGTAGGTGCTGATAATAAAGTTCTTGTAGTTGTTGAAGATGGTAATGATAACGTTGCTTTATCAGCAAGAAATATTGATAAAGTTAACGTTGTTGCACCAGAAGGTGTAAACGTACTTGACGTTATTAACGTTAATAAGTTAGTTGTTACAAAAGCAGCACTTTCTAAGATTGAGGAGGTGCTTGGATAATGAGTGCAAGAGACGTAATTATTCGCCCAGTTATTACTGAAAGCTCAATGGACGCTATGAGCGACAAGAAATACACATTTGATGTTGCACTTGACGCAAATAAAGTTCTTGTAAGACAAGCCATTGAAGAAATTTTCGGTGTTAAAGTTAAAAAAGTAAATATCATGAATGTTTCTGGTAAGAAGAAGCGCCAAGGCCGTTATGTTGGTACAACAGCAAAACGTCGTAAGGCTATCATTACTCTTACAGATGATTCAGATGAAATTAAGATTTTTGATGAAGAATAAATAAGGAGGTCAAATAATGGCGATTATCAAGTATAAACCAACCACAAACGGTCGTCGTAATATGACTGGTTCTGACTTTTCAGAGATCACTAAGACAACTCCAGAAAAGACACTTTTAGAATCACAAAGCCATACAGCTGGTCGTAACTCATACGGTCATATTACAGTTCGTCATCGTGGCGGTGGTCACAAACAAAAGTACCGTGTTATTGATTTCAAACGATTAAAAGACGGTGTAAAAGCTACAGTTAAGTCAATTGAATATGATCCTAACCGTACAGCTAATATTGCATTACTACACTACTCAGATGGTGTTAAGTCATATATCTTAGCTCCTAAGGGTCTAGAAGTGGGACAAGTTGTTGAATCAGGTGTTGATGCAGATATCAAGCCAGGTAACGCACTTCCACTAGAAAACATTCCAGTTGGTACAATTCTTCACAACGTTGAATTAAAGCCTGGTAAGGGTGGCCAATTAGGTCGTTCTGCTGGTACATCAATTCAATTACTTGGTAGAGATGGTAAGTATTCATTACTACGTTTACCTTCAGGTGAAGTTCGTATGATTCTTTCTACGTGCCGTGCAACAGTTGGTGCTATTGGAAATGAACAACACGAATTGATCAAGATTGGTAAAGCTGGTCGTAAACGCTGGCAAGGATTCAGACCTACAGTTCGTGGTTCAGTTATGAACCCTAACGATCACCCACACGGTGGTGGTGAAGGTAAAGCTCCTATCGGTCATCCATCACCAATGTCACCATGGGGTAAGAAGACCTTGGGTAAGAAGACTCGTTCATCACATGCCAAATCTGAAAAACTTATCGTTCGTCATAGAAAAGGTAAGTAATTATTTCATTAGAATAATATAAGGAGGACAAAAGATGAGTCGTAGTTTAAAAAAAGGACCATTTGCTGATGCACATTTGATGAAAAAGATCGAAGCACAAGCAGATACTGAAAAGAAATCAGTTATCAAGACATGGTCAAGACGTTCAACAATTTTTCCTAATTTCGTAGGATATACAATCGCAGTTCATGATGGGCGTAAGCACGTTCCAGTTTACATCCAAGAAGACATGGTTGGACATAAGTTAGGCGAATTCGTACCTACACGTACATTCCATGGTCATGCTACTGACGACAAGAAGACAAAGAAGTAATAAGAAGGGAGACTTAAAAGATGGCAGAACAAGAAATTACATCTGCAACAGCCAGAGTAAAAAATGTTCGTATTGCACCTCGCAAAGCTCGCCTTGTTATTGATTTAATAAGAGGCAAGAACGCTGCTGAGGCACTTGCAATTTTGCAATTCACACCAAGAGCAGGCTCTCCAATTATTGCTAAAGCTCTTAAGTCAGCAATTGCAAACGCAGAACATAACTTTGATTTAGATGCCCAAAACCTATTTGTTAGCGAAGCATTCGTTAATGAAGGACCAACTTTGAAGCGTTTCCGCCCAAGAGCTAAGGGTTCAGCATCACCAATCAATAAGAGAACAAGTAGTATTACAGTCGTAGTAAGTGAAAAAAATTAGTATTGGAGGTAATTTGAGTGGGTCAAAAGATTAATCCAGTTGGATTCCGTGTCGGCGTTATTCGTGACTGGGATGCAAAATGGTACGCAGAAAAAGACTTTTCAACATTTTTACATGAAGACCTTAGAATTCGTAAGTATATTGAAGATAAACTTTCAAATGCTTCCGTATCAAGAATTGAGATCGAACGTACTGCAAAGAACGTGACAGTTTCAATTCATACCGCAAAACCAGGAATGGTTATCGGTAAGGGTGGTTCTGAAGTTGAAAAATTACGTAACGAACTAAACAAATTAGTTAACAGAAACATTCATATTAATATTATTGAAATTAAGAAACCTGATTTAGATGCAAAACTTGTTGGTGAGAACATTGCTCGTCAACTAGAAGCACGTATTGCATTTAGACGTGCACAACGTCAAGCTGTTCAACGCTCAAGACGTGCAGGTGCAAAAGGTATTAAGGTACAAATTTCTGGTCGTTTAAACGGTGCTGATATGGCTCGTAGAGAATGGCATACAGAAGGAACTGTTCCTCTACACACATTGCGTGCAGATATCGATTATGCTTGGGTAGAAGCTGCAACTACATATGGTAACTTGGGTGTTAAAACTTGGATTTACCGTGGTGAAATTCTTCCAGCTAAGCCAGAACATAAAGATGCAAAAAACGAAGAGAAAGGAGAATAATCTATGCTAGTACCAAAACGTGTAAAACACCGTCGTGAGTTCCGTGGAAAGATGCGCGGAGAAGCTAAAGGTGGTAAGAATGTTGATTTTGGTGAATATGGTTTGAAGTCACTTGACTCAAGCTGGATCACTAATAGACAAATCGAAGCAGCCCGTGTTGCTATGACTCGTTACATGAAGCGTGGTGGTAAGGTTTGGATTAAAATCTTCCCTCATAAATCATACACTGCAAAAGGTGTTGGAGTTCGTATGGGTTCTGGTAAAGGTGCACCTGCAGGTTGGGTTGCCCCAGTAAAACGTGAGAAAGTTTTATTTGAAATTGGTGGAGTTCCTGAAGAAGTTGCTCGTGAAGCCCTAAGACTTGCATCTCACAAGTTGCCAGTTAGAACAAAGTTTGTAAAACGTGAGGAAGTAGGTGGCGCTGATGAAGGCTAGTGAAATCAAAGAGCTAACTGCTGCTCAATTACAAGATAAAGTTAAAGAATATAAAGAAGAACTTTTCAACTTGCGCTTCCAACAAGCTACAGGCCAATTGGAAAACACAGCTCGTTTAAACGCTGTTAGAAAAAATATTGCAAGATTAAGAACTGTTCAAAACCAAAAGAACAACGATAAATAATAAACAGGAAGGGAGATATCAAGTTGAGCGAAAATCAAACAGACCGTAATAGTCGTAAAGTATATCAAGGACGCGTTGTTTCAGATAAGATGGATAAAACAATTGTTGTTTTAGTTGAAACATATAAGAATCATCCAGTTTATAAGAAACGTGTTAGATATTCAAAGAAGTACTACGTTCAAGATGAAAAGAACGAAGCTAAGGTTAATGATGTTGTACGTATCATGGAAACTCGACCTTTGTCAAAGACAAAGCGCTTCCGTTTATTAGATATCGTCGAGAAAGCAGTTATTATCTAGTTTAAAACTGATGAGAGGAGGACCAAGAAGTGATTCAACAAGAAAGTCGTCTAAAAGTTGCAGATAACTCTGGAGCTCGTGAAATTCTAACTATTAAAGTTCTTGGTGGTTCAAACCGTAAGACAGCTAACATCGGAGATGTTATTGTTGCCACTGTTAAACAAGCAACACCAGGTGGCGTTGTTAAAAAAGGTGACGTCGTTAAGGCAGTTATCGTAAGAACTGTATCCGGTGCTCACCGTACAGATGGTTCTTACATCAGATTTGATGAAAATGCTGCGGTTATTATTAACGCTGATAAGACACCTAGAGGAACTCGTATTTTCGGACCTGTTGCTCGTGAATTACGTGATAATGATTTTATGAAGATCGTATCATTAGCACCAGAAGTTCTATAAAAAGATCAATATAATTCAGGAGGTGCTGAATAGTGTTTGTAAAAACTGGAGACAATGTTGTAGTTATTGCCGGTGATAGCAAGGGAACACAAGGTGTAGTTAAAAAGGCTTTGCCAAGTGAAAACAAAGTTATCGTTGAAGGTGTGAATGTTGTTAAGAAACATTCAAAACCAAGTAATACACAACCTCAAGGCGGAATCGCTGATGTTGAGAAACCTATTAGCGCAACTAACGTAAAAGTTGTAAAGAAATCAACTGATAAAGAAGATAAGTAAGAAAGGAGAAAACTAAATGGCTAATGCATTAAAAGAAATGTATGTAAAAGAAATTACACCATCAATGATGGAAAAATTCAATTACACATCTAACATGCAAACACCAAAGATTGACAAGATCGTTTTGAATATGGGTGTTGGTGATGCTATTGCTAACTCAAAGAATCTTGACGAAGCAGTAGAAGAATTAGGACTTATTGCTGGTCAAAAACCTTTGATCACAAAAGCTAAGAAATCAATCGCCGGATTCAGATTACGTGAAGGTATGTCAATTGGTGCTAAGGTTACACTTCGTGGTGATCGCATGTATGACTTCCTTGACAAGTTAATTAATATCGCTTTACCTCGTGTTCGTGATTTTCACGGTGTAGGTACTCGTTCATTCGATGGTCGCGGTAACTATACACTAGGTATCAAAGAACAATTGGTTTTCCCAGAAATCGATTATGATAAGGTTAACAAAATTCGTGGATTGGACATCGTTATTGTTACAACAGCAAATACTGATGAAGAATCACGTGAATTATTAACACAATTAGGAATGCCATTTTCAAAATAATAAGGGAGGTCAAATTCAATGGCTAAGAAGTCTCAAATGGTACGTAATCACAGACCTGCTAAGTTCTCTTCACAAGAGTACACACGTTGCGAACGTTGTGGTCGTCCACATTCTGTATATCGTAAGTTCAAACTTTGCCGTGTTTGCCTTCGCGAATTGGCCCACAAAGGTCAAATCCCTGGCATGAGAAAAGCTAGTTGGTAAGATATTAAAAGAGGAGGTAAAATTAATGGTCATGACAGATCCTATTGCGGATTATCTAACAAGAATCCGTAACGCTAATATGGTTAAACATGAATCTCTAGAAGTGCCTGCTTCAAACATCAAGAAGAGCATTACAGAGATTTTGAAGAATGAAGGATTTATCAAAGATTACGAAATCATCGAAGATAACAAGCAAGATGTTATTCGTATCGTCTTAAAGTATGGTAAAGATCAACAACGTGTAATCACTGGTTTGAAACGTATTTCAAGACCAGGTTTGCGTAGTTATGTAGATTCAGATAATGTGCCTAAGGTCCTTAACGGATTAGGTATTGCTATCCTTTCAACATCAAAAGGTGTTGTAACTGATAAAGAAGCCCGTGCACAACGTGTTGGTGGCGAAGTTCTTGCATACATTTGGTAAAATTTTTAAAAGATAAGGAGGTGCACGAATTTGAGTCGTATCGGTTATAAAGTAATTGAAGTCCCAGAAGGAGTTACAATTACTCAAAAAGATGAAGATATTACTGTTAAGGGCCCTAAGGGTGAATTAACAAGACATTTTGATCCAAAAATCAAGTTAACTCTTGAAGGTAACGAAGCTAAGTTCGATCGTGAAAGTGATAATGATAAAGCTCTTCACGGAACAATGCGCGCAAACCTTAACAACATGATCCTCGGTGTAACAGAAGGTTTCGAAAAGAAGCTTGAGCTTAGAGGTGTTGGTTACCGTGCACAAGTTAAGGGTGAAACACTAACACTTTCAGTTGGTTATTCACATCCTGTAGTTATGGAAGCACCAAAGGGCATCAAGGTTGATTCACCTTCAAATACTGAAATCAATATTTCTGGTATCAGTAAACAAAAGGTTGGCCAATTTGCTGCCGAGATCCGCGACGTACGTCCCCCAGAACCATATAAGGGTAAAGGTATTCGTTATGTTGATGAATATGTTCGTCGTAAAGAAGGTAAAACTGGTAAATAGTAAATAATAGTATGAGGTGAAAATTGTGATTTCAAAACCAGATAAAAACAAAGCACGTCAAAAGCGCCAAAAACGTGTCCGTGCCAAAATCTCTGGTACTGCTGAGCGCCCACGCTTAAATGTATTCCGTTCAAATAAAAACATTTACGCTCAAGTAATTGATGACGTAAAGGGTGTAACGCTAGCAAGTGCCTCATCTCTTGATAAAGAGGTAAGCGACGGTTCTAAAGTTGAAGAAGCTGCAGCCGTTGGTGCATTAGTTGCTAAAAGAGCACAAGATGCCAAAGTCAGTGAAGTTATTTTTGATCGTGGCGGATATATCTACCATGGTCGTGTACAAAGTCTTGCTGAAGCAGCTCGTGAAAATGGGCTAAAATTCTAGAAGGAGGAAACCAAATTTATGACATATATCGATCCATCTCAAATGGAATTAGAAGATCGCGTTGTCTCAATCAACCGTGTCACAAAGGTTGTTAAAGGTGGACGCCGTCTACGTTTTGCTGCTATCGTAATTGTTGGTGACAAAGCTGGTCACGTTGGATTCGGAACTGGTAAAGCTCAAGAAGTTCCTGAAGCTATTCGTAAGGCTGTTGAAGATGCCAAAAAGAACTTAATTAATGTTCCTATGGTTGGTTCAACAATTCCTCACGAAGTTATCGGTAGATTCGGTGCTGGTAGAATTATGTTGAAGCCTGCTATCGAAGGTTCTGGTATCGCTGCTGGTGGTGCTGTCCGTGCCGTGCTTGAATTAGCCGGTGTTGGTGATATTACAAGTAAATCACTTGGTAGAAATACACCAATTAACGTTATTCGTGCAACAATCGAAGGACTAAAAGAAATTAAAACAGCTGAAAGCGTTTCTGAGATGCGCGGAATTTCAGCCCAAGAATTGCTTAACTAAAAGAAAGGTGCGTAATTATGGCTAAACTTAAAATTACTCTTATTAGAAGTGCAGCTCACCGCCTTCCTGCTCAACGTACAATTGTTAAAGAACTAGGACTCGGAAGAGTTAATAGTTCAGTTGTTAAGCCGGACGATCCTGCAATCCGTGGTGCTGTATTAAAAATCGCTCATCTAGTTAGCGTGGAAGAAGTTAAAGATTAATAAATTTTAAAAGATTAGGAGGTGCAAGAATGGAACTAAACGAACTTAAGCCAAGTGCTGGCTCAAGACACTCAAGAAAGCGTCTAGGTCGTGGTACTTCAAGTGGCCAAGGTAAAACTGCTGGTCGTGGACAAAAAGGTCAATTAGCTAGATCAGGTGGTAAAACACGTATTGGTTTTGAAGGTGGACAAATGCCATTGTTCCGTCGTATGCCAAAGCGTGGATTCAAGAATATCAATCGCAAGGAATACGCTATTGTAAACCTTAAAGATTTAAGCAAATTTAACGACGGTGCTGAAGTTAATGTTGATACATTAAAAGAAGCTGGAATTGTTAAAAAACAATTCAACGGAGTTAAGTTACTTGCTAACGGAGAAGTTAGTGCTAAATTAACAGTTAAAGTTACTAAAGTTTCTGAAGCTGCTAAGAAGGCAATTGAAGCTGCTGGTGGAACTGTAGAGGTGATCTAATGCTTAAAACTATCAGAGATGCTCTAAAGGTCAAAGAAATCCGTCAAAAGATTCTCTTTACCTTGTTGTTACTTGTTATCTATCGTTTGGGATCGCAAATCACAGTACCTGGTGTCAATGCTTCGGCAATGGACAAGGTTAGTTCTTCAGGGTTAGTTCCCCTATTGGATACTGTTACTGGTGGTGGTCTTGCAAATTATTCTATTTTCTCAATGGGTGTTTCACCATTCATCACCGCACAAATTGTTGTTCAACTTTTGCAAATGGACATTGTTCCAAAGTTTGTAGAGTGGAGTAAGCAAGGTGAGGTTGGTCGTAGAAAACTAAATCAAGTAACGAGATATTTGACGATTGTTTTAGGTTTTGTTCAATCAATCGGAATTACTGCTGATTTTAATCAACTTAGTGGTTTAGGACTTGTTAAATCTCCTAATATTCAGGCATTTATTACTATCGGTATTATTTTGACCGGTGGTACTATGCTACTTACTTGGATTGGTGAACAAATCACCGATAAAGGTCTAGGTAACGGAGTTTCAGTTATCATCTTTGCCGGTATTATTGCTAGATTCCCTAACGGTGTCTATCAAATCTATCGTGACAATGTGATCAACTCAAGTTCTGCTGACTTAGGTAAGAATATAGCATTTATGGTTGGATTGGTTATAGCTGTTCTGATCGTTGTTCAATTTGTTACATATGTACAACAAGCTAACAGAAGAGTTCCAATTCAATATACAAGACGTGCAGCCGGAAGTGGTAGTGAGAGTTTCTTACCATTAAAGGTTAATGTTGCTGGTGTTATTCCCGTTATCTTTGCTAGTTCATTTATTGTAACGCCTCAAACTATTTTGATGGCATTCCAAGCAAATCACAGCGAAGATAGTTGGTATCAAGTGTTAACAAATATATTCAGTATGCAGACAACAACAGGATCCCTACTATATACATTGTTGATTGTGTTATTCACTTTCTTCTATGCATTTGTTCAAGTAAATCCTGAAAAACTTGCAGAAAACTTACAGAAACAGGGAGCTTATATTCCTGGTGTCTGGCCTGGTAATGAAACAATTAAGTTCATGTCAGGTATTTTGATGAGATTGTCCACTGTTGGTTCAGTATTCTTAGGATTGGTTTCATTGCTTCCATTACTTGCCGCAAATATCTTCGGCTTACCACAGTCCATCGGACTTGGTGGTACTAGTCTTTTGATTATTGTCGGTGTTGCATTGGAAATGGATCGTCAATTAAGAGGTCTATTGATGAAGCGTGAATACGTTGGTTTTATTAGATAATAGGAGATGTGACAATGAATATCGTATTGATGGGTTTACCCGGAGCTGGTAAAGGTACTCAAGCTGAAAAAATTGTTGAAGATTTTAATGTAGTTCATATTTCAACTGGTGATATGTTTAGACAAGCTATGGCTGATGAAACTGAAGTTGGTCTAAAGGCTAAGAGTTATATGGATAAAGGTGAGTTAGTTCCTGACGACGTTACCGAGGCTATTGTTGAAGAGCGTTTGGCTAAAGATGACGTTCAAAAGAATGGATATATGCTTGATGGATTTCCGAGAACTCTTGAACAGGCTAATGCTTTACAGACAATTGCAAAGAATGTAAACAAACCAATAGATGCTGTCATCTATATTGATGTAAAGCCTGAATCATTAGTTGATCGTTTATCTGGAAGATATATTTGTTCCAAGTGTGGAGCAACTTATCATAAGATTTATAATCCTACAAAAGTTGAAGGAACATGTGACGTCTGTGGCGGACATGATTTTTATCAACGTGATGATGATAAACCAGAAACTGTAAAGAATAGATTAAAAGTTAATATTGAAATGAATACACCATTAATTGATTTTTATGACAAGTTAAACTTGTTATATAAAATCAATGGTGAACAAGAAATAGATGAAGTTTATAAAGAAGTAAAGAAAGTTTTACAAAGTCTGTAAAACTTTTTACTTTGAATTGTTTACATAACTAAAAAATTATTGTATAATTTCGCGGTATATGCAGGCGAATTTCATCCCGATGGAGGTTAATGTCTTTGGCAAAAGAAGATGTCATTGAAGTAGAAGGTACAATTTCAGAAACATTGCCTAACGCAATGT
The DNA here is from genome assembly GCF_001434665.1 of Companilactobacillus tucceti DSM 20183. Lineage (GTDB taxonomy): Bacteria > Bacillota > Bacilli > Lactobacillales > Lactobacillaceae > Companilactobacillus > Companilactobacillus tucceti. The sequence goes on along the minus strand of NZ_AZDG01000015.1, from coordinate 30,369 downwards.
TTAAGGTAAAACTTGAAAATGGGGCAACTGTTTTGGCCCATGTGTCAGGTAAAATCCGTATGCACTATATCAGAATTTTGCCCGGTGACAAGGTTACCGTGGAATTATCCCCTTATGATTTAACCAAGGGAAGAATTACATATAGATACAGATAATAATTTATTTTAATGGAATGGAGGTTCCAACATGAAAGTAAGACCATCCGTTAAACCTATGTGTGAGCATTGTAAGGTAATCAAAAGACGTGGACGCGTCATGGTTATTTGCTCTGCAGATCCAAAGCACAAACAAAGACAAGGATAATAAATATAGGAGGTGCAATTAATGGCTCGTATAGCAGGTGTAGATTTGCCTCGTGATAAGAGAATCGTTATTGCCTTAACATACATTTTTGGTATTGGTAATACAACAGCTCAAAAAGTACTTAAAGATGCTGGCGTTTCTGAAGACGTTCGTACAAGAGACTTGACTCCTGATCAAGAAGATAAAATTCGTGCAGAAGTTGACAAAGTACGTGTCGAAGGTGACTTGCGTCGTGAAGTAAGTATGAATATCAAGAGACTACAAGAAATTGGCTCATATCGTGGTATGAGACACAGACGTGGATTGCCCGTTAGAGGTCAAAACACAAAGAATAATGCAAGAACTCGTAAGGGTAAGAAAGTATCTATCGCGGGTAAGAAGAAGTAATTATAAGATAGGAGGTTAATTCATGGCACAAAACAAAGGTCGTAAACGCCGTACTAAGAAGCATATTGAGTCTGGAGTTGCACATATCCACTCTACATTCAATAACACACTAGTTATGATCACTGATGTTAACGGAAACGCTGTTTCATGGTCATCAGCTGGTGCATTAGGATTCAAGGGAAGCCGTAAATCAACACCATTTGCTGCACAAATGGCTGGTGAAGCAGCTGCTAAAGAATCAATGGAACAAGGTATGAAAACAGTTGAAGTAGCTGTTAAGGGTCCTGGTTCAGGTCGTGAAGCTGCAATCCGTTCATTACAAGCTACTGGATTGGAAATTACAGCTATTCGTGACGTTACACCAGTTCCTCACAATGGTTCACGTCCTCCAAAGCGTCGTCGTGTATAGAATGGTTTTGGTTTTATACCCATATGAACTAAGCTACACACATTTCGTTTTGAAAGGGGAACTAACCGAATGATCGAATTTGAAAAGCCAACTATTACTGCCGTTGAAGAAAGCAGCGATTATGGTAAATATATTATCGAACCGTTGGAAAGAGGTTATGGTACAACACTAGGAAACTCTTTACGTAGAGTTTTACTTGCATCATTACCAGGTACAGCGGTATCAGACATTCAAATAGATGGTGTATTGCATGAATTTTCAGCCGTTGATGGTGTAATTGAAGACGTTACTCAAATTGTGCTTAACGTTAAGAAGTTAAACTTAAAGTCTCATGCTGAAGACAGTCTTAAAGCTGAAGTAGACGTAGTCGGCCCAGCAACTGTTACAGCTAAAGACATTAAAGCTGATGATGATTTGGAAATCCTTGACCCAGAACAATTTATTTGTACTGTTGCCGAGGGTGGACACTTCCACATGCAATTAACAATTAAAAATGGTCGTGGATATACTCCTGCAGAACAAAATAAAACCGACGAAACACCTATCGGTGTTTTACCAGTTGACTCAATATTTACTCCAGTAGATAAGGTTAACTACCAGGTTGAAAACACTCGTGTGGGTAAGAGAAACGACTTTGATAAGTTGACCATTGATATCTGGACAAATGGTTCTATTGGACCACGAGAAGCAATTAGTTTATCTGCTAAGATTCTTACAGAGCATTTAACAAGTTTTGTAAATCTTACTGAAGAAGCTAAGAGCGCTGATATGATGATCGAAAAAGAAGAAACACAAAAAGAGAAGAAGCTTGAAATGACAATCGAAGAATTGGACCTATCAGTTCGTTCATACAATTGTTTGAAGCGTGCCGGTATCAATACTGTGCAAGAGCTTACTGAAAAAACTGAAGCCGACATGATGCGTGTTCGTAACCTTGGACGTAAGTCATTAGTTGAAGTTAAAGAAAAGTTATCTGATCTTGGATTATCATTAAAGCAAGAAGACTAAAAGTCAAATTCAAACAGGAGGTATAGACATGGGCTACCGTAAATTAGGACGTACAAGTTCTCAAAGAAAAGCAATGTTACGCGATTTAACTACTGATTTAATCATTAATGAACGTATTGTTACAACTGAAACTCGTGCTAAGGAAATCAGTCGTACAACTGACAAAATGATTACCTTAGGAAAACGTGGCGATCTACATGCTCGTCGTTTAGCTGCTGCTTACGTTAGAAACGAAGTTGCTAATATTACAGAAGATGATGATGCGGTTGTTGTTCAATCAGCACTTCAAAAATTGTTTAGTGATATTGCACCTCGTTACCAAGACCGTAACGGTGGATATACACGTATTTTGAAGACTGCACCTCGCCGTGGAGATGCAGCTCCAATGGTTATTATTGAATTAGTTTAATAATTAATCGTTTGTTAATAAAAAATCAGTCATTCTGATAAATTAGTGAGTGTTAAGATGATGGCAATTGCCAAGTCTATCTCTAAGATCCTTTTAAAAGGGGACACTAATTTGTCGAATGATTTTTTTTTACCCAAAAAGTGATTTTTCCTATATGATAGACTTAGCTTATTATTAAGAGGTATTCAAGTGGAAAAAATAATCTCAATCAAAGATGTTACATATACATATCCGGAATCTAAACAACCAGCTATTAATAATCTTTCGTTAGATATTTATCGAAATGAGTGGGTATCTATTGTTGGAAGAAATGGTAGTGGTAAGTCTACGTTGGCGAAGTTGATTGATGGACTGATTGAAAGTGAATCAGGGACTATTTTTGTAGATGGTCAAGAAGTCAATGAAGAAAATATTTGGAATATCCGTTCAAAAATTGGAATAGTTTTTCAAAATCCTGACCATCAATTTGTTGGCGCTACTGTTGAAGATGACGTGGCCTTTGGTTTAGAGAATCAAGGTGTTCCAAGAGATGAGATGGTAAAAGAAGTTGACGATGCACTGAAAATGGTCGATATGCAAGATTATAAAACTCGTGATCCTCAATCTTTATCTGGTGGACAAAAGCAACGTGTAGCAATTGCTGGAGTTTTGGCCACTAAACCATCTATTATAATTATGGATGAGTCTACCAGTATGCTTGACCCCAATGGTCGCAAAACAGTATTAGATTTAGTAAAACAATTACGTGATCAACAAGATATGACAATTATTTCTATTACTCATGATATTGAGGAAACAGAGTTGTCTGAGAGAATCGTTGTTTTACGTTCGGGAGAAGTTGTAAAGGAAGCTGACCCGAAGGCCATCTATGATATGGGCTCAGAGCTAACAAAATATGGCCTTGAGGAGCCTTTTTCTAGTCAAGTTGCATCTTTACTTAAAGACGGAATAAAATTGCCTGAGGGCTATTTAAATGAAGAGGAGCTAATTGAAAACATATGGAAATTATCTTCAAAAATGTAACTCACTCATATGAAGCAAATAGTCCACTAGAGGGCATTGGTCTAAATGACGTTTCTTTGGCTATTCATGATAAAAAATTTACTGCAATTGTTGGAAAAACTGGTAGTGGTAAATCAACCTTAGTTCGTCATATAAATGCACTCATAAAACCAACGTCTGGAACCATTAAGGTTGGTGATCGCGAAATAACGCCTGAGACTAATAATAAGAATTTAAAATCGCTTCGTAAAAATGTTGGTATGGTTTTTCAGTTCCCAGAAAGTCAGTTGTTTGAGGACACTGTGGAAAAAGATATTATGTTTGGACCTATGAATTTTGGAATGTCAGAGTCTGATGCTAAAGAATCAGCCAAAAAAATGATAAAATTAGTAGGTCTTGGGGAAGAATATTTGGATAAGTCACCGTTTGACCTATCTGGTGGACAAATGCGTCGTGTTGCAATTGCAGGTGTTTTGGCAAGTAATCCAGAAACCATTATTCTTGATGAACCTACGGCGGGACTTGATCCCGTAGGTAGAAAAGAAATTATGGATTTGTTTAAAAATCTTCAAAAGCAAGGTAGAACAATCATTTTGATAACTCATAATATGGACGATGTGGCTAACTATGCTGAAGAAATGGTAGTTATCCACGATGCTAAGGTTATGGCTGTTGGTAAACCTAAAGATATCTTTAATGATAAGGAATTATTGACCAATGATATCTTAACGTTGCCTCGTAGTGCTGTTTTTGCACAAAAGTTATCGAAAAGGGATTTTTCTTTTCCACAATTACCTATTACAATCAGTGAATTAACTGCTGAAATAAAACAACAAGTTCATGGTGATTAAATGAATAAATTAATACTTGGTAGATATTTACCTGGGGACTCGATAATTTATCGCCTAGATCCGCGGGGAAAGTTTTTAATAACATTTTATTTTATTGGAATAGTTTTTTTAGCAAATAATGTAGCATCATATGGTTTCTTATTGTTATTTGTCTTGTTTTCCGTGTATATATCTAAAATCAATTTAGGTTTTTTTATTAAAGGACTGCGACCGATGCTTTGGTTGATTTTATTCACAGTTTTGTTGCAACTGTTCTTTACACCAAGCAATGATCCTATCTGGCATTGGGGAATTTTAACTTTATCCACAGACGGAATGAGAATTGCTGCATACATCTTTATAAGATTTGTCTTGATTATCTTTATTTCCACACTTTTGACTTTAACAACTACACCGATTGAAATATCTGACTCGATCGAGAGTATCTTGAAGCCATTGAAGGTAATAAAATTTCCAGTTACACAAGTGGCTTTGATGTTGTCGATTGCTTTAAGATTTGTACCGTTGTTGATAGATGAAACTACAAAGATAATGGATGCTCAAAGAGCCCGTGGTGTGGACTTTGGTGAAGGTGGAGTCATGCAAAGAATAAAATCTTTTGTGCCCATTTTGATCCCTTTGTTTGTCAGTAGTTTCTCGATTGCTTATGATTTAGCAATAGCAATGGAATCACGTGGTTATAAAGATGGTGAAGGTCGCAGTAAGTATCGTGTTCTAAGCTGGGCTAGACGTGATAATGTGGCATTAGGCGTTATGATTTTAATTACAATTATTTTATTATTTATTCGGAGTTATTAGATGACAAGATATAAATTGACGGTTGCTTATGATGGTACTAAATTCCATGGATTTCAAAGGCAACCAAAATTAAGAACTGTACAAGGAGTCTTGGAAAAGGCTCTTTTTAAAATGACTAAGGGTAAACAAATCGATGTTTTTGGTTCAGGAAGAACTGATGCTGGTGTGCATGCGTTTGGTCAGGTAATTCATTTTGACTATCCTGGAAATATTCCAGCTGATAGCATGTTAAAGGCTATAAATTCTTTGATGCCGTTAGATGTGATAGTGAATAATTCTGAAATTGTGGATGAATCATTTCATGCTCGCTTTGGAGTTAAGAAAAAAACTTATCAATATCGTGTGGATTGTGGACACTATACTGATCCTTTTAAAAGGTTTTACACAGGTCATTATCCTTACAGTATTGATGTTGAAAAGATTAAAACTGCTATAAAGGATTTGGAAGGCACACATGATTTTAGTAGTTTTGCGGCTTCAGGTGGTGTAATAGAGGATAAAGTCAGGACAATTTATCGCGCAACAGTAGTATATGATCAAATACAAAATGAATTGATTTTTGAATTTACGGGAAATGGTTTCCTATATAATATGGTTAGGATACTAGTCGCTACATTACTTGAAATAGGTAATGGAAGACGAGATGTTAACGATTTTATTAGATTATTTAAAGTTAAAGATAGACAGCAGGCAAGAGGCACAGCACCTGCAAGTGGGCTCTATTTAAAGGAAGTATTTTACTAAAATTTATCTGTGGATAATTATTGACTTATGGTCAAATACACAGTATTATTGTTGTTGGTATTGTTTGCCCCACGATGAGCCCCGGAAACTTATTGAGTGTCAAACAGACGAGAAACTGGAGGAAATTATGCGTACAACACCATTAGCTAAAGCAAGTGAAGTTGAACGTAAATGGTATGTAATCGATGGTGAAGATGTCGTTTTAGGTAGACTTTCATCAGTTGTAGCTTCAATTCTTAGAGGTAAGAACAAGCCAACTTACACACCTAACGTTGATACAGGTGATAATGTAATTATCATCAATGCAGATAAAGTAAAATTAACAGGTAAAAAAGTCAAGGGAAAGATTTATTATTCTCACTCAGATCATCCAGGTGGTTTGAAGAGCATTAGTGCCGGTGATAAGAGAGCAACAAAACCTGAATTGTTTGTTGAAGACTCAATTCGCGGTATGCTACCTAAGAATAGTCTTGGTCGTAAAGAAATCATGAAGTTGCACGTATATGCAGGTTCAGACCACAAACACCAAGCACAAAATCCAGAAAAATTGGATATCAACAAACTAATTTAAGGAGGAAAACATTTTGGCACAAGTATCATATGCTGGAACAGGCCGTCGTAAAGACTCAACAGCCCGTGTTCTATTAGTTCCCGGAAACGGAAAAATTACTATCAACAAACGTGATGTCAAAGATTACATTCCTTTTGACAATTTGATTGCTGATATGAAACAACCATTGGATGTTACTGAAACAGGCGCAAGCTACGACGTTATTGCTAACGTTAACGGTGGAGGCTTTTCAGGACAAGCTGGTGCAATTAGACATGGTATTGCAAGAGCACTTCTTGAAGTTGATCCAGACTTCAGACCTACTCTTAAATCAGCTGGATTCTTAACACGTGACCCTCGTATGAAGGAACGTAAGAAGCCAGGTCTTAAGAAAGCTCGTAAAGCTTCACAATTTTCAAAACGTTAATATTTTTTTATATCAATGTTTACAAGGCAGCCACATTATTGTGGGTGTCTTTTTTTGTTGGAATAACCACCAATTACTCACCACTGTTTTGTATGATTACTGTTTGTGACCCGGAGTCAGATAAATAAAAAATCCTCCCCAATATCTAATTAGGAAGGAAGAAATATTTTAGTGTCAGGCGTTAATCAGTATGAAGTGATACGTAAGCGTACTTTTTTGATTTAGAACACGTGATTCAAACTCTTTTTATTCATGAAGTAAATGAGCCAGATGATGGGAATAGTTACCAGCATCACTGGATAAAACCATGCAGTTGGAATAGCACTTTTTATCAAGCCACCAATAATTGGACCCAATGACATACCAAGATCCATTCCGATGTAGAAAGTGCTATTCGCTAATCCTTGCTCATTATGTGGCGCAATCAAGAGTGAGGTTGCCTGACAAATTGAAAACATGAGTCCATAGCCACCGGCCAAACCCAATGCAGCGATAAACATCATGAAATTATTCGACAGATGTGTTAATGCTAATAAGCCAATGAGAGTACTACCGAGGCTTGCATACAAAAACTTACCAAATACAACCGAATCAAAAAGATCTTTTAGCGACATCCGCAAAACTAACAAGAGGATGGCATAGATTGGAAAGAAGCTGCCAACCGCTACCTTTGAATGAATCGATGTCACGTAACTAACGATGTATGCTTGTGTTGAGAAGTATGGTAATGCAAATAGCATTAGGATCATTGCAATCGGTAATACTTGTGGTTGAACAATACGGAACTTTTTTTGGTGCTTTACACCAGTAGCTTTTTTCAGAGGATGACCGTGATCTGTTACCAGTTGCACAAGTACTACCATTAAAATACTGGAAATCACAGAGGCCATGAAAGCGTAGCGATAACCAAAGTGTTTGTAAAGAAAGATACCTAGTGCTGGGGCTAAGGCCATACCTAATGCATTCATCAAACCGTAAATTCCCATACCAGAACCGACGCGTTCTCTAGGTAACAAATTAGCCATCCAAGTAGCCATGCAAACGGTACACAGCACATAGCCGATTCCGTTAATCACTCGGATTACTAGTAACCAAGCAGGATTAGTGACAATTACATAACCAACAGATGCAATTATCAAGAAAAAGCCACCTAGTGATGATAGCAAATATTTAGAATATCGATCAACGAGATTTCCAGCAATCGGACGTAGTATTAACGATGCGATATTCATGAGCCCTGCAATTACCCCAGCCAAGAGTGTAGAACTACCTAAACTCTTTGAGAAACCCGTAATTAATGGATTGATCAGCATGGGACTAGACAGATAAAAGAAGCTTGCTGCTAAGATTAACACGATGTTGCGATTATAAATATGTTTCTTCATTTGTTACCTCGATTCAAGTTGTCTACGGATCGCTCTAATAGTGCCAGAAACTGTGCTTTTTCCTCATTAGAGAAGCCATTTAGAATCTGTTCACCTGTATGCGAGCCATTTTCCTTTAAATGCATACGCATGATATGTCCCTCATCTGTCAGTGAAACTAGTTTGGCACGACGATCGTTAGGATTTTCGGTTAGCTCAACTAGCCCTTTTTCACTTAATTTCTGTGTGATTGCTTGGGCGCTTTGGTGTTTAATGTGATGAAAGTCTTTTAGATTTGAAATAGAACTGTTTGGATAATCAGCAAAAAAATTCAGCGCATCGGCTTGATCCGTGGTGACATGTAGCATGCGGATATGCTGGTTACGATTTGTAACCAGCTTATTGGCAAGCTCAAGGACACGCCTTGCCACTATATATTCTTGATTAAGAACCATAAGATGCCCCCTTAAATTTATACAGCAGAATGTATAAATTATACAGCTCACTGTATAAGTAATCAAGATTGCCTCGTTGTATTGAATTTGATGTGAACTAATTCTAGATGGTGAAATGTATATTTTGAACACTCACTATTTGGTGGGTGTTTTTTTGTATGTAAAAGTAAGATAATGAAGGCGAAAGTAATAATTTAGGAGGTCGCGTTTATGTGTGGACGTTTCATGTTTCAACCAACCGAAAATGCAGAGTTAAATAGGATTTTTCAATTGGCAAAAAACAATGGTTATAATCCAAAGACAGGCGAGATTTTTCCAACGGATGATACAGCGCTCGTGATTGCCGGACTTCAGCAAGTTAAGGTTGTTGCTATGAAGTGGGGGTATCCGGGATTTAAACCTGGACAATCAATTATTAATGCAAGGTCAGAAACAGTTACTCAAAAGCAGATGTTTGCTAGAGGATTTAAGGAACATCGTTGTGTATATCCAACGACAGGTTTCTTTGAGTGGACCGCTGATAAACAACGTTATTGGTTTAACTATGGAGAGGAACCTGAAACGATGTATATTGCCGGTTTTTATGACTATTTTGATGGAACTCCGCGTAGTTGCCTGTTAACAACCAAGCCTAATGATTCTGTTATTAAAATACACGACAGAATGCCTTTGATTCTTAGCAAGAATCAAATAAAACCATGGTTATATGATGATAAATTTGCTTTAGATTATCTTAATTCAAAAATGCCAATGCTTAATTCTGTAAATGGATTTCCACAATTTGAAGAATAAAAAAGGAGCTATCAGCTGATAGCTCCTTTTAATTTACCATTTGTTCTTTAACATATTTAGCATACAATTCATGATTATTGATCAACTCTGTATGTGTTCCATTACCAGTAACTTTACCATGTTCAATAAAATATATTTGATCAGCATCAACGATTGTGGATAAACGGTGTGCAATTACTAAAGTTGTTCTGCCTACCATTAGTTGATCCAAGGCTCTTTGAACTTTTTCCTCAGACTGTGAATCTAAACTTGCGGTTGCTTCATCAAGCATAAGAATTTTTGGATCACGTAAGAAAGCACGTGCAATAGCAATTCTTTGCTTTTGACCACCTGATAATTTAACTCCACGTTCACCGATTTGTGTACTCAATTGTTCAGGGAATTCTTTAACGAATTTATCGGCATATGCAAGTGACAATCCGTGCCATAATTGCTCGTCAGTCAGTTTTTCATCAAGACCATATTGTAAGTTATCGCGAATGCTTCCAGCAAATACCGCACTATCCTGTGAAACATAACCAATTTGAGAACGCCAATTGTTCAAATTAATATCTTGAATTTGCTTATCACCAACTGATATTGTTCCAAAATCGGGTTCATAAAATCTTTCTAGTAGTGAAAATATGGTAGATTTACCACCTCCACTAGGTCCTGCAAAGGCAATAACTGTATTAGGTTTTGCTTCAAAAGAAACATTTTCTAATATGGGATGCTCAGGTGCATAACTAAATGAAAGATTGTTAGCTTGAATAGGTTTACCTTCAACATCAACTACTGATCCGTTTTCAACTGGTTCTAATTCAGTATTAAGGATTTCTTGAACACGTTGTGTTGAGCCCATAGCTTTTTGTACTTGTGAAAAGAATGTAGCAAAGTTAGTTATTGGGGCAATTATATTGAACAAGTAAAGTAAAAATGCGACTAATGCACCACTTGTTAAAGTTCCAGCTTGTACTCTTACAGCACCATATCCGAGAATTCCAACAAAAATTCCTAGCATAGCAGTCGTCATGATTGGTTGTAGTACGGCTTCAACTTTGGCGTCTTTTACACCTAAAGTAAATATCCTGTTAATAAAGTTTCCGCCTGTATCTTTTTCAAAGTTCTCGCCATTACTTGCTTTTATTAATCTGACTTCTGATAATTTCTCACTAGCATCAGCATTAAAATCTGCTGTAGCGGCTTGCAGTTGTCGTCCTAGTTTAGATAGTATGCGTCCAACGGGTAATAGGATCAAAGTAAAGATTGGAACAGCACTAAACATAATGGCCGCCATTTTCCAATCCATCCAAAATAGAATAATCATTGATCCGATTAATTGGATACCACCAGTTATGAAATTAGGGAATTTGGATGTTACTAATTCTTTAATAACGGTAGTGTCATTGACTAAACGGGAACTACTTTCACCAGATTTATGGTCATCGAAGTAACCGACTGGAAGTTTGAGTAGATGATTCCATAGTCGTTCACGTAACGTTTTAACGGCGCTCTCGCCAACATATCGTAGCAAAAATCCACCAACAGTCCCAAATCCTAGTTGGATTACGAATGCTAAGATCAAAACCCAAAGCATCTTACCGTCTATTTTAGCTAGATTGCTTGTATCGACTAATCCCTTTGTTAATTGTGGGACTACTAAACTAGCACCACTGGTCACTAAACTTAATAACATCCCTAAAATGAAAATACCTTTTTTAGGGTTAACACTGTTGATAAGTTTAAAGAAATCCTGGATCTTCATATTGCCTTTAGCTTTTGGTAAATCTTCCATTACCATTGAATGATTGTGCATTATTTTTCCTCAGTATTAATAAAATTCGTGTTTATTTCTAAAGTCATGACGGAAATTTCTTCCATGTTCTGGCATAAATCCACCATGTGGTCCACAGAAATCTTTACCTCTCATAGCTTTGTGCATAACTTTCCGCATTTCGTCGGGGGACATATTTTCCCAATCGTCACCAAACTTTTCCATCATAGCCGCATGAACTTTTTGCATATCTTTCATTCGATCCATTGGATCTACAAAACGGGATGATTTTTGTTTAAATTCATCGCTCCAGCCATCTGAGATTTTTTGAAGATAGTTACCAAATTGTTGTTTTTCATCGTCGTTTAAACCAGCAAAGAAATCGTCATTTACATCTTCATTTTTAGCTTCAGCGTTTGTATCCGCTTTTTTACGACCATCATCTGTTAAATAAACTAATTTATTTCTTTTATCTTTTTCATCTTCCTTTCTAGTAATATAGTTGGAATTCTCAAGCTTTTTGAGTAATTCTGCAATCGAACTGGGACGAAGATCTAAAACATCTGCCAAATAACTTTGGCTCAATCCGTCTTCTAATCTTAAGATTGCTAAAACACGTTGTTGACCAGTTAATCGTTGTTTGTGTTGATACATGAAGTTGTTACTTGCCTTACTTATAAAATGTAATTGTTTCATTAGATTGTTTGTTAATTCGCTCATGAATAAAATCCTCTTTTCTATGGTTTAAAATTAATTCGGTACCGAATCTTTATTTCACTTAGCATTATAGTTCGGTACCGAATCAATTGTCAATCATTTTATTTTAAAAATAATTTGGTTGTCTAAATGACAAATTTCTATCTTTTAATTGAATCATTGTTTATATTTAATTATGTTGATAAACAATATCCAATTGAGGGGGATAAGAGGATGAACTACCACAGATTACAAAATAAAATAAGTAAAATTATTTTGTTGTTAGTTTTATTTACAGTTGGGGCACCAACTCAAACTATTTTTGCTGATCAAATAGATGCACCGACCGAGAATGTTAGTGAATTTACACTCAGCGATTATGAAAATAGTTCGGCACTACAATTGGCTGAGGCTGTTAGAAGTAAAAGGGTAACTAGCGTTCAATTAGTAGAATATGCATATCAGGAGATAGAAAAGAAAGATGGTAGTCTGAATGCAATGATAAGTCTAAGAAAAGATGAGGCCTTGAAAGAGGCAAGTGAAATTCAAGATACAGGGCAACCTTTTTTTGGAGTACCTATACTTTTAAAGGGATTGGGACATACCATTAGCGGGGGGAGTAATACCAATGGATTATACTTTGAGAAAGATGTTATTTCCCATGGCACAAGTAGAATTACTAAGAGTTTTCAAGATGAAGGTTTTATAGTTATAGGACAAACTAATTTTCCAGAAATGGGTTTAAAAAATATAACTGATTCAAAATTATATGGGCCAACTGGAAGTTCGTGGAATCCTAATTATCAAGCAGGTGGTTCTTCAGGAGGGTCTGCTACTGGTGTTGGAGCTGGGTATGCTCCGGTGGCAACTGGTAGTGATTCAGGCGGATCAATTAGAATACCAGCATCTTGGAATGGGATTATTGGATTTAAACCTTCTCGTGCGTCGATGACATTTGATTCTAAATCTGAACGTAATCAAACGAGCCATTTTGCAGAGACTAAAACCATGGCAGATACGGATAAATTATATGATGATTTTTCAAATGGAGTAGCAAATGATATTAAGTTAGATCCCAAAACCATGAAAATTGCATATACAACGGATTCACCAGTAAATACACCTGTTAGTAGTGATGCAAAAAAAGCTGTTGAAAGAGCAGTAGAATTTTTAAAGTCACAAGGATATCAGGTTGAAAAAGTAAAATATCCAATTGATGGAACTGAATTGATGAATGATTATGACACGATTGGGGCTGGTTCATCAGGGATTATTGATTACTTAGCTACTAGTAAATTAAAAAGACATCTGGAAATTGGGGATGTTGATTTGTCCACATGGGCAATTTATCAACTAGGAAAGTCGATAAATAAGGACGATGTTACCAATGCTTGGAATTCAGTAAATAAAATTGCTGAAAAAATGAATCAATTCCATCAAAAATATCCAATATTTTTAACGCCAACAACAGCTTCAACAGCACCAAAAGTTGGAGATCCGTTAATGACTAGTTCATTAGAACAAAGAATTAGAAATATGGATTCATTATCCAAGGAAGATAAAGCTAAGTTAGCATTAGACCAATGGATGCCATCATTAAATTATTCACCTTTTACACAAATATCTAACTTAACTGGTGAACCGGCTATTAGTTTACCAACATATGTTTCTGCATCTGGATTACCATTAGGAATTCAATTTAATGCTGCTAGAAATAATGATCGTTTGCTATTACAATTGGGTGATTTATTTGAGAGTAATGGAAGGTTTAACCAAAAAGATTTAACTGAATCATCAAATAATAATCATGTAATAAATAAACCGAAACCTGATACAAAACCATCAACTAAGCCTAAACCGGAATTACCATATAGACCAGTTTCAATGCCGGGATTGATTGTAGATGATGGAAGAGCATCGGTTGATCAACATGATGATGTAGAAAACCAAGAATCAAATGTAATAGAGCCAAATTATGAGCCTGATAATTTATATAAGAAAGACGTTTCTAAACCTAATGCAAAGACAGATATAACTAGAACAAAATCTTTAATAAAAGTGAATGGCAATAAGACTGAAAAATTGCCACAAACTGGTGAAGATAAAACAACTTTAGGTTTAATAGGTGTGTTTCTTATTTCGGGGATCATCTATATTAAAATTAATAGAAATTAATGCTGATCCCCTTATAATTGCATACGCTTACAGCAATATGTATACTTACGGTACGTTATTAAAGCACGAGGTGATTTATGAACGAAGAATACCGTGGAACTAATCGTTTATTGTTGGGAATAGTTTTAAGTGTGTTAACTTACTGGTTATTTGCACAGTCATTATTAAATATGGCACCAGATGTTCAAGCAGATTTAAAAATAACATCGGGATTGTTGAACCTAGGCGTGTCTTTCACTGGTTTGTTTTCTGGAATTTTTGTTGTCGCCGCTGGTGGATTGGCCGATAAATTTGGTAGAGTCAGAATTACATATTTAGGAATTATATTGAGTATTATTGGATCCTTTTCATTGGTAATTTCCACGGGGCCATTTGGTTTTATTTTAGGGCGAATTTTGCAGGGAATTTCGGCGGCATGTATTATGCCGTCAACGATAGCACTAGTAAAATCATATTTTCATGGTAAAAATCGACAAAGAGCACTTAGTTATTGGTCAATTGGGTCTTGGGGTGGATCGGGACTATGTTCATTTTTTGGAGGTTTTATTGATAGTAACTTTGGATGGAGATATGTTTTTGTTATTTCTATCATATTTTCAGTTTTGAGTTTCTTATTGATTTGGAAAACACCAGAATCTTTGGCATCAAAAAGAAATCCAAGAACTTTTGATTGGATTGGAATGTTATTTTTTATCACTTCTATCTTGAGTCTGAATATTTTGATTTCAAATGGATCACTATTGAATTTTAATGTGATCGGATTGTCGTTATTCACTTTATTATTAGTCAGTGGTTTTGCTTTCTTTAAATGGGAAAAAAATAGAAAAGATAAATTTATTGATTTTAAATTGTTTAACAGTAGAGAATATCTGACGGCAGTTTTGTCCAATTTCTTTTTAAACGCAATGATAGGTACTCTTTTAGTTGTTAATTCTTATGTTCAACAGGCAAGAGGATTATCAGCTGTTAAAACCGGCAGCCTTTCCCTTAGTTATTTAGTAATGGTATTGATAATGATTCGTATTGGAGAAAAATTATTACAGAGATTATGTCCTAAGATTCCAATGATGATGGGATCAATAGCTTCAACATTGGGTGTGTTATTGATGTCACTGACTATGATTGGAAAAGGTTATTTTCTAATTGTAATAGTGGGGTATGGATTGTTTGGTTTAGGATTTGGATTATATGCGACCCCTTCAGCAGATACTGCTGTTAGTAATGTCCCTAGTTCAGAAGCTGGAGAGGCGGCAGGAATTTATAAAATGTCTAGCGCACTTGGAGGGGCAATCGGTACAACTATTTCGGCTAGTATTTATAGTTATTTTAATGATTATGATTTGGGTGCCCTAGCAGGATTGTTTACGAATGCCTTGTTTGGAATCTTAGCATTAGCGTGTATTTTATTCCTTTTGAATAATAAAAAATAAATCTAAATATAGAAAATCCAGACTGAAAATGTCTGGATTTTTTTCTGCAACTTTAACTAATCTTTACATAAGCTAAATTATTAATTTACATAACCCTGTTATTCTTAGTCTGTTCCTAAAAAGAAACAGAAAGTTGGTATTGGATTTATGAAAAAAGGGCGATTATTAACGGTATGTTTAGGTTTAATGTTATTGCTCGTTGGGATTGTAACGGGATGCTCAAACCAAAGCTCCGCTAGCTCTGACGGCAAAAACGATAAATTAACAATTGTTTTTTATCCTAATGAGTCAGCCAAGAACTTTGCGGCTTCACGTGAGGAATTAAAGAAACAATTACACGAAGCAACAGGTAAAAAGGTTGAAGTTCAAACAACGACTGACTATAACGTTGCCATTGAAGCTATTTCTTCAGGTAAGGCACAATTAGCATTTATGGGTGCTGATGGATATATTCAAGCACATCATCAAAATGCAAAGGTTCAACCACTTCTTATTCAATCAGGTGAAGATGGTACAGAAAAAGGTGCAAGTTACCGTTCTTACCTAATGGTACCTAAGGATAAGGTTAATGATTACAAGTCAGGTAATGACTTTAATATCGACAAGATCAAGGGTCAAAAGATCTCATTTGTATCTTCAAGTTCAACATCAGGCTTTGCAGTTCCTACAGATGAAATTCAAAAACACTTTAAGTTAAAGAACAAAGATGAACTATCTGAAGGTGGAAAATTCTTTGATAAAGTTCTTTACGGTAATTCACATCCAGGTTCAGCAGTTAACTTACTAAAAGGTGATGTTGACGTAGCTGCCTTTGATGATATCGATTTAGCACCATTCATGAATGTTTCAGAAGGTAGTTATGATAAAGCCGGCTCAACATTTAAGGTTAAAGATGATGCAGATGCTCCATTTACTGATTATCGTGGTAAAGAAGTAGTAAGTATTTCAGTTCTTCCAGTACAAAATGGTCCATTGGTTGTAAACACTAAGGCAATGAGCGAAAAAGATCGTAAAGCTATTGAAGACAGATTTACATCAAAAGATGTAACTGAAAACGATAAGCTATTTGGTAAAGAAGGTTCAAAAACTGCCACATTATGGCAAAAGAAGAGTGCTAAGACAACACTTCTAAAAGTTACTGATAAGTGGTATAAACCAACACATGAATTAGTTGGTAAATAAGGGGAAGCTATGCTAGAAGTAAAGCATTTAACTAAGAGTTATCAAAAGGATAAACCAGCCTTAACAGATATTTCTTTCTCAGTTGAACCTGGTAACTTTTTGGCAATTATTGGGCCATCTGGTGCAGGTAAAACCACTATTTTACGTAGTTTGAATCAATTGATAAAAGATGATGATGGTCAAATTTTATTGGATGGATCAGACATTAGATCCGACAATAAATCGCAATTGCGTAAACATCGACGTCAAATTGGAATGGTTTTTCAAAACTATAACTTAGTTGAACGACTAACAGTTATTGAAAATGTTCTTCATGGACGTTTAGGTTACAAATCAACATTTGCTGGTATGTTTGGAATTTATTCTGAAGATGAGAAAAGAGAAGCTTTAGATTTATTAGATAAAGTTGGACTTAAAGATTTTGCGCTTCAACGTTGTTCAGAATTAAGTGGTGGTCAAAAGCAACGTGTAGGTATTGCAAGATCATTGATTCAACATCCTAAAGTTATTTTATGTGATGAACCAATTGCGTCCCTAGATCCAGCATCTTCACATACTGTTATGCATCTTTTGAAAAAGTTAACTGTTGAATTTAATATAATTTGCGTTGCCAATTTACATCAAATTAATTTAGCAAAGAAATATGCTGATCGCATTGTTGGTATTCGACAAGGAAAATTAGTTTTTGATGAAGAGTCCGATATGCTTTCAGAAGAAATTTTGGAGACGCTGTATGACCAAACGATTTCAAAGGAGCTTAAATAATGTCTTCACCAATAAAATTTTTAGCTCAAAAGCATCGAAAGCAAACAGCAATTATCGCTGTTATTGGAAGTATATATGTATTAAGTAGTTGGATTTTAAATTTTGATAATTTCAGTGGCTTTACAGCTGTTCCTAAAGCTTTTAATTGGTTAGGTGTTAACTTTTTCCCTACAGCAGAATCAGTAGAACTTTTGCCACGTATCTGGCAAAAGTTAATTGAAACGGTCGCTTTGGCCGTTTCTTCTACTGTCGTGGCAGCTATTATTGCATTATTCGTAGCAATTTTGGGTTCCAAAGCTACTGGAATTAATAATTATGTACATGTGGTAGTACGTGGTATTGCATCATTTTTTAGAAATATCCCACTTGTAGCATGGGCAATGATCCTACTTTTCTCTTTTAAACAAAGTGATTTTACTGGATTCTTAGCTTTGTTATTAATGACTGTAGGATATTTGATAAGAGCTTTTATGGAAATTATCGAAGATGAAGCTAGTGAAACAATGATGGCTTTAAAAGCTACTGGTGCTAGCTACTTTCAAGTTATTTTTCAAGCTGTTTTACCACAAATTATGCCTAGTTTAATCAGTTGGGTGTTATATATGATCGAAAATAATGTTCGTGATGCCACATTAGTTGGTATTTTAACTGGTACGGGAATTGGATTTATTTTTGATTTATATTTTAAGAGTTTTAGATTTGATGCAGTTGGAATGACTATCTTAGCCATAATAATTGTTGTTATTACATTAGAAGTATTGTCCAACCAGATTCGGAAGGTGATTTTATGATAACCCGTGGTGATATTCAAAATATAAGTGGATATAAGAAACCACAACCACCTGAAAAAAAGATTAAATTAAGAAAATTTAATTGGTCTCGCGTCATGATTTATTTAGTCATGATTATCTTGATTGCAATTACAGGATATACATTAACTCATTTAGATACTGCCAATGTAAAAATTGGTGAAGCCATGCATGGATTAGTGATGACATTAAATCAAATTTTTCTTCAACCAAAAGCGGGAAGTGATGGCGTTATGCCCTTACTTTCTGCATTAGGAATTAGTTTATTGTTAGCAATAATGACGACTGTGATTGGTGCTGTAATAGGATTTTTATTTGCTGTTATTGCATCAAGAAATTTAACTAATGCTTATTTTGGGGCAATCATCCGAGTAATTATGGCTGTAATTAGAGCTATTCCAACAATTGTATGGGTACTTATTTTTTCAATTGTTTGTGGTCTAGGTACAAATGCAGCTATTTTAGGGCTAAGTTTTCATAGTATTGCATATTTAACTAAGGCATACTCTGAAAGTATTGAAGAAATTGACGAAACTACTATTGAAGCACTAAAGGTTACAGGTAGTAAATTTTGGGTAATTGTTTTTCAAGCAATTTGGCCAACCATTATTGCCTCTTTAGTATCATGGACATTTATTCGATTAGAAATAAATTTTGCCAATGCAATAGCAGTTGGAGCAGCAGCAGGTGCAGGTGGTATTGGTTATCAGTTGTTTGTAGCTAGTGGAATGAGTTTTGATTTCCATGAAGTAGGCTTCATCGTTTATCTGATTATCGGTGTAACAGTACTATTGGAATTTATCGCTGTTAAATTAAGACAGATGTATACAACAAAGTAGTGAAAGGAAATACTATGATTAAAGCAGTAGTTTTTGATTGGGCTGGAACAACAGTTGATTATGGAAGCTTAGCTCCTGTAATTGCATTTAAAGCAGCCTTTAGTGACGCAGGTATTGAAATTAATGATCAAGAGATTCGTCGTGATATGGGTATCACAAAGTGGGATCATATTGGTAAATTATTGAAGATGCCAGAAATTTTTCAACAATGGGAGAAGGAATACAATAGATTACCAGACTTCCAAGACCGTCGTAAGTTATATGAAGATTTTCAATCTAGTTTGTTATCTTATGTAAAAGATTCTACTTCATTAAAACCATATACTCTTGATGCATTCAATTATTTAAAGGATCAAGGTATTAGAGTTGCTACTACTACAGGATATACACCTGAAATGATGCAATTGGTTCAAAATAGTGCTTATAAGTTAGGTTATCAACCAGAGCTAGTTCTAACATCAGAAGATGTTGACGGTGATGGTAGACCTTCGGCAAAAATGATTCAAAAGATTATGAGCGATTTTAATTTGGATGATCCTAAAGAACTTGTAAAAATTGGCGATACTATTGTAGACATTCAAGAAGGTAAGAATGCCGGTGTAAACACAATTGGTATTGTTGAAGGAAGTAGTTTGATGGGACTTTCTGAGAAAGAATTTGATTCATTATTTGATGAAGAAAAAGAAAACATTCGTAAAAGAGTGGTTAATGAATTTGCAAAGGCAAATGCTGATATCATTATTAATAATCTATCTGAATTACCCGACGCAATTAAATTTTTAAATCAAACAGAGGAAAAGATAGCTAATGGAAAATGAAAATAACTATTTATTATTAACTCCAGGCCCCTTGACCACTAGCTCTACTGTAAAAAGAGCTATGGAATTTGATTATTGTACATGGGATGATGATTATAAAGGAATTACACAAACAATTAGAAGATCATTACTTGATATAGCTCAAGTAAGTTCAAAGAAGTATACATCTGTATTAATGCAGGGGAGTGGAACATATGGTGTTGAATCAGTTATAAGTTCCGTTATTCCTGATGATGGTACTTTAATGATTGCTATGAACGGTGCTTACGGTGAAAGAATAGGTCAAATGGCAGATGTATATGGGATAGATCATGTTGATTTGATAATTGATGAACAACAACCTATTACTCTTGAATCTGTTAAGCAAATGTTGAAGCGTTATCCTGAAACTACACACTTTGCCATGATTCACTGTGAAACTACCACTGGTATATTAAATCCAATTGAAGAGATTATTCCATGGATGCATGAACAAGGAATAATTACTATTGTTGATGCAATGAGTAGTTTTGGTGGTATTCCAATTGCAGTTGAAGATTTAAAAATTGATTACTTGATTAGTAGTACTAATAAATGTATCCAAGGTGTTCCTGGTTTTTCATTCATTGTCGCCAATGAAGAAAAATTAAGAGAAATCGAAGGTATTGCTAGAACTCTTTCATTAGATTTATATAGTCAATTTGATGAAATGGAAGCTAATAATGGTAAGTGGAGATTTACATCACCAACTCATGTTGTGCACGCTTTCGCTCAAGCATTGATAGAACTTAGAGTTGAAGGTGGTGTTGAGAAACGTTTTGAACGTTATCGAGACAATCAAAGTAAACTTTCAGAAGGTATGAAGAAGCTTGGATTTGAACCATTAATTGATACTGATTGGCAATCACCAATTATTACATCATTTAAATATCCAAGTGATGACTTCGACTTTGGTAAATTTTATAGTAAGTTAAAAGAATCTGGTTTTGTTATTTATCCTGGTAAACTTTCTGAAGTTCCAACATTTAGAATTGGAAACATCGGAGAGGTTTATGCAGAGGATATTGATAGACTATTAAAAGTCATTGAAAAACTTAGTCAAAAAATTTCTTAGTTAAGTACCACACTCCAATAAATTATCTAAAAAAGGTCGTAACTCAATTTTGAGTTACGACCTTTTTGATTAATTAGAGACCTTTTTTTATTCTGTCTGCTAATGTATTAAATTCTTTTGATTTTTCGAGCCATTCATTATTATCCGGACTCGATCCGACACGTTTATTTTCATTTAATGAAGCAATTGTATTCATCTCATCATCATTTAAAGAAAAGTCAAAAATATCTATATTTTGTTTGATTCTATTTTCATGGATAGATTTGGGGATGATTACTTCACCTCGTTGAATATGCCAACGGAGAACAACTTGGGCTACTGATTTTTTATGTGCATCAGCAATTTCTTTAACTGTTTCATTATCTAGAACACTGTTTTTACCACCACCAAGTGGACTCCATGCTTCATGAACAATATTCTCTTGCTTCAAAAACTCATGCATTTCGTTTTGCTGCATGAATGGATGTGTTTCAATTTGATCAATCATTGGTTTAATTGTTGCTGTTTTCATCAAATGTTTAATTTGATAATCTTGAAAGTTTGAAACACCAATGGCTTTTATTTTGCCATCTTTATATAAATCTTCCATTGCACGCCATGTTTCTTCATAGCCAGGTGCTGGCCAATGAATCAATAATAAATCTAGGTAATCTATTTGAAGTTTATTTAAAGATCTTTGAAATTGTTCCTTTGTATCATCGTATGTTCTAATATCATTCCAAATTTTTGTTGTTATGAATAACTTTGAACGATCAATACCAGATTCGATAATACCTTTACCAACAGCTTCTTCATTATCATAAAAGCTTGCTGTATCAATATGTCTATAGCCGGCCTCGATTGCCCATTTCACACTGTTTATAACTTCGTTATCATCACTAATTTGAAATACACCTAATCCAACCTGAGGTATTTTAACTCCATTGGATAGTTCAATATCTGGAATACTCATTAATATGTTTCCTCCTATTAATTTATAAAAGTAATTCTTATTATAGTGAAACCGCATTCAAAAAAGCTAGTCCTTTTAGAACAATCCTCCAGCTAAGTTGTTCAAATCAGGTTTATCAACTGCAACTATTAGTTGTTCATTAACAAATGCTTCTAAACCTAAATTGCTCATTTCACGACCATATCCAGAATTTTTTACACCACCAAATGGTAATTCTGGAAGTGTAAACATAAATGTATTAACGAACTCCATACCTGTTTCAATTTGACTAGCAACTTTTACACCATGATCTTTACTACCAGAAAAAGTAATACCGCCAAGACCATAATTTGAATCATTGGCAAGATCAATTGCTTCTTGGTCATTATGTACTTTATAAACATGAGCGACTGGTCCAAACATTTCTTCTGAATATGCAGGGTTATTTTTATCAATATTTGTCAAAATTGTTGCAGGGAAGAATTGACCTGGTAAGTCAATTTCTTTATTACCGAATTCAACTTTAGCTCCGGCTTTAATAGCTGCATTTACTTGTTTTTGTAACTTCTCTTTGGCTCTTGCTGATGACATAGGGGCAAGAGTCGTATTAGGATCCATTGGATCGCCAGGTTTAAGGGTAGAAAATTGTTCAGTTAGACGTTTTACGAATTCATCATACAAATTATCCGCAACAATGAAACGTTTAGAAGAAGTACATACTTGACCAGCATTATAGATTCTTGCATTTTTGGCAACTTTCATAACTTCATCAATATCTGCGTCGTCTAGAACAATAAATGCATCGGTTCCGCCTAATTCCATAGTATTCTTTTTCAAATTTTGCCCTGCCGCAGCAGCTACTGATTTACCACCACGTTCTGATCCTGTTAGTGCAACTCCTTGAACTCTTGGGTCGGCGATTATATCTGAAACTTGATCATATGATAAGAAAAGATTTTTAAGACTGCCATCAGGTGCACCTGCTTCATTTACTATTTTTTCGAATGAAACTGCTGAACCAGGGGTATTAGATGCATGTTTTAAAATCATTGGATTTCCTACCATAAAGTTAGGGGCAAAAACACGCATGATTTGATAGTATGGAAAATTCCATGGTTCAACCATCATAATTACTCCGGTTGAATGTTTTTCAACCCAGGCATCTCCTGCACCAGACTTGATCTTGGTTGGTTTAAGTAATTCCTCAGAATTATCTGCAAAGTAATCTGCTATGAGAGCACATAATTCAACCTCACCAACTGCTTCTTTAAATAACTTTCCCATGTCTTCAACAATTATCTTTGCTAATTCATCCTCGTTGTCTCTTAATAAATCAGCAATTTTATGTAAGATTGTTGAACGGCTGTTAACCGGTTCATTACGCCACTTCTTATATAAATCATGTCCTGTCACTAATGCAGATTCGATATCTGTAGAAGTTGCATTAGGGTAAGTCTTTAAAACTTCATTAGTATAGGGATTTATTGTTTGATAAGCCATTGTAATTCCTCCAGTTTCCGGTTTTTGACACACTAAAACGTTTACAAAGTTAATTTTACCTATTAGAGGGTACTCTAAGTCAAGAAATTCAGCTTGTATAATTTTGAACAATATCAAGTAGATATAAATTGTGAAATTAGTTATTAAATGTCAATTATATTAGGCATATCCTAATCACAATGTTAATCGATTGGTACTAATTAGATAATTGGTGCGTACCCATTTTACTTATACATGCTGATATGACGGGGTTGCTAGTTATATTACATTTTCAGTAAACGCTTGCAACCGAATAAAATTGTGTTACTATATAAATATAATTTGATATAGAGAAAGCCGGTTTCTTTATTGGAAATTATCATGAAATGAATTTTTTTGTAAATAAATGTGAAGCGATTCACGAGGGAGGCATTTTTATGCAGATTAAAAAAGGCATCGAAAAAATACCTGGTGGTATGATGGTTGTTCCATTATTTCTTGGAACACTAACAAACACTTTATGGCCAGGGGTGGACAAGTTTTATCCAGGATTTACTGGTAATTTCTTAGTTGGTACTTCAGTTATACTATTTATGTTCTTCTTTAGTGTTGGAACAACAATTGATTTGAAGTCTACAGGATACATTGCTAAAAAAGGTTTATCATTACTTATTGTAAAGGTCTTATTAGCCGGATTATTAGGTGTAATTATTAACCAATTTTTACCAAGACACGGTGTGACAACTGGATTGTTCGCTGGTTTCTCAGTTCTGGCTGTTATCGCTTCGTTTAATGAAACTAACGGTGGTTTGTATATGGCTTTGATGACAACGCTTAACCGTGACGAAGATGCTGCTGGATTCCCATTCATCAGTATTGAATCAGGACCATTCATGACAATGGTTACAATGGGTGTTGCCGGAATTGCTCAATTCCCATGGCAAGCATTAGTTTCAACTTTAATTCCATTTGCTATTGGTATTACATTAGGTTCATTAGATCATTCATTTAGAAAAATGTTTAAACCAGTTGTACCTGCAATGGTTCCATTCTTCGCATTTACACTTGGTTACAGCTTGAACTTCGGTATGATCTTCAAGTCAGGATTCATGGGTATATTTATGGGTGTTATCGTTGTTTTGGTTTCAGGTTCAGTATTGGCACTTGTCGATCGTTTCTTTACAGGTTCAGATGGTGTTGCTGGATGGGCCGCATCTTCAACAGCTGGTGCTGCCGTTGCCGTTCCTTACGCAATTGCTGAAACAAACCCAAGTTTCTCATCTACTGCTGCATCCGCTACAGCTATCGTTGCAACAAGTGTTCTAGTTACATCAATCTTGACACCAATCGTAACAATGTATATGGAAAAACGTGCTCGTAGAAAGGGATTACCAATTGTTCCTAAGAAGTACGAAGGTAAATTTGCTGAATCAATTATGGCCAAAAAAGAAGAAGAAGAACTTAAGGCTAAAGATGAAGCCAAATTGGCTGCAAAAGGAGATTAGTTATGGAAGATAGACAAACACTAAATCCAAAAGAATTTGCTTATCATTTTGTTGATTCAATACCAGTTGAAAACAACAAAGAACGTTTTGAAGCAAATGCAAAAAATAAATTGGTTGCATATCTTACTGCATACTATTTGGCAGAAAAGTTTAATGGTATGGAAAACGGTATATTAGATTCTGCAAGAGATAAAAAGGTTGAAGATATGAGTTTGTCAGAACTCATGCAAAAAGTTTCAGAGTTATCTTATTTCTAAAAATTATTATTTGGGGGAATTCTAAATGTCATTTTCAATGAAAACAAATTATACACATAGTCCTAAGGATATTGAGCATTATTCAACAGACGAATTACGTGATCAATTTTTAATGGAAAAATTATTTGCACCTGGAGATATTCTTTTAACATATACATACAATGACCGTATGATCTTTGGTGGTGTAACACCAACTGATTCACCACTTGAAATTAAATTAGATAAAGAATTAGGTGTAGAGTACTTCTTACAACGCCGTGAATTAGGTGTAATCAACATTGGTGGTAAAGGATCAATGACTATTGATGGCAAAAAAGAAGAAATGGTTAAGCATGACGGTTACTATGTTGGAATGGGTGTAGAACATGTTGTATTTGAATCAGATGATGCAGCAGATCCTGCTAAATTCTATGTAGTTTCAACTCCAGCTCACAAGACTTATCCAAATAAGAAGTTGCCATTTGAAAATGCTTTGAAGATGCCTATCGGTGATCAAGAACATATGAATAAGAGAACTATTTGTAAATATATCGATGCATCACAAATGGATACTTGCCAATTACAAATGGGTTATACAATTCTAGAACCAGGTTCATCATGGAACACAATGCCTGCACATACACATGCAAGAAGAATGGAAGTATACCTATATATTGAATTTGGAGCTCCAGATACAAGAGTATTCCACTTCATGGGCAAACCTGACGAATCTAACCACATTGTTATGTCTCAAGAACAAGCAGTTATTAATCCAAGTTGGTCAATTCACTGTGGTGTTGGTACAACAAATTATGCATTTATCTGGGCTATGTGTGGCGAAAACCAAACATATGATGATATGGATGCAGTCGCAATGGACGAATTAAGATAAAACATTAAAAGGGAGTCCTTAGGACGCCCCTTTTTTTATAAGGAGAGGGTAAGCATGAGTGAAGTAATTACAATTGGAGAACCACTAGTTATTTTGGCTTCAAAGGATATGGACAAAAAGTTAGAAGATGTTAAAACATTTCAACGACTTTTAGGTGGAGCAGAACTAAATGTCTCTATTGGTATTAGCCGTTTAGGCCATTCGGTTCAATATATTTCTCAAGTTGGTGATGATCCATTTGGTAAATATGTTAAAAAAGAGATTAGTGAACATAATGTAGGAACCGATTATATCCTTGAAGATAATGAACATTGGACAGGTCATCAAATAAAACAACTTGTTTCAAAAGGTGATCCTGATACATTTAATTATCGTAAAAATTCAGCAGCTTCTTATTTAACATCAGAAATCGTTGATAAGATCGATTTGAGTGATGTTAAGTTTGCTCATATGTCAGGGATATTCCCAGCTATTTCTGAGACTGCCGAAAATACATTTAGAAAGCTATTTAAAAAATTAATTGATAATAATGTTAAAACAACTTTTGACCCAAATTTGCGCCCTCAATTATGGTCTAGTGAAGAAGTTATGAGAGAGACCATTAATAATTTAGCAAGTATGGCAAATATTGTTTTACCTGGTATCAATGAAGGTAAAATTTTAATGGGAAGTTCTGATCCTGAAAAAATTGCTGACTTTTATCTTAAAGGTGAACAAACTGAAACAGTAATTGTTAAAGTTGGTCCAGATGGAGCTTTCGTTAAAAATAAAAATGGTGAGACATACACTGTTCATGGATTTAAAGTAGATCATGTTGTGGATACAGTTGGAGCAGGTGACGGATTTGCACTAGGCGTTATAAGTGCATTATTAGAGAATAAGCCTTTGAAATCAGCTGTTTTGAGAGGTAACGCAGTGGGGGCGTTACAAGTTCAAACACCGGGAGATAATGATGGATATCCAACACCAGAAGAGTTAAAAGCATTCTATGAAAAGGAAAGTGTAGCAGAATAAAAAAATGATTTTGCTAAACTAATGATAAATAAAATAAGAGACTGTGACCTAGGTCACAGTCTCTTATTTTGGTTCCAATTTTTATATTCTAAGCGTGTGACAAAAGGTCGCAACCTCCACATAGCTACGAACCACATTTTGTCATACTCTTTAAATTCGAGCGATAATTTTACCAACGGTTTTATGTTCCTTAATTTTCCTTAATCCATTCGGAATATCTTTAAAATCAATAATTTCATTGACCATTGGATCGACAATACCATCTTTAACCAGTTGAATCAATTCGTCTTCCATTTTTGACAAATCGTTCAGTTGAGATTCATTTTTGCTTTGGTGAACCCCACCAAGGTTTAATGTTAGAATATTTTGACCATTTTTTCTTAAGTCATAATTACTAATATCTGGAGTATTAAGAATAGTTACCAATCCTCCATTGTAAGAAAGGCGCTTTAAGTCTTCTTGTACACTGTTACCGCCAATTGTATTAATAATTAAATCAACGCCAATGCCATTTGTTATTTCATTTATCGTACGATTAACGTTCTCGCTTTTATAGTCGATAACAAAATCAGCACCTAATTTTTTGGCGAATTCTACTTTATGTTTAGATACGGTCGTTATAACGGTTAAACCAGAATGTTTTGCTAACTGAATATCAATTCCTCCAACTCCACCAGCACCGGCGTGAATTAATACAGTCTTTTTGCCAATCAAACTCATTTTTCGATACATGGCTTGATAAGCAGTTAACCCACTGCATAAAATAGCTGCGGCTGATTCGTAAGGAACAGTATCGGGAATCCTAGATACTACATTTGATTTAGCTTTGGCAAATTCAGCAAAAGTACCATTTTTAGATAAATCGTTATGGAAGAAGACTCTTTCTCCAACTTTAAAATTCTTAGGATTGTCATTACTGATCTTAACGATTTCACCGGCACCATCTAGGCCTAGAATATGGGGATATGACCATTTTGCATTATGATTTTCGGTTAATTTATAATCTACGGGATTTAGAGCTACGGCGTGTAATTTAATTAAAACTTCATTATTTGAAAGTTTTGGAATAGGCATATCGGAAATTTGAATGTCATCTATGCCAAGTTGTTTTTGATCGTTTATAGTCATTGCTTTCATGAACTTAACCTCTGTTTCAATCTTTTTTATATTATTACACATAATGTATATATATTAGATATAACTTTATAAATATATTCTTGTTTTTATAAGTATATTACTTTATATTATTTAGTAATGTACTTAACGTTATTTAGTAGAGGTTAATTTAATGAATTCGGTTGATATTTCGATATTTAGAACAATTAATAATTTAGCAGCAATAAAGGCCCTTGATCCAATAGGTGTTTTTTTCGCTAAATATTCAATTTATGTGTTGGCAATTTTCTTGGTTTTTAAATGGGTTCAAAAACGTAATGATGATCAATATAGAGTAAACTTGTTAATTTCCATTTTAACCGCAGTTAGTTCTGAATTAGCTGGAAAATTGATTGCAGGAAAACTCTATTATCATACGCAACCTTTTACTGTTTTGAATGAGGTTCATCAGTTGATACCAAAAGATGTTGGAAATAGTTATCCTAGTGATCATACAATTATTTTCTTTAGTTTTATGATAATTTTGTTTCTTGGTACTAAGACGTGGTCCAGATACAACTATTTACTAGTTGCTATTTTAGTATCCTTATCTAGAATTTTCGTCGGTGTTCATTATCCATCTGATGTATTAACTGGAATGCTTATTTCTACATTAATAGGTATTATTTGGTATCAACTACTTGCTAAAGATGAATTTATACATGGATTAGTTGAAAAATATAATCAAATTGAAGATAAACTATTGAATAGATTTGGCTTTGAATAGTAATTCTATTTTTTCTTGTGTAAAATTATACTTAGAATATTAATAGAGGATCAAACTGATGAATAAAGAGATGTTAAAAGGTACCATCGATTTGCTGATCCTGTCAGTTTTAAAGGAAAACGATAATTATGGTTATCAAATATCTAAAGTTATTACTGATAAGTCAGGTGAAACTTTTGAAATCCAAGAGGCAACACTTTACATAGCGTTGAAGAGATTAGAGAAGCAGCACTCGATTGAATCATATTGGGGCGAACAATCTCATGGCGGTAAAAGAAAATACTATAAAGTTACAAATGAAGGGTTAAGTCAGCTTACGGTACTGAAAGAGGACTTCAACAATTTGTCTAATATTGTCAAAAGGTTTATGTGAGGTGTCTACTGATGGAATATTTTTCAATGAAGCAAATCAGCTTTAAACTGATTTTGATTATTTCAGCATTACTTTTTTATGTTTGCTATTACTTGGATAGCGTTATTGATCCATCCAAAATAGAATTTACATTTGTTGTTGGTTATATGATGGCAATCATGTTAGCCGCTTTTTGGTCTATTTTAAATTATATTGATCATTTGAGGATCAATCCCTTATATAAAACCTATCATTCAATAGATGAATTTATAAGTGACCTATCTATTTCAATGGATGAAAAAAATGAGATCGAAACGATGATGATAGATTATGTATCGGATCAAAAGAAGCTTGGCAAAGATGAAGGTCAAGCCATTGAAGATATAATTCAACAGTTTAAACAAGGAGAGTTAACAAAAAAGGATGTCTTTTTTGTCCACACACACAAATACTTGTTAGGATTAGGACTAATACTTTTAGTAATTGCAGCAATTATTTATCTTCTTGGCTTTTTAAGTCCAATATTTCAAAATGAGCTTTTTATTGTACTTAAAATAACTATGTTTTGCTATGCTTTAGGTTTTTTCGTATCGTTCTTTATGTATAATATTTTGAATAAAATTTTAATTCGAAAATAATTGTCTTTTGTATACTTTAGTCATTTGAATGATATAATCTAGTCTAAATAAGGAGGAGTCGAATGTTCACATTGATGGCGACAAATACTGCTAGTAGTGCACCTTTATTAATAGCAGTTTTAGTAGCAATTTTAGTTATTGTTTGGCTACTTATTAAGACTGGGGCGGCTTTATTACGCCACCCAATAATCGGAATTATCTTGATAGTATTCGGATTTTTAGGATTGTGGAATTTTTTCATTGTAGGTATAGGTATTATAGTTGGTGGAATAGTTTTTCTAATCCTAACGTCCTTCTTTAATAATTAAATTAAAAATCATATCGTAAAGGTACTGCAACTATTTTTTGAGACAATAAAATAAAAGCACTTCTATTATTGGG